>DATATJ010000086.1:0-10095 GCA_036268855.1 Vicinamibacterales bacterium
AGCCGGCGACGCAGACGCAGGTATGTGGTGCCCGCCACGCGCTTCATGCCTTTTCTGACGTTCCACCCGGCAAGCTGCACGGCCGCCGGCCACCGGGCTCCACTGGCCAGCGCCGATACCGTCCGCGGCGTCGTCGCGTGCCGAACGACGAAGCGGCCGCGCACAGTCACCGGTCCCACCTGTTCGATGGTGCGCGTTGGTTCCGACGTGAACAGCGAGGTGAAGCCCGCGGCGCCCGCCGCGAGCGCCACCCGCGCGGAGTAGTCGCCGCCCGGCACTGATGCCGTCGCAACGTCGTGGCCGAGGATGACGGTCAATGCGCTCCGGCTGCGAACCCATTCGTCGTTCAGTTGACGATCGCTGCAGTGCGCCATCCGCAGCGGATGCGAGCACGAGTGACTACCGACGACGTGGCCGCGCGCGTGCAATTCGCGAAGGTCCCGCGCGTCCAGGAAGCCGCGATGGCCGATGTAGTCGGTCGTCACGAAGAACCAGCCGCGCAATCCGCGCTCCTCGAGCAGGTCTGCCGCCCGCAGCGCGCTCGCGCCCCCATCGTCGAACGTCACCAACGTCGCCACGTCCTGCGCCACGTGCCCGATTCGCAGCAGCGCGTCGAGGTGAGCGGCGAAACGCGCGGGCGTCACCTTGTACCGAGCGGCGTCGGCGCCGGGGAAACCGCTCAGATCGGACGATCCGTGCGGCACGACGTCGTGGTACATCAGCGCGCAGCTCACCAGCAGATGCCCCGATAGTCAGCTGGCACGAGCGACCCGTAGATCGGCAGGCGGACCAGATCGATCACGATCTGATCGGGACGCGTGTGCGCGATCGCGTCGGCGAACTCCGGCGACTGGTTGCCGACCACGATGACCTCCGACTTGGCGACAACTTCCTCGATGGTGTTGCACAGCAGCGACGAGAGGTGCGGAATTTGCCGCTCGATGTACTCCTTGTTCGCCCCGACCAGCTTCGCGAGCGACACATTTTTGTCGTAGATGCACAGGGAGACGCCTTTGCCGAGCAGCGCCTCGGCGAGAATCACGATAGGGCTTTCACGCAGGTCGTCTGTGGCGGCCTTGAAGCTGAAGCCGAGCAGCCCCACCTTTTTCCGTCCCGTTTCGAGGATCTGATCGAGCCCCGTCTGAATCTGCATCCGGTTGCTCGGGAGGATCTGCGAGATCATCGGCAGCTCGACGTCGAGCTCCTTGGCGCGATACTGCAGCGCCCGCACGTCCTTCGGGAGGCACGATCCGCCGAACGCGAAGCCGGGCTTGAGGTAGTACGGCGAGAGATTCAGCTTCTCGTCGCGACAGAAGATGTCCATCACCTCGTGGCTGTCCACGTCGAGCTTCTTGCACATGTTGCCGATTTCGTTCGCGAAGCAGACCTTCAACGCGTGCCACGTGTTGCTCGTGTACTTCATCATCTCGGCGACGCGGATGCTCGTGCTGATGAGCGGCGCGTCGATCGCCTGGTAGAGCGCGATCGTGCCGCTGGCGTCGGCCGCGTGATTGTGACCGACCAGCGTCAGCGGCGGCTTCCGGAAATCCTTGAGTGCGGTGCCTTCGCGGAGAAACTCCGGGTTCACCGACACGCCGAAGCCTTCGCCGTACTTCTTGCCCGACGCGCGCTCCAGCGCCGGAATCACGACATCGTGCGTGGTGCCCGGGAGGACCGTGCTCCGGACGACCACCACGTGATACGCGGGCTTATCGCGAATCGCCGCGCCAATCTGCTCGGACACCCGTTCGAGGTACGACAGGTCGAGGCTCCCGTTACGCCGGCTCGGCGTCCCGACGCAGAGCAGCGAGACCTCCGTGTCCGCAATCGCGTCCGCTCCGTCCGTCGTCGCGCGGAGGCGGCCCTCGGCCAGCGATCGGGCCAGCAGATCGTCGAGGCCCGGCTCGACGATCGGGCTTCGGCCGGCGTTGATCGCCGCCACTTTGCCGGCATTGACGTCCACGCCCACGACATGATGGCCATCCGCCGCGAACGACGCTGCCGACACGCAGCCGACATATCCCAGTCCGAAGATACTCACTCTCATAACGCGTTGCGCGGCGCGAACGCCGCTTTCCTCAGTTGGTTCCGTATGGCAATTACGCCGCCGCCCGCGAGCCCGGCGCCGCCGCGTGCGCGCGGGGGAGCGTCTGCACGCCGTCGCGATCGATGAACGTGCGATACCACAGTTCGAGGTTGAAGAGGCTCCAGATGCGGTCGCCTCCCTGGGTGTGTCCGGCCGCGTGGTCGCGCAACAGCGCGTCGATCGCCGCCGGATCGATCAGGCCCCGCTCGCGCGCGCGCTGGTCGAGCAGCACGTCGCGCACGACGCCGTTCCAGCCGTTGCGCGTCCATTGGGCGAACGGCACGGGAAAGCCCATCTTGGGCCGGTTCAGAATCGTGGCTGGCAGGAGCCCCTTCATCGATTCGCGAAGCACCCGCTTGGTCGTCAGCTTCGACAGCTTCCAGTTGTCGGGCAGCCGAGCGGCAAACTCGACGAGCACGTGGTCGAGAAACGGCACCCGGCTTTCGATCGATGCAGACATGCTCATCTGGTCCTGCTTCATCAACAGCTCGACCAGGTAGGTCTTTACGTCGGAGTACAACAGACGATCGAGCAGAGTGCTTCCGCCGTTCGGCGTGTCGAAATACGCGAGCGATGCGCCGTACGCCTGGGCGCGGGTCGCACCCTTCCGCGCAACCGGCGAGAGCAGTCCCCGCTGATCGGCGAGCCGGATCGATGCGAAGTTGTCGAAGAACATCGCCTCCGGTGTGCGGTCCATCGCCAGAAACGATCGGCGCGCATAACGTCCGAGCTTTGACGGCAGCCGCGGCACCACGCCGGCCGCAATGGCGGCGCGCATCGACGATGGGATGAGCCGCTCGTAGATCGTGCCTGCCCGCCAGTTCCACGCCACCCGCAAGTATTTGCCGTAGCCCGCGAGGAGCTCGTCGCTGCCTTCCCCCGTGAGGACCACGGTGACGTGCTCGCGCGCCAGCGCCGAGATGAAATGGAGCGGCACGCTCGACGGGTGCGCGATCGGCTCGTCCTCGTGCCATACGAGCTTGGGCAACGCGCCGAAGAAATCGTTATCGTCGATCACGATCTCGTGCGAGTCGGCGTGAATGGCTTGCGCGACTTCACGCGCGTACTCCAGTTCGTTGAACGCACGGTCTTTGAAGGCCACCGAGAACGTCTGGAGCGGCCGATCGATCATCCCCGACATCAGCGCCGCAATCGCGCTGCTGTCGATGCCGCCGGACAGGAACATGCCGAGCGGCACGTCGCTCATCAGCCGCAGCCGGACGGATTCCTCGAGCAGCGCGCGAAATTGCTCGACCACATTCCGGTCCATGGCCGGCTGCTGCGCGCCGCCGGCGGCTGCCGGTGTGCGGGCGTCGCGGGACGGCAGATCCCAGTACTGATGGATCGTCGTCTTGCCATGCGCGAAGGTCAGCAAGTGTCCGGGCAGCAGCTTGTGCACGCTGCGGAACATCGTCTCGGTGCCCGAGACATAACGGGTGCTGAGCAGCTCGGGCAGCGCCGCCTCGTTCGCCCGAGGCTCGACGAGGCCGCTGGCGAGAATTGCCTTTATCTCCGATCCGAACAGCAGCGCGCCGGCCGTCTGCGTCCAATAGAGCGGTTTGATGCCCAGACGATCCCGCACCAGCAGTAGGCGCCGCTTCGGAGCGTCCCAGATGGCGAACGCAAACATGCCGCGAAGGCGATGCACGCACGCGTCGCCCCATTGCTCGTACGCGTGCACAATCGTTTCCGTGTCGGACTTCGTGTGGTACCGATGGCCGTGCTGCTCGAGCTCGCGCCGAATCTCCGAGTGGTTGTAGATTTCGCCGTTGAACGCGATCCAGACGCTGCCATCCTCGTTCGAGAGCGGTTGCTGACCTGTGCTCAGGTCCACGATGCTCAGGCGGCGGTGAGCCAGTGCGGCGTGCTCGTCGCAGTGCAAACCGCGGTCGTCCGGTCCGCGGTGAGTCATCACATCCCGCATTGCGAGCGCCCGAGAAGGCGCGTCGGCAGCGAGGCCATCGGACGAGACGATCCCAGCGATTCCGCACATGACACGGCAGACTCAGCAAGGCAAGTGCCAGTCGAATTCGCGATTTATAGCCGTTTCCAAATCGTGTTAGCGCGACGGCTTCAGCCGGCGATCTCAGCCATGGTGAATCGTGGAAGCGGGACGGGAGGGAAGCGGAAACGATTTACCAGATCGATGACGCGCTGGAAAAGCGGCGCCTTTTGAAGGCAGAAGTAAGAAGGCAAAAGGCAAAGGGAGGGCCTCTAGCGAACGGCGCCTGCGGCGGCGGGCGCCGGCTGGTCGCTCGTCGCCGGCACTGGCGAAGCGGAAGCATCGCGCCAGCCCTTCGGGTGAATTACCGGCTGCCGGAGCGGCTCCAGTACCGTCGCGGGAGTGCCGCTGCCGAGGTCACCCACTACCGAGATACCGCTTGCTGCGACCTTCGCGATCGGCCAGCGGAACGGTTGAAAGGCCGAGCGCACCAAGGCGATCCTGTTCGGATCGTAGCCGAGCAGCTGCGCGCCCACCCAATCGACGGCCGCCGCATTGTCTCCACCGAGAAGAATCCCGACGTCGAGCGGGTCGGGTGCGAGCGGTCCGTCTCCTTGTCCCGCGACCACCGCGTCGGCGACATGGACCACCCGGCGCTGCACTTCGTCGCCCATCGTCCCATCACGGCGTCCGTACAGCAGGATGCGATTCAGATCGAGGCACGTTCTCCAGATGGTGTCGTTGCCGGACCACGAGCCGTCCATGCCGATGCGATCGCCCTGATATCGCGACGTCCGAGCGAGCACCGCGAACAGCAGATGCCAGCCCATGCCTGCCGCATACGACGCGGTGAGATTCTGCCGGTCGGTGACGTACTCGAGGGCGCGCTTGACGACCCCGTCGCCCTGATAGTTGTCGCCCCCGCGCGCGGATCCGCCGCGCCGGTGATGTGGAAGATATTCCTTGTTGCCGTTGATGCCGATCAGGTTCTTCAGCGCGCACGTGACGCCGGCCTTCTTGTGCGTTTTCAGCTTCGGCAGGTTGATGATCACATCCGCGTCGATCACTTCGTTCGCGATGAGGTACTGGTGAACGCCCGCGTGATGGGTCTTTGCCATCAGGCGATGATCGTACCAGGCGACGCGGAAGCGATCGGCCTCGCTGATCGGCTCGAGGAGGCTCTCGCGACCCAGATCGAACAGCGTGAACCGATCGGCTGGCCGCACATTTTCAACGGGCACGCGGACACCGTGGACGAGGACGCAGGTGGTTCGCCGAAAGTCGTGGACGCCGGCGAAGCGCGAATCGAGCGCAGCCTGCTCGCGCGCCCATGCGCGTAGCCCGGTGTTCTCCACCAGCACGTCGAAATCGCAGCCCTGAATCGGCGCATCGCCCACAACTACCTCGGAGGCTCCCGTGCGCAGCGCGGCCTCCGCGGCGGCGCGAATCAGCGACGCGTGGGTCACCAGACATTCGAGTCCGCCCGGGCCTTCATTCTGGTGGAGAACGAGGTTGGGCTTGATCACGACGCGCGCGCCCTCGGGGACGACGGCGCCGAACGGCCCGCGTGCGTTCGACCATCCCATCGCGTCCGCCAGACGCCCCAGCGCCTCGGACGCCTCGTCGCCGGCATGGCTCGAACGCGGATATCGCGGGAGGCGCGCGATGCCGACGGTCGGCGAGAAGGGCAAAGCGGGGGTGGCCATTCTGTTATGCCACCGGAACGGCCGCGGTGGCGGTATGCGCCGTCGGACTGGACAAAGAGACATCGGATCGTGTGAAGCGGTGCTTGCCGGCCGATGACAACGGAATCGCGTCGACCTCGCGCACATCAACCCGCACCGGCGATTCCGGGCAAATGCACTGAATGCGGCGAACGGCGTCCCGAATCCTGGCCTGCCGCGCCTCGGGGTCGCCGCCGCCAGCGACCACCCACAACACCATCTCGTCTGTCGCTGTTTGATGGAATTGAAAGTTCACGACGCCGTCGCAGCCGTACATCAAGTGCGTAAAGAATTCTCCATGCACGACGCGGCCGCCCGGAAACAGGAAGTTGTCGCTCGTCCGCGCGATCTCCAGACGCATCAGCGGAAAATGATTGCCGCAGTCGCACGTGTCATTCGAGAGGTGCCCGCAGTCTTCGTTGCGATAGCGGATGAACGGCATCGACCAGTTCCGCAGCGACGTCAACAGGAACGGACGCGGACCTTCGACGGCGCCGGTGTCCTCTTCTAAGACGACGAAGTCTGCGTTGATGTGCATGCGCCCATCGGGGCACTCGGCGGCGACGTTCTGCACTTCGCTCGAGCCGTAGCAGTCGAAGACTCGGCACCTGAACACGCGCTCGATCTGGAGACGCTGCGGCCGGTAGAGCTTCTCCGCGGTCGTGAATACGCCTTTGACGCCGCCGATCGATTCGCCAACGCCCTCGAGAAACGACGCGAAGCGCGCGATGGTCGACGCGTAGCCATGGACGACGCGCGGCCGCACCCGTCGAAAACGGCGCGCCCAGCCGGCCATCTCCTGGTCGCCCGCATGAAACGGGTCGAACTGATACATGCGCCGGCCGAGCTGCCTCAGCTCGAATTCCCAGCGCGCCATCGCGTCGAGCTTGTCGTTCCCGCCCCAGAAAAACGCGATCATCTCGCCAGGACGCCAGCCGCACTGCGTCAGGTTGCGGTAGTGCCCGGCGTCGCTGGCGACCATATAGTCGCGACTGCGATAGAACTTCAGTGGCACGCCAGTGGAGCCGCCGCTGAAATGGGGCGTCAGCGCGTCGCGCGGGACATCGTCGCGCACCAGGTCTTCCTGGCGTTCGCGGATGACGTCCTTGGTGAGCACGGGAATGTGCGAGAAATCGTCCCACGTGCGGATGTCGCCCGCGTGGAGACTCAGCGTGCCGAACAGCTCGCGGTAGTAAGGCACGTGAGCCTGGGCGTGAGCCAGCAGTGCAGTGAGCTGCTGGAACTGGCTGGCCTGGACCTCGTCGGGAGAACGGAAGGGTGCGCGCTCGATCTGCCGGAGCACGCGGAGCGTATCGAAGCCTCGCACGCGGCTCGTCAGGTTCAGCAGGAGACGCCCAAGCAGCGGACCACGAAGGAATGAATTTCGAAGAGGTGCCGCATCGCCCGGATCGTGGTGAGCGATGCAGCCGCCGGCTGCGTCCATCGAATCGAGATTAAGCATGAGTCGTGCCGCGGCAGCTCTGCCGCCGCGCGCGATTGCGCGCGCTTCACACGTATGTGTGGGCGCGGTTTTGGCAGAGATACTGAGCGGATGCGTTCTTCGCGGCCGTGGCCGATCGTCCTGATGACGCGCACGCTGGACCTGGGAGGGACCGAACGTCAGGTGGCGGAGGTGGCCAGGTCGCTCGACCCCGCATACTTTCGTCCGACCGTCGTCTGCTTCGACGCTCAAGGCGTTCGAGCGGATGAGCTCCGCGAGGCGGGCGTTCCGGTTGTGGAATTTCCGGTTCGGTCGTTCGCCTCGCCGCGCACCGCACGAATCTCCTATGGGTTCCTCCGATGGCTGCGCAAGAACCGCGTGGCGCTGGTCCATCCGTTCGACATGCCCACCGTACTCTACGGCGTGCCGATGGCGCGCGTCGCGCGCGTGCCGGTCGTCCTCTCGAGTCAGCGCGGCGACCGCCGCATGCTCGATCGTGGGCAAGCCCTCCTCGGCGTCACCGACCGTCTCGCCGATGCCGTTGTCGTGAATTCCGACTACATACGCCGCGTCCTGCACACGACGTTCGGAGTGCCCGACGAACGGATGCGCACCTGCCGCAATGGCCTCGACACCAGCGTCTTTCACGCGAACAATCGCGCGAGGCGCGGCGAAGTGAACGGGACAGCGCCGGTCGTCGGCATTGTCGCCGCGCTGCGGTCGGAGAAGTCGATCGAGACATTGATTGACGCGTGCGCGCGTATTCGTCCGGGTGCTCTTCAACTGCTCATCGTCGGCGACGGACCGTCCCGCGCGAGCCTCGAACAGCGTGCACGGGACGCCGGGTTCGACGGGCGTTGCCAGTTCGTCCCTTCAACGCTGGAAGTCGCGTCGTGGTATCGCAGCATCGACGTGTTCGTGCTGCCCTCGACGAACGAATCGTTTTCGAATTCGCTGATGGAAGCGATGGCGTGCGGCTGCGCTGTCGTCGCGTCGAAGGTCGGCGGAAATCCCGAGCTCGTCAGCGATGGCGAGAACGGCCTGCTATTCGAAGCTGCCAACGCCGGCAATCTTGCGCGTCAGCTCGAGCGGCTACTTCAGGACTCCGCGCTGCGCGCGAGGCTGTCGGCCGCGGCAGTGCGGACGATCCAGAGCGGGTACACGCGCGAACATTCTGCTGAGATGTTTTCGAGCTTGTACCTCCGCCTGCTGGAGCGTACGTCCACAGTTGTCGCCACTGATCCGCAGGGAGCGGTCTGATCGCGGAGCGTCCGGTATAGGGTGCCAAGGGAGTGCTCAGCGGCTTACGAATTGCTTACGACGGTCGCGTGCCGACCGTGTCCGAGAATAGTGACCGCTGGGGGCATTACAACTGGGCTCAACAGGGCGATGAGTGGTCGCCCGGTGGATCCGCAGAGGGAACAGCGGTTCTCTGGCAGCGAACGATTCTTCCACGCATTCAGCGATATGTGCCGGCTGGCACCGTGCTCGAGATCGGCCCGGGATTCGGTCGCTGGACGCAGTATCTCCGTCGGCTGTGCGACCACTTAATCCTGGTCGATCTGTCGGCCCGCTGTATCGAGGCCTGCCGGGCGCGGTTCGCCGACGACCCTCACATCGACTACTTCGCGAACGACGGTGAATCGCTCGCGATGATTCCCGATCGGTCCATCGACTTCCTCTTCAGTTTCGACTCGTTGGTGCACGTCGAGGCCGACGCGCTCGGCGCGTATCTGGCGCAGGCTGCGCGAAAGCTGAAGCCGGGAGGCACCGGCTTCGTGCACCACTCGAACCTCGGCGCGTTCGTGCATCCGAAAACGGGCGAGGTCCGGCGCTTCGTGACGCAACGGAACTGGCGGGCCCAGTCGATGTCCGCCGGCGTCTTTCGCCGGCTGTGCGACGATGCGGGGCTTGCGTGCCGGTCGCAGGAGATGATCAACTGGATTGGGCGAGGTCAGCGCACCGATCAACATCATCTGAACGGGCGTTGCATCCCGCTCACGGACTGTCTCTCCGTCTTCACCACCGCCGACGGCCAGTCTGCTCCGACGAGAGTGATTGTGAATCATTCCTTCGTGGACGAATGGCGTCAGGCCATCTGGATTGCCGACGCATACGTGAGGGACGCGCGATCCGACATCCCAGCAGTTATCGCCGACGATAGCGCGCCGCTTCGCCCGCTCCTGCGAAAGCTCAGGACAGCTCGTGCGCTTCGCCGGATCGGCGGCGTGTCGGCGCTGGCGACCGTGGCGCTGCAGCGCGCGTCCGCCGCAAGCGCGTTCGCCGTCTCCGCGGCGAAGGCCCATCTGATGGGCGAGGCCAACCGGTGGTTCACGTCGCGCCACATCGCCGGCTGGCGATCGGCGACGGTCTTCGAATCCCGGATGCGCTGACAGCAGCGCCTTCGATTCGATGTAGCGCGAGGCTCCGCCTTCGCGCTATGTCTTTGCCTTGCCACTCTCGGGTCGCTGGGGCGAGACCGTCGCTCGCGATAGTTCGTCGGCGTCGAGAGACAGATCTGTCATAACAGCAGGCCGTGCGACTTCGGCGCCGTGTCTGGACGACGAGCGCAGAAGCGATCCATCGACGAGCGCCACGCGAGCGATGCCCTGATCACCGGCCGTGCGACAGAACAGCATGTGGGCGTCGGTCTCGAACTCCGCGATGCGCCATGTGCGCGGATCGTGGCTGCGCACGCGGGCGGCGTGTGACGGCGACGCTTCCGGCCGCGCGCCGGCAACTGGCTCGGCGATGAGCAGGTAGTCGACGGACGAACTGCGGGTGACGCGCATCGCGGTCGAATGCGCGAGGGCACCAGCCTCCGCCCAGACGGGCTGTGCATCGACGCGGACCACCGGGTTGTCTGCGTTCAGTCCGAACACGCTGACGATCCAGAGCGGCG
>DATATJ010000087.1:0-3410 GCA_036268855.1 Vicinamibacterales bacterium
CGATCGGCTCCAGCGTGTTCCTGCGCGCGCCGAGATCTTTCAGCGGCGCGAGCCACGCGTCGAACAGCGGCTGCACCGCGCGGCTGTTCTGCAGATAGAAGCCGTAAATCTTGCCGGTGCCGTTGTCGATGTTGAAGTAGACGTCGAACTTGTCGCGCGCCGCGCGGTTCGCCTCGCCGGCGAGGTGCGCGTCCACCCACGCCTTCGAGCCCAGGAGCCCCTGCTCCTCGCCGCCCCACAGCGCGACGCGGATCGTCCGCCGCGGCTGTGCGCCAATCGCGTGGAGCAACCGCATCGCCTCGGTCACGGTCGTCGCCCCGTCGGCGTTGTCGGTGGCGCCGACACCCGTGTGCCACGAATCGAGGTGCGCGCCGATCATCACGACCTCGTCGCGCAGCTGCGGATCGGTGCCGGGCAGCTCCGCGATGACGTTATATGCGTTCCCGCCGTCCGCGTCGTAGAACTTCGTCTGGACGTTGACGCGCAGCTTCACGGGAATGTGGCGATCGAGCATCCGCGCGATCATGTTGTAGTGCTCGGCGCTGAGCGTGACGGACGGCGTCGCGCCCGGTCCGCCGTCGCGGCCGGTGACGAAGACGGTGCCGTGCTCGCCGGCGCTCGGCTTCAACAGCACGCCGGCGCCCGCGTCCCGCAGCGCCTGCGTGATCCGCTGCGCCCGCTGCTGCGGCGTCTCCTCGCCGGACCGCGGCTGACGCTGGCCGACGCTGGTCGCGTACGCGGCGGAGTTCGGCGTGTAGCTTGGATCGGTGGGCTGCGGACGATCCTTGCGCACGAAGTTCGTGAGAATCGGCTGGGTCATCACGATGGCGCCCTTCAGCTGATCGCGCATCGCCCCAATCTGTTCGGCCGTCTTGCCCCCAGCCTGGACCGGCACGGCGACGATGTCGCCGGCGGTGGAGGGCGACCAGCCGTCCGCGTAGCCGATGAGCGGCAGGTACCGCGGCTCGACCATCTCGACGGTGAGCTTCTCGAGCGTCCAGCCCCGGCCGAAATGCCACGGCTCGAGGTGGACGTTCGAGAGGCCGGCGGCCGCCAGCTGGTCGCGCATGAACTCGGCCGCGCGCTTGTGCGCGGGCGACGCCGTGAGGCGCGGGCCGATGTCGACGGTGAGCGTCTCGAACATCGGCGCCACGCGGGACCGTTCCAGCCCCTCGGCTCGAATCTTCGCGAGCATCGGATCGGCTCCGGACTGCGCGGACACCACGGTGCCGAGGGCGAGCGCGGCTAAGGTGATCTTTTTCATGGCTGATGGATGATGGATGGCTGATGGCTAATGCGCAGATTCTGCCACTTTTCTGGTGAACATCTCAAAATTCCTCGAGGGGCGTGCCGCTCGGAGGATCGCCGATCAGCTGTTCGACTGCGGTACGTCCATCGGGGCAAATGCGGAAGAAGCGGAGGCGTGAAGTCATCTACTGGCTGCGCCTCGCACTGGCTGCGAACATTAGCCAGCGTGAGGCGCCGTCGTCGGCAGCGAGCGGGCGCCGCCCTTGGCGCGGCCCATCCAGCCCTTCCACTTCTGATTCAGCAGCGACTGCTCGAAGGCATCGAACTTCACGTACGCGACCGGCACCAGCAGCAGCGTCAGGAACAGACAGAGCGATTGGCCGCCGATGACGGTGATCGCGATGGCCGCGCGCCCCTGACCGCCGATCCCGAGGCCGAGCGAGGTCGGGATCAGGCCGGCGATGATGGCGGACGTCGTCATCAGAATGGGCCGCAGCCGCGTGCGGCACGCTTCGACGATCGCCTCGCGCAGCGGCATGCCCTTCGCGCGCAGCACATTGGCGTAGTCCACCTGCAGAATCGAGTTCTTCTTCACGATGCCGAGCAGCAGCAGCACGCCGAGCGCGCTCCAGAGGTTCAGCGTGCGCCCGGTGATCCACAGCGTGAAGAGGGCGAACGGAATCGAGAGGGGCAGCACGAGCATGATCACGATGGGCTGAATGAAGCTCTCGAACTGCGCCGCCAGGACCATGTAGACGAAGATCATGGCGAGGGCGATCGCCATGATCAGGTTCGTCGTCGTCTCGTCGAGGATCTTGGTCTGGCCGCTCAGCGAGAACGACATGTCGGACGGGAGGCTCAGGCCGGCCAGCAGGCGGCGCACGTCGTCGGACGCCTCGTCCAGCGCATGGCCGGGCGCGAGATCGGCCGACAGCCCGACCGAGAACTGGCGGTTGAACCGCTGCAGCGTGCTTGGGCCAAGGCCGCGGTCGATCCGGGCGATGTTGTCGATCCGCACCGGCCCGTTCAGCGACGGCACGGTCAGCCGCCCGACCGCGGCGATGTCGCCGCGCTGCGAATCGAGCACGCGGATCTTCACCGGGTATTGCTCAGAGCCCTCGCGGTAGTTCGAGATCTCGTCGTCGCCGGCGACGGCGAGGCGCAGGATGTTGCCGACGGTCGCCGTCCGCACGCCGAGATCCGCTGCACGGCGCCGATCGACGTCCACGTGAATCTCGGGATTGGAGACGTTCAGCGTCACCTTGACGTCGGTGAGGCTCGGCAGCTTCTGGGCTTCGGCCAGCGCCTTGAGCGAGTAATCGGCCAGACGCGGCATGTCGGGTCCGAGAATGTTCGCGGAGATCGGGAACCCGCCCTGCTCGCCGCCGCCGAGCGGATTTCGAATCGTGATACTCGGCTTGTAGGACGGATGGAAAGCGAGACGCCGGCGCATCTCCGCCACCATCGTCGCCTGCGACACCTTGCGCTCCTCGTACGGCACGGCCTGGACGAGCAGGTGGATGTGCGTTGGCCGGGAGGTGATCGTCGGCTCGATGTCCTTGACGCCCGGAATGCCGCTCAGCTCCTTCACGAGCTGCTTCGCGTAGACGCCGGTGCCCTCGAGCGACGTCCCTTCCGGCGTGTCGATGTGGATCGTCCACTCGCCCATGTCCTCGACCGGCACGAACGTGCGCCCGACCATCCTGTTCAGCGGAAACGTCAGCAGGAAGACGACGACGGAGGCGCCGATGATCAGCCCCGGGTGATCGAGCGCCCACTCGACCCACCCGGTGTACCACGTGTCGAGCCAATGGAAGAACCCGACGTCCTTGGTCTTGTGATCCGCCTCTGCGTCGGCCAGCTTCAGGAAGCGCGAGCTGAGCATCGGCGTCAGCGTGAAGCTGACGAGCATCGACACCAGAATCGAGAACGCCATCGTCCAGCCGAACGGGTTGATGAAGCGCTTGGCATAGCCGGTCATGAAGGCGACCGGCAGGAAGATGACGCACAGCGACAGCGTCGTCGCCATGACGGCCAGCGCGACCTCGCGCGTTCCCTGGATCGCCGCCTCGAAGGGGGTGCAGTGCTTCTCTTCGATGTACCGGAAGATGTTCTCCAGCACGACGATCGCGTCGTCGATGACGATGCCGACGGCGAGCGTG
>DATATJ010000088.1:0-24211 GCA_036268855.1 Vicinamibacterales bacterium
CGATAACGGGCGTCGTGTTGGGCATGCAGGCGACGGCCGTGAACCCGCCAGCCACCGCCGCGGCCACACCGCTGGCGACCGTCTCCTTGTGCTCCTGCCCCGGCTCGCGCAGGTGGACGTGCATGTCGATCAGGCCCGGACAGACCACGAGCCCGCTCGGCACATCGACGACGCGCGTCTCGCGGTCAGTGGGCAGATCGCGGCCCACGCGCCCGATCCGATCGCCGTCGAGCAGCACGTCGAAGACGCCGTCGCGGCCGTTCGCCGGATCGACCACCCGCCCGCCTCTAAGCAGCCGCTTCATCTTCGACTCCCGCCATCAGATACAGCACCGCCATGCGCACGGCGACGCCGTTGGCGACCTGTTCGAGAATGACCGAATAGGGGCCGTCCGCGACATCGGAGGCGATCTCCACGCCGCGGTTCATCGGCCCCGGGTGCATGATGATCACGTCCGGCTTCGCCCGCGCGACCCGCGTCGTCGTCATGCCGAACGTGTTGAAGTACTCGCGCAGCGACGGAAAGAACGCGCCGTGCATCCGCTCCTGTTGAATCCGGAGCATCATGATCACGTCCGCGTCCGCGACGGCCTCGTCGACGGCGGTGGACGCGTGGACGCCGAGGCGCTCGATGCCCGGCGGCATCAGCGTGGACGGCCCGCAGATCCAGACGTCGGCCCCGAGCTTGGTCAGCAACAGCAGGTTCGAGCGCAGCACACGGCTGTGCAGCAGGTCGCCGACGATGACGACCTTGAGTCCCTGGATGCGCCGCTTGTGCTCCCGGATCGTGAACGCGTCGAGCAGCGCCTGCGTCGGATGCTCGTGCATGCCGTCGCCGGCGTTGATGATGCGCGACTTGCAGATCCGCGACAGCAGGTGGCCGGCGCCCGACGAGGCGTGGCGCAGCACGATCATGTCGGGCGCCATCGCCTCGATGTTCATCGCGGTATCGGCGAGCGTCTCGCCCTTCAGCACGCTGGACGAGGCAATGGCGATGTTCAGCGTGTCGGCGCTGAGGCGCTTCTCGGCGATCTCGAACGACGTGCGCGTGCGGGTGCTCGGCTCGTAGAAGAGGTTGACGACGGTCTTGCCGCGCAGCGTCGGCACTTTCTTGATCGGGCGCTGCCCGACTTCGCGCATCGCCTCGGTCGTGTCGAGAATCAGGTGGATTTCCTCGGCGGAGAGGTCGCCGATGCTCAGTAGATCCTTCTTCATGATTCCTGAATCTCGACTTCGTCGCGGCCGTCGATCTCCTCGAGGTGCACCTGTACGCTCTGCGACAGTGAGGTCGGCAGGTTCTTGCCGACGTAGTCGGCCTTGATCGGCAGCTCGCGGTGGCCGCGGTCCACCAGGACGACGAGCTGGATCGACTTGGGGCGGCCGAAGTCGATCAGCGCGTCGAGCGCGGCGCGGATGGTCCGCCCCGTGAACAGCACGTCGTCCACGAGCAGGATGCGCTTGTCGTCGATGGAGAAGGGAATCTCGGTACGCCGGATCACGGGCTGCGGACCGACCGTGTGGCGCATCAGGTCGTCGCGGTACAGCGTGATGTCGAGCATGCCGGTCGGGATGTCGGCGTCGGTTGGGCCCGGCGGCCCTCCGGGCGGCGACGCAGAGCCGTGCGTGACGATCTCGCGGATGATTCGCGCGAGGCGGCGCGCAATCGGCACGCCGCGCGTGCGGATGCCGACGAGCGCGAGATCGCCGATACCGCGATTCCGTTCGAGGATTTCGTGGGCGATGCGCGTGAGGGTGCGCGAGATTCGATCGGCGTCGAGAACGACGGACATGCAGCACCTCTTCGCAGCCTCGCTGGGCCGCGTTAAAGAGAACGAAGTGATTATAGCACTGGCGCGTCGGCGCGCACGCGACGCACGCGGCGGCCGCGAAGGTCCGCGGATTTCCCGGTATACTGGCGCCGATGCCGATCGACGTATCGGCGGACGTGATCGCGAATCATTCGCTGTCGGCCGACTACAACGTGCTCGCCCTCGCAGCGCCCGCGATCGCCGCCGCCACTGCTCCCGGACAGTTCCTGATGGTGAAGGCCGCGCAGGGACGCGACCCGCTGCTGCGGCGCCCGTTTTCGGTGTTCGAAGTGCTGCGCGATGCCAACGGCGCGCCGGCGGGCGTGTCGATTCTCAGCAAGCGCATCGGCGCCTCGACGTCGCGGATCTACGACGCGCGGCCGGGCGATCGGATCGCGTGTTTGGGTCCGCTCGGGCGTCCGTTCACGCTGGTCGATCCACCCGATGAGGCGTGGATGGTCGCCGGCGGCGTCGGCCTCGCGCCCTTCGCCACCCTCGCCGAAGCGCTGCGCGCGCGCGGCATCCGCGCCACGCTGTTCTACGGCGCACGCCGTGCCGAGGAGCTGTTCTATCTCGATTTCTTCCGCAACCTCGGCGTCGAGCTCGTCCTCACGACCGAAGACGGCAGCATCGGCGAGCGCGGGCGCGTCGTCGCGCCGCTCGATCGCCGCCTCACCGGCCGGCCTGCCGCGGCGCCCGTGACGATTTACGCATGCGGTCCGGAGGGGATGCTTGCAGCCACCGCGAAGACGGCGGCCAGACACAACCGGCCATGCCAGGTCTCGGTCGAGCGCGTCATGGGCTGCGGCCTCGGCGGCTGCTACAGCTGCGTCGTCCCGGTGCGCGGCGACGATGGACAGTTTCATCACGTCCGATCCTGCATCGCCGGACCGGTGTTGATGGGGGACGCGATCAAATGGGACTGAGCACGTTGTCTTCTGGAGCCAGCATTCGAGCTCCGCAGACCACGAAGGCACGAAGGCCACGAATGTTCACCGGTCCGATCGGATCTTCGTGTGCTTCGTATCTTCGTGGTTCCAGGCGTTCGAGCCAAGAATGCACTGGAAGCACGCCCTGATGGACCTCTCTGTCAAAATCGGCTCCCTCACCCTCTCGAACCCGCTGATCGCGGCGAGCGGCTGCTTCGGGTACGGCGTCGAGTACGCGGACATGGTGGACCTGTCGTCGCTGGGCGGCGTCGCGGTCAAGGGGCTCTTCCTCGCCGAGCGCGAAGGCCACCCGGCGCCGCGCATCGTCGAGACGCCGGCCGGCATGCTCAACGCCATCGGCCTGCAGGGGATCGGCGTGCACCGCTTCGTCCGCGAGAAGCTGCCGGAACTGCGCGCGCATCGGGCGACCGTGATCGTCAACGTCTGCGGCACCACGCTGGACGAGTACGTCGAGGTTTCGCGCATCCTCTCCGACGCCGAAGGCGTGGCCGCCATCGAGCTGAACATCTCGTGCCCGAACATCAAGGAAGGCGGTATTCAGTTCGGGTGCAGCCTGCACGGCACGTTCGACGTGGTGAGCGCCGTGCGGAAGGCGACGCGGCTGCCCCTGATTCCGAAGCTGACGCCGAACGTTACCGATGTCGCGTCGTTCGCACGCGCCGCCGAGGACGCGGGCGCCGATGCCGTGTCGCTCGTGAACACGTTCCTCGCGATGGTGATCGACGTCGAGACCCGCCGGCCGAAGATCTCCAACATCGTCGGCGGGCTGAGCGGACCGGCCATCCGGCCGATTGCGGTGCGCATGGTTTATGAGTGCCGGCAGGCGGTGAAGATTCCGATCGTCGGGATGGGGGGCATTGCCGATGCCCGCGACGCCCTCGAGTTCATCATCGCCGGCGCGACGGCCGTGCAGGTCGGCACGGCGAACTTCGTCGATCCGTGCATCTGGCCGAAGCTGCTCGATGGCATCCGCGAATACATGCAGCGCCACCAGATCGCACGCCTTGCCGATCTGGTGGGATCGCTGGACACGCAGGCACGAGACAGGGAATGGATCAGCTCTTAGTCGCTCTCGACGTGGATACTGCGGCAGAGGCGCGCGCGCTTGCCGATCGGCTGCGCGGCGTGGTGGGCGGCTTCAAGATCGGCAGCCGGCTGTTCACGAGCCAGGGCCCGTCGATCGTCGAAGAACTCGCCGGGCGCGGCGATCGCGTGTTCCTGGATCTCAAGTTCCACGATATTCCGAACACGGTCGCCGGCGCGGTCGCCGCCGCCGCACGATTGGGCGCATGGATGGTGAACGTCCACGCGGCCGGCGGCTCCGCGATGATGCGAGCCGCGCGCGACGCGGCCCACGCCGAGGCGGCGCGCGCCTCGCGCCCCGCGCCGCTCGTCATCGCCGTCACGGTGCTGACGAGCCTCGGCGACGCGATGATGGACGAAATCGGAATCGCGAGCCGTGCGGCCGATCAGGTGGAGCGCCTCGCACGCCTTGCGCAGGCGTCCGGGCTCGACGGCGTCGTCGCCTCGCCGCAGGAGGTCGCGCGGATTCGGCAGGCCTGCGGCGGCGCGTTCGCAATCGTCACGCCGGGGATCCGCGGAGCGGGCGACGCGGTGGGCGATCAGAGCCGCACGATGAGCGCCGCAGGCGCGCTGGCAGCCGGATCGACACATCTCGTGGTCGGACGGCCGATTATCGCAGCAGCCGACCCGCGCGCCGCGGCCGAGCGCATCATCGCTGAGTGCCGCGCGGCCAACGCGCTGTGATCGCGCTCACGCTCTATTCCCGCCCCGGCTGCCACCTCTGCGACGAGATGAAGACGGTGGTGGCGCGCGTCGCGCGCACGATGCCGCTGAGCCTCGACGAGATCGACATTTCCACCGATGCGACGCTCGAAGCCGCCTATGGCCTCGAGATCCCGGTGCTGCTGGTGAATGGAAAGCTGGCGGCGAAATACCGCGTGGGCGAGGACGAACTGCGACGGGTTCTGGGGGCTCGCGCCGAACCTTGAGGGCTGAAGGCGAAGGCCTTCAGCCCTCCTCAGCTCTACTTCGCGGTAATGATGAAGTGCCCGCGGCGGTTCTGCTGCCAGCACGACTCGTTCTCGTCTGTGCAGAAGGGCGCTTCCTTGCCCTTGCTCACGACCGAGAGTCGGTTGGTCGGCACACCGAGGCTCACCAGATAGTCCTTCACTGCTTCCGCGCGCCGTGACCCGAGCGCCAGGTTGTACTCGGAGCTGCCGCGCGAGTCGCAGTGCCCCTCGACCGTCACCTGCGTGCTGGCCCACTTCTTCATCCAGTCCGCGTCCTTCTGCAGAGACGTTCGACCTTCGTCGCGAATGGTCGACTGGTCGAGCTCGAAAAACACATCGTCCAGCGGCTTCTCAGCGTTGAGCTGGTCGAGCGATTTCTGCGCGAAGATCTGCTCCTCGGTGAGCGGTGCCGGGGCCGGGGCCGGCCGAGGCGGAGGCGGCGCGGGCGGCGGCGGGGTGGCCGGCGCAGTCGGCGGCGGTGGCGGCGGCGCGGGAGCCGGCGCGGGGATCTTCTTGTGGCAGCCGGCCGCAAATACAGCCACGGCAGCAGTCAGCGCGACGAGCGATGCAACACGACGAACGCGATTCATGAATCTCTCCTCAGACGCCGCAGCTTACAAAGTTGACTCAGCAGTGTCAATTAACCGAGCCGTTGTGTCGAAAACGATACACGATACAATGCCCGAGTGGACCGCCTCATCCGTGCGACCGCGCAGGCGGAAGCGCGGCATTTCTGGTTCCGCGGCTTTCGCGCGTTCGTGACTCCGCTCGTCCGACATGCGACGCGGGGACAATCGATGCCCCGCATTCTCGATTGCGGATGTGGAACGGGAGCCAACCTCGCACTGCTCGGCAATTTCGGACAGGTCTACGGCTTCGACCTGTCCGAAGCTGGCATCCGCCTCGGCCATGAGGCCGGACGCACTCGACTGGTCAGGGCGACCGTCGCCGCCGCTCCATTTCCGTCTGGCGCGTTCGACCTCGTCACGTCGTTCGATGTGTTGTACGCCCTGCCCGCCCAAGCCGAGCAGGCGGCCGTCGCAGAGATGTATCGGCTGATCCGTCCCGGGGGATACGCCCTGATCAACGTGGCGGCATCCGAGTGGCTGCGCGGCAGCCATTCCGTCCTCAGCCACGAGATCCGGCGCTACACCCGGCCCACGTTGCGCCGGCTCCTGGCGACGGCAGGGTTCGTCATCGAGCGCATCACCTACACCAACGCGTCGCTGTTCGTGCCGATGGCCATCGTGCGAGCGGGACAGCGCTTCCGCGGTTTGCCCGCCGAGCGCGATGCCGCCGCCGAAGCCGACATTGCGGTGCCGCCCGCGCCGATCAACGGTGCGCTGACGCTGCTGCTGCGACTCGAGAGCGTGTGGCTGCAGCGGTTCGATGAACCGTTTGGCAGCTCCCTGCTCTGTCTCGCTAGGAAGCCGGAGTAACGCGGCATTCGAACACCCGCAGACCGAGGCGCCGGCGGTCCGGGCTCCGCCGGCTGCGTTCGGCCGGCACGTGGGTCTGATCCGACTCGATCGTCAGGATCGTGTCGCGCGCGCTGACAATCGCGGCGGGAATGCCGATCGACAACGCGAGCGTGGCGCCCACGCTCTCCCTCGCCAGAATCCGATCGCCCACGCGCACGACGATGTGCGAGATCCCGGATCGCTCGGTGACGCCGCGCAGAACCAGCGTGAGCGCGTGCCCTTCGGCCCGGATGTGAAGCGCGGCCCGTTCACTGGTCCAGCGCCACTGTGCCCCGGTGGATGGGTCGTACTCGTGCTCGTGCCAGCCCTCGCCGTACCCGAAGACGACGTGGCCGGTTGATTGCGCGTCGAACTGCTCGATGGCCGTTCGATCGCTGTCGGCGGCGACCGTCAGTCGCGCGTGGGGACCATCTCCGTCGAGCGTGCCGGCGGGCAGATCGATCATCTGCAGGAACGATCCAGGCGCGACGTCGCGATCGTCGATCGCGCGGCCGTCGAGCGACACGCGTACGTGCGACGTCTTCGGCGTCATGTTGCGCCCGCCGTACATCAGCACGGCGGCCTCGGCGCGACGGCGGATCCACCCGACGATCGGCGCGACGCCGGGGCCGCGATGATCTTCTCCGGCCACTCCGGCGGTTTCCGGCGTGAGCGCCCATCCTTCGCCGAGGTACCAGCCCGGATCGTCGAGCCGGTACCAATCCATCGCACTCGGCCGGACGCCGCCGAGCAGCACGGGAAGGGTCAGCGTCCAGTCGTACGATCGCAGAGGTGCCTCGGCGTGATCCACCAGGGCGAGATCGCTGCGCAGCGGATCCGCGACGAACCACACAGGATTTCGGCCACCGCCATTCCAGTACTTCACGAGCTCGAGCCACTCGTGCTTCGGCGGCGCGGGTAGTGTCGCCGCCACGCGCGGCATGGCCGCGCCCACCCACTGGATCGGACGCCGCAGATCCAGCGCCTCGCGCCGGTGCATCGCCACGACGGGCTGTCGTTGCAGCGCGAAGGCGTCAGCCGAGCGCTCGGCTGAAGCCTTCGCGCCACGTTGACTCGAAGGCGTCGGGTCCCGCATGTCCGCGAGCATTCGAAACGCCGGCGCTTCGGCGCGCGAGTACGACCAGAGCTGCGGAGCCCCGACGGCCAGATTGCAGGCGGCCAGCCCGGCGGCGAGCGCGACCGCCTGTCGACTGGGAAGCGCCGCGAGCCCGTGCACCGCGAGGTAAGCGATCGGCGCCACGAGCGGCAGCGCGTACCGCGTGGTGAACGTTTCCTGGAACAGCAGATCGAACATCAGGTACGGCAGGAACGCCCACGCCAGCGTGACGAGCGCGCTGGCGCGCCTCCGCCACAGACGCACAGCCCCGGCGATCGCGAATACGAGCACGACGCCGGCCAATGGCCAAATCGCCCACGGCGCGACGAACGCGTAATACAGCGCCTCCGCCAACTCGCGCGGCGTCGGCATCGTCCAGAGCATCGTGACGCCGCCGAAATCCTCGGCGCCCTGATTGGACAGCGCGTGCCAGTACGCCGCGGGGCCGCCCGAGAGCCACACGAGCGGAATGGCCCAGGCGAGGCCGCCGGCGAAGCACGCGGCGGCCGCGCGAGCCAGCGTGGACGTCCGGAGGTCCCGACCGCTCCGGCGAATGATGGTGAACGCGAGGAGCGGCAGCGTGAGCCACGCCACCTGGGATCGGAGGCCGATCGCGAAGCCGGCGCACGCCGCTGCCCTGATCGCCGCACCCGGCGTGAACGCGGAGAGCGTCAGCGCCTGCACGCCGAGCGCGGCCGCCAGTCCAGTGGTATCGCTCAACGGGCGCGCTGCGGTGAACCAATACAGCGGCGCGGTCATCGTCACGAGCGTGGCGAGGTAGGGCCGCCACCCTGGTTCGTCGTCCATCCGGCGGAACAGCACGACGAGCGCGAACGCCCCGAGCGCGCCGGAGACGACGCCGACCAGGCCCAGCGCGGTCGCCTCGGGGACCACGAGCGCGTGCGCGCCTTTCGCCGCAAGCACGAACAGCGGGTAGCCGGGCGGATGGGGCTGATGATGGACGACGTCGAAATGACGAATGCCGAGCGCGAAGTTGATCGAATCGAGATCTTCGAGCGAGGCGGGCAGCGAGGGAAGGTGCAGCGCCAGGAAGAGCAGCGCCATCCAGAACGCCGCGTCGCGCAGGGGCGTCAGCCGGGCGAGCGAGAGGCGCGCAGGCGTCCGCCGGGCGTCGGCACTCACATCGGCCGCAGCCGAAGCCCTTCGTTCAGACTGCCGGTGCGATAGCCCTGCAGGTCGAGGCTGACGTACCGGTAACCGACCGCTCGGAGCTCGCGGACGATCGCCGCGGCGGTGTCCGGCTCGCTGGCGCGCGACATCTCGGCGCGCGCGATCTCGACGCGCGCGAGATCGTCGTGATGCCGCACGCGGCAGACGCGGAAGCCGAGCGTACGCAGCGCCTGCTCGGCGCGCTCGATCATGCGCAGCTTTTCGTCGGTCACTTCGGTGTGGTACGGAATGCGCGATGACAGGCAGGCAGAAGCGGGCTCGTCCCACGTCGGCAGGCCGGCATGCTTCGACAGCTCGCGGATTTCGTCCTTGGTGAGGTTCACCTCGTCGAGCGGACTCCGGACGCCGAACTCGCGCGCGGCCTGCCGGCCGGGGCGATAGTCGCCGCGGTCGTCGGCATTGTTGCCGTCGACGACGATGGCGTGGCGATCGGCGGCGATCCGCGTGAGGTGCGTGTAGAGCTCGTGCTTGCAGTAGTAGCAGCGGTTCGACGGGTTCGCGCGGTACTCGGGCCGCTCGAGCTCGCTGGTGTGGATGATCTCGTGACGCAGGCCGAACTGCGCCGCGATCTGCGCGGCCATCTGGCGGTGGCGTTCCGGATAGCTCGGGCTGTCGGCCGTGACGGCGACGGCGCGGTCGCCGAGGGTCCGCGTCGCGATCAGGGCGAGGTATGCGCTGTCCACACCGCCGCTGTAGGCCACCACGACGGAGCCGAGCGATGCGAGCGCGTCACGCAGCGCCTGCTCTTTCTGGTTCATTCTTCCCAGCCGTCGTCTTTCTCTTCGTCTTCGTCGTCGTCGTCGGCGTCTTCTTCGTCTGCGCCGTCCTCGGCGTCTTCCTTCTCGTCGTCATCGTCCTCTTCGTCGTCGTCCTCGGGCGCGAGATCGAGTTCGAGGGGCGACAGTCCGGTGACCTCGAGATTGGACCCGCACTCGGGGCAACTGAGCTGATCGCCCTTGTCGACATCGAACTCGTCGACTTCGATTTCGGCGTCGCATTCGGGGCAGGTAGCCATAGTCTCCTCGGCACGGTCGGGCCCGGCGTACCGTTTGGCAATTGGGATGTCGACGTGCCAGAATCCCGGCCGGGCAGGCGCTTCGCGCGAATAAGTGCTCAAATTATAGCGAGTTCCTGCGCAGCTCCGCAATGCGGCCTAACGCCGCGCGTCGCGTGCGCCGATACCATTCCAGATGGCCAGCACCTCGGTCACGACGAAAACGGTCGTCATTGCCGACGACACCGCATTCGTGCGCGACCGTTTCCGCGCGGCACTCGAGGCGGCCGGTCACAAGGCCGTCGCCGTCAAGAGCGCCGCGGAGCTGCTCGCGCGCGTGCGCGCCGATCTGGCGAAGATCGACCTGCTCGTGCTGGATCTGCGCCTGCCGCACGCGCCGGGCGTCGAGCTCGTGCGCTCGGTGCGCAAGCTCGATGAGGGCCGCCTGCCGATCCTGGTCTTCAGCGGCACCATTGCCAATGCCGGCGAGGTGCGCGACCTGGCGGCGCTCGGCGTCGCGGGCTACGTCAACGAGTACAGCGCCGTGCAGCACATTCTGCCGTCGCTGGCGCCGCACCTGTTCCCCGACAACTTCAACCGGCGCACCAGCCCGCGTGTCGTCCTGGGGATTCCCGTCCAGTACCGGTTCGGCAACACGATCGCGGCCGCGCTCACGCTCAACCTGAGCCACGGCGGCATCGCCATCCGCACGACGAGCCCGCTCGAGGGCGGGGCGAAGATCAAGGTGCGCTTCCGGATGCCCGGATCCAAGCGCGACATCGACGCGGAAGGGCGCATCGCCTGGAGCGACCGCCGCGTCGGCATGGGCATTCAGTTCGACGCGGTCGATCCCGCGAATCAGACGATCATCGACCAGTTCGTGGACGCACACTTCTTTTCGAATCGAAAAGCGTAGCAAACGAGATGGAGCATTCGCTCGCAGGCATCCTCTGGAGGCTGGCGGGACTGCTGGTACTCGTCCTGGCCAACGCCTTCTTCGTCGCCGCGGAATTCTCGATCGTGACCGTGCGCAAGACGCGCATCGATCAGCTGATCGCCGAAGGCCACCGCGGCGCGCGCGCGGTGCGCCGCGCCGTGACGGGACCGGATCGGTACATCGCCGCCACCCAGCTCGGCATCACCATGGCCAGCCTCGGCCTCGGCTGGATCGGCGAGCCTGCGCTCGCCTCGATCATCGAGCCCAGCCTCGAGTTCCTGCCGGCGCGCCTGGCCGTCGCGACGGCGCACAGCGTGGCCGTCGCGATCGCGTTCACGCTGATCACCAGCGTCGAGATCATCTTCGGCGAGCTCACGCCGAAATGGATCGCGCTCGAAGCGTCCGAGCGGACGGCGATCTGGGTCGTCAGGCCGCTCGAGGTCTTCATGCGCGTGCTCTGGCCGTTCATCCGGCTGGTACACGGCACCGCCCAGGCGTTCATCAAGGCGCTCGGGTTCCGCGGCGCGGATCGGCGCGCGATGGTCCACTCGGAAGAAGAGCTGATGATGCTGGTCACGGCCAGCCAGGAAGCGGGCGTGCTCGAAGAGCAGGAAGAGCAGATGCTCCACCGCGTCTTCGGCTTCGCCGATCTCAACGCCGGCCAGATCATGGTGCCTCGCACCGAGCTGGTGGCGATTGCGGTTGGTACGCCGCGCCAAGGGGTCATCGACCAAATCGCCAGCGGGCGTCATACGCGACTGCCCGTTTACGAGCGCGACCTCGACAACATCGTCGGCATGCTGCACGTCACCGACCTCGTGCGGGCGCTGGCGTCGCCGAACGCCGAGATCGATGTCGCGGCGCTCGCGCGGGAAACGTTGACGGTGCCCGAGACGGTGAGGGCCGACGACCTGCTGGCCGAAATGCGCGCGCGGCGCGTCCGCGAGGCGCTCGTCATCGACGAGTACGGCGGCACGGCCGGCCTCGTAACGTTCGAATCGCTGATGGAGCGGATCGGCGGCGAGTTCGGCGGTGCGACGGCGCGCATCGCGGTTCGGCCGGACGGGTCGGCAGACATCGACGGCCTGGCGCTGGTCACCGACGTGAACACGCAGTTCGCGCTGCACATCGACGAGGACACCTACACGACGCTCGGCGGATACGTGCTCGGCCGACTGGGCCGCCGCCCGCGGATCGGCGACACGATCGACGTCGAGGGGCGTCAGATGCGGGTGAACGCGCTGGACGGCTTGCGCGTGGCGCGCGTGTGGCTGTCGAAACCGGCGCAACGCGCCACGACGGAGGGCACGGGGGACACCGAGCACGGAGCGTAGAGCCGTTTCCAGATGCGTGTAGCCGCGCTACACCGATTTGGAAACGGCTAGGCGCAGCGTGGTGTTCAGTCCGCGCGCAGCAGCCTGAGCGCGTTCGCGATCACGATCACCGAGGCACCGGTGTCGGCGACCACCGCCATCCACAGCGTGGCGACCCCGGCGATCGCGGCGACGATGAATGCCGCCTTCATGACGATGGAGATCGCAAGGTTCGCCTTGATGTTGCGGAGCGTCGCCCGGCTGAGCCGGAAGGCATACGGGATCTTCAACAGCTCGTCGGCCATCAGCGCGACGTCGGCCGTCTCGAGTGCCGTGTGGCTCCCTGCCGCGCCCATCGCGATGCCTACATCGGCCGACGCGAGCGCCGGCGCATCGTTGACACCATCGCCCACCATCGCCACCGTGCCGTAGCGCCGCCGAAGGTCGTGCACCGCGTCGAGCTTGTCCTCCGGCAGCAGCTCCGCCCGGAACTCGTCGAGACCCACCTCGTCGGCGATCGCCTTCGCCGTCGCCTGGCTGTCGCCTGTGAGCATCACGATCGACTCGATCCCCTGGCGGCGCAACAGCTCGACCGCCAGCCGGCCATGTTCGCGCGCGCGATCCGCGACCGCGATGATGCCGACCGCCTCGCCGTTGCACGCCACGAGCACCGCCGTCCGGCCGCGTGCGTTCAGCTCGTCGAGCCGCTCGTGGACGACGCCCGAGCACAGGCGGCGTTCTTCGAAGAGCCGATGATTGCCGATCACTACAGCCGCACCGTCCACTACGCCTTCGGCGCCAAGCCCCGACAGCGCGGCCACCTGCTCGCCGGGAATCGATGCGATTCTCGCGCCCGTCGCGTAGCGCAGAATCGCCTGTGCGATGGGATGAGCAGACCGCTGCTCGATCGACGCGGCCAGCGCGACGATGGCGTTCGGCGTCGAGCCATTGAGCGCGACCACGTCGACGACGTCCGGGACGCCGCGGGTCAGCGTGCCGGTCTTGTCGAACGCGACGCAGCGGATCGTCCCGGTCCGCTCCAGGTGGGCGCCGCCCTTGATCAGCACGCCTTTGCGTGCGGCGCCGGCCAGCGCCGCGACGATCGACACCGGCGCCGAGATGACGAGCGCGCACGGGCACGAAACGACGAGCAGCACGAGCGCGCGGTAGATCCAGACTGGCCAGCTCGCACCGGCAACCAGCGGCGGCGCGACGGCGACGACGACGGCGAGCCCCAACATCGCGGGCGTGTAGACGCGCGCGAACCGCTCGACGACGGTCTGTGCAGGCGCGCGCTGAGCCTGCGCGCGCTCGACCAGGTGGATGATTCGCGCCAGCGTCGTATCGGGCCGCCGCCGCGTAACGCGGACGTGCAGCGCGCCGCGTCCGTTGATCGTCCCGGCGAATACATCGTCGCCTGGCGTCTTGTCGGCCGGCAGCGACTCGCCCGTCACCGGCGCCTGGTTGACGCTGCTCGTGCCGGCGACGATGGTGCCGTCGAGCGGAATTTTCTCGCCGGGGCGCACCACGATCAACGCGCCGATCGGCACGTGGTCCACGCCGACCCGCCGCTCGCCCACCTCGTCCACCAGCAGCGCGTCGATCGGCGCGAGCTGGAGGAGTCCGCCAATCGCCGCGCGGGCACGCTCGAGCGTCCGTGCCTCGAGCGTCTGGGCGACGGCGAACAGGAAGACGACGGCCGCCGCCTCGGACCATTGGCCGAGGGCGATGGCACCTGCGGCGGCCACCAGCATCAGCACGTTGATGTCGAGCGATCCGTGCCGCAGGGCGTTCCAGGCCTTGCGGCCCGTGAGCGAGACCGCCGCCGCAATCGCGAGACCGAAGAGCAGGCGCGACAATACGGGAGCCGATGCGCGCCAGTCGAGCGCGAGCCCGATCGCGAGCGCCGCGCCAGACGTCCAGACCACCGCCTGGCGGATGCGCGCCACGCGCGGCCCGACCGCGACAGCTTCCTCGTGCTCGAGCCACGCGCGCATGCCGGTGTCGGCGACGGCGTCGGCGATACCGGACGCAGAAAGCTTCGCCGCGTCGTAGGCGACGTGCAGCCGCTGGCCCATGACGTCGGCCGAGAAGCTCTCGACGCCCGATAGATTCCTGAAGCGCCGCTCGAGGATCGCGACCTCTTCCCGGCAGTCCATGCCTTCGATCTTGAACGTGGACTCGGCGTGGAGCTCGCAGACGGTGCAGGCGCTCACGCACGCCTCGACGCCACGCGCGGACGGGCGGCGCCGGCCGTCCGCGCGCGTTGCTTTTCCTCGACGTGCTCGAGCCCCTGCGCGAAGAGGCCGACGATGTGCTGGTCGTCGAGCGTGTAGAAGACCATGCGGCCCGCGCGGCGGGGCCGAACCAGGCGCATGCCGCGCAGCAGGCGCAGTTGGTGGGAGACGGCCGACTCGCTCAGGCCCAGCAGGCCGGCGAGGTCGCAGACGCAGAGCTCGGAGCGGGCGAGCGCGTCGAGCATGCGGACGCGAGTCGGATCGCCGAGGAGCTTGAAGGTTTCGGCCAGCGCGGCGGCTGATCCATCGCTCAACAGCCGCTTCCTGAGCGCCGCGACTCTGGCCGGATCCAGGTGAAACACGTTGCAGCGGTCGGCGGGCGCCGCAGTCATGGTCTCGACCCATGAACATATGAACAGATGCTCATACGTCAGTATATACCGGCGGCCGGGGCGGCAGGTGCTGCGAAACCGGCGCGGCCGGCGGCCCCGCCGCCCGTCCAGCTCTTCCCGTGCGTCTATGATCCGACCGACGCCACCGCGCGATTGACCGCGTCGTAGTTCGGCTCGTTGCGGGCATCGTCGAGCACGTCGCGATAGCGGACGACCCCGGCCTTGTCGAGCACGAACACCGCGCGCTTGGCGATGCCCTTGAGGCCGATCATGTCCTCGTTGAAGACGCCGTAAGCGCGGATCGTGTCCTTGTTGAAGTCGCTCAACAGCGGGAAGGTGAGCTTCTGCTGATCCTGAAACGCCTTCAACGTAAAGAAAGTGTCAACGCTGATGCCGTACACCTGGGCGTGAGCGTGATTGAGCTGCGCGAGCGCATCGCGGAACGTGCAGAGCTCCTTCGTGCACACACTGCTGAACGCGGCGGGAAAAAATGCGAGTACCACGGGCGCGCCGCGCTGCTGGCTGAGCGTCACCGGTTGCCGATCCTGGTTCATCAAAGTGAAGTCCGGCGCGGGCGATCCGACGTCTACAGACATGAGGCCTCCATCGTCTTATGTTGCCCCATGTTGTCCCGGAGCGCTGGTTCGGATAGCATTTTCGATTGGCGGCTGCACGTGGGCCGCCGCCTCCCGCCCCTGTTCATAGGAGTGCATACGTGATCGAGGTTCAACACCTCACGAAGCGTTACGGCGGCGTGACAGCCGTCGACGACGTCAGCTTCCGCGTCGAGCGCGGTGAAATTCTCGGGTTCCTGGGCCCCAATGGCGCCGGCAAGACGACGACGATGCGCATTCTGACCGGCTACATGCCGGCCACGGAAGGCAAAGCGATCGTCGCGGGATTCGACGTGTTCGATCAGCCGATCGAGGCGAAAAAGCGGACGGGCTACCTGCCCGAGACGCCTCCGCTGTATCCGGACATGAGCGTCGCCGAATATCTCGCCTTCGTGGCGAAGATCAAAGGCGTGCCGGCCGCCGGACGCGCGCAGCGCATTCACGCCGTGATGGAGCGCACGCGAATCGCCGACATGGCGAATCGATTGTGCGCCCGGCTGTCGAAAGGCTACCGCCAGCGCGTGGGCCTGGCGCAGGCAATCATCCACAACCCGGACGTGCTGATTCTCGACGAGCCCACCGCGGGCCTCGATCCGAAGCAGATCATCGAGACGCGGGCGCTCATCAAGGAGCTGGCGGGCGACCACACGATCATCCTGAGCACGCACATCCTTCCGGAAGTGTCCCAGACGTGCCAGCGCGTCGTCATCATCAACAAAGGGCGCGTCGTCGCCGTGGATACGCCCGACGCCCTCACAGCGCGACTGCGCGGATCGGAAACGATGTATCTGCAGGTGGATGCGGGCGGCGCGGACGCGGCCTCCTCGCTGGCGCGCGTGGCCGGCGTGCGGCGGGTCGCCGAGTCGGACCGCCACGGCGGCTTGATCGGCTACGAGATCGAAAGCGAGAAGGGCCACGACGTGCGGCGCGATCTGGCGCGCGCCATCGTCAGCAGCGGCTGGGGCCTGCTCGAGCTGAGGCCCATGCGCATGAGCCTCGAGGAGATCTTCCTCTCTCTGACGACCGAGGAAGTCCCAACACCGCCCACGGAACCGGCAGCCGCGGAGGTGGTCCATGGCTAACATCCTCGCGATCGCCGGCAAGGAGCTGCGGTCGTATTTCACGTCGCCGATCGCGTACATCGTGATTGGGTTGTTCGCCGCGCTCTCGGGCTTCTTCTTCTGGGCGATCCTGCAGTACTTCGTCGCCCAGAGCATGCAGATGGGCCAGTTCGGGATGGGCCCGCAGTCGATGAACGTGAATCAGCAGCTGGTGCGCCCGCTGGTGCAGAACATCACGATCCTGGTGCTCTTCCTGATGCCGATGGTCACGATGCGGACGTATGCGGAAGAGAAACGCTCCGGCACGATCGAGCTGCTGCTCACGTCGCCGCTGAGCGACTTCCAGATCATCATGGGGAAGTTCCTCGGGGCAATGGCGTTGTATCTGATCATGCTCGCCGTGACGCTGATCCACATCGCGATCCTCTTCATCTATGGACGCCCGGAGTGGAAGCCGATCGTCACGGCCTATATCGGCCTCGTGCTCCTCGGCGGTTGCTTCATCGCGCTGGGCCTGTTCATCTCGAGCCTCACGAAGAACCAGATCGTCGCCGGCATGGTCACCTTCGCCGTGTTCCTGTTCCTCTGGATCATCACGTGGGTCGGCAGCTTCTCGGGGCCGACCGTGGACAAGCTCACCACGTACCTCTCGATCATCGACCACCTCGATGACTTCGGGAAGGGCGTGATCGACACGACGCATGTGATCTACTACCTGAGTTTCATCACGTTCGGATTGTTCCTGACCGCCAAGTCGGTCGACAGCGAACGGTGGCGCGGCTAATGGCGAATCGAATTCTCAGTCTCGTCGGCTGGCTCGGCACGGCGCTCGTCTTCATCGCGGTGGCGATCCGATTCGGCTTCCCCGCCAAGGATCAATACGCGTACTACCTCGCCTGGGCCGGCCTCGTCTGCGTCCTCGCGTACACGATCGGCCAGTGGCGCGACATCGCCAAACTGTTCTCGCGTCGCCAGGCCCGCTACGGGACGCTGGCCGCCTCCAGCACGCTGGTGGTCCTCGGCATTCTGGTCGCGATCAACTACATCGGATCCCGGCAGCACAAGCGCTGGGACCTCACGGTGAACCAGCAGTTCAGCCTGTCGGACCAGACCCGGAAAGTGCTGGCTGGCCTCGACGCCCCGCTGCAGGTGCTCGTCTTCGCGAAGGAAGCGGAGTTCCAGCGCTATCAGGACAAACTGAAGGAATACGAATACGCCTCGAAGCGCATCGCGGCCGAGTACGTGGATCCGGACAAGAAGCCGACGATTGCGAAGGCGAACTCGGTGCAGCAGTACGGCACCATGGTCTTCAATTACAAGGGCCGCAGCGAGCGCATCACGACCGACGCGGAACAGGACATCACCAACGCCGTGATCAAGGTCGTGAGCGGCCAGCAGCGCAAGCTGTACTTCACGAGCGGCCACGGCGAAAAGGACACGGCGTCGTCCGATCCGAGCGGATACAGCGACATCGCCGCCGCGCTCGGCCACGAGAACTACGCCGTGGATAAAGTGGTGCTCGCGCAAACCGGCGCCGTGCCGGACGATGCGTCGGTCGTCGTCGTGGCGGGTCCGCACACGGATTTCTTCCCGGCCGAAATCGACGCGCTGAAGAAATATCTCGCCAAGGCGGGCAAGCTGCTCCTCGAGCTCGATCCGCCCGACAAGCTCGACAGCCCGCCGCTGACCAACCTGATCGCCCTGGCCCACGAATGGGGCATGACGGTCGGCAACGACGTCGTGGTGGACGTGAGCGGCATGGGGCGGCTGCTCGGCACCGACGCGTCCGTGCCCGTCGCGGCCACCTATCCTCAGCATCCGATCACCGAGCGTTTCAGCTACATCACGGCATATCCGATGGCGCGCTCGGTCGTGCCGGTGACCGGCGGCGTGGACGGGCACACCGCGCAGACGTTCATCGAGACCAGCCCGAAGAGCTGGGCCGAGACCGACATCAAGTCGCTGCTGACGTCCGGCCAGGTCTCGTTCGACGCGGACAAGGGCGACAAGCAGGGACCGATTTCGATCGCGGCGGCCGTGTCGGCGCCGGTGGCCTCGGCCGCGCCTCCGCCTGCCCCGGCGAAGCCGGGAGAGTCCGAGCCGCCGAAGCCTGAAACGCGCGTGGCGGTCATCGGCGACTCCGACTTCGCGGCGAAGAGCACGCTCGGCATCCAGGGTAATCGCGATCTCTACATGAACACGATCGGCTGGCTGTCGCAGCAGGAGAATCTGATCTCGATCCGCCCGAAGGAGCCCGACGATCGGCGCGTCACGATGACGGCGGCGCAGCAGACCAACGTCATGATTCTGTCGCTGTTCCTGATCCCGCTGTGCATCTTCGGAACCGGCGTTTACACGTGGTGGCGGAGACGGTAATGCGCGGATTGCGGTCTACGATCGCTCTGGTCGTCGTGCTGGCGGGTCTCGGAGCTTACATCTACTTCACGCGGAACAGGCCGATCGACGAAGGCACACCGAAACCGCAGAAGGTCTTCGCGTCGCTGCAGTCCGACAAGATCGACGCGCTGAAGATCACGTCCGAGAAGGACGAAACGACAACGCTCACCAAGTCGGGGGCTGGCTGGCAGATCACCGACCCGTCGCCGGCCAAAGCCGACGACGGCGAAGTCTCGAGCATCACGACGAGCCTGAGCTCGGTGGACCTCACGCGCGCGATCGACGACAACCCGACGAGCCTCAAGGACTACGGGCTCGAGAAACCGCGGATCGACGTCGCGTTCAAGTCGGGGGGAGGACAGGATTACCAGCACCTCCTCATCGGCGACAAGTCTCCAACCGGCGGCGATCTGTTCGCGATGCGCGGCAACGAGAAGAAGGTGTTCCTGATTCCCGCGGCGCAGGAACAGACGTTCAACAAGAGCCCGTTCGATCTGCGGGACAAGACGCTGGTCAAGTTCGAGCGCGACAAAGTCGATGGGATCGACCTCACGGCGGACGGCAAGACGCTCGCGCTCGCCAAGGACGGGGGCGACTGGAAGATCACGAAGCCCCTCCAGGTCGCCGCGGATTTCGGCTCGGTGGAAGGCCTCGTCGGACGGCTGCAGTCGCTGCAGATGAAGTCGATCGTGAAGAGCGATCCGACGCCGGCCGATCTCAAGACCTACGGCCTCGACAAGCCGGCCGAAACGGCGACGCTGAACCTCGGGAGCGCCCGCGCGACGCTGGAACTTGGCGGAAAGGCGGACGAGAACGCCGTCTACGCGCGCGACACATCGAAGCCGACCGTCGTGACGGTCGAGGGCGCGCTCGCCGACGACCTGAAAAAAGGCGCCGACGAGTACCGCCGGAAGGATCTCTTCGACTTCCGCGCGTACAACGCCAACCGGATCGAGTTCACGCGAAACGGCCAGACCGTCGCCTTCGAGAAGGTCAAGGCCGACGCCAAGGACGCCAAGGACGCCGGCGACAAGTGGCGGCGCGTCGGTCCCAAGCCGGCCGATGCCACGAAGGACACGATGGACGGCCTGCTGTCGCGCCTGTCGAACATGCGCGCCGCGTCATTCGTGGACTCCACCGCCAAGACCGGGCTCGACAAGCCGGAGCTCACCGTAACGGTGAAGTTCGACGACGGCAAGAAAGAGGAGCACGTGTCGTTCGGAAGGGCCGACAACGACATCTATGCCGCGCGCCCCGGCGAGCCGGGTGCAGCGAAAGTCGACGCGACCGACTTCAGCGAAGCGCTCAAGGCGCTCGACGACCTGTCGAAATGACCGCGGACGAGGGCCGACGCTCGCGTCGGTCCTTGCGCGCACGCGGGCCGGCCTGCGTGCTGCTGGCGATCGCGCTCGGAGCCGGCGGCTGTCACCATGCCGTCCCGGCAGCGGTCGCTCCGGCAAGCCCCGCGGCGCGGCCTGCGCCAGCCCCTGTTGCCATTCCCGCCGCTGGCTCTCCACGCTCCATCGAGGCGCTGCAACACGACATCGATACGATCCTGGCGGCGCCGACGCTCGAGCGCGGCTACTGGGGCGTAATCGTCGAGTCGCTCGACACCCACGATGTTCTGTATGCGCGCAACGCGCGCAAACTGATGATGCCGGCGTCCACGATGAAGATCGTCACGCTGGCCACGGCGGCCGCGCGATTGGGATGGGAGTATCGATACGACACCAGGCTGGTGGCCGGCGGCCCGATCGCGGCGGGCACGCTCGACGGCGATCTCGTCGTCGTCGGATCGGGCGATCCGAGCCTGACGGAGGCCACCTCGCAAGCGGTGTTCGCTTCGTGGGCCGACGCGCTGAAGACCCAAGGCGTGACGGCCGTCGCCGGACGCCTGATCGGTGACGACCGCGCCCTCGACCCGGAGCCGCTCGGCATGGGCTGGTCGTGGGACGATCTGCCCGACGGCTACGCGGCCGGCGTCGGGGCGCTGCAGTTCAACGAGGACATGGCGCACGTCACGATCGCGCCGGGCGCCGCGGTCGGCGCGCCCGCGACCATCGTGCTTGGCCCTGCGGCGGCGGAGCTCCGGGTGGAAAACCATGTGACCACGGTGCCCGCTGGCGGCCTCAGCTCGCTCGAAACGCATCGCAAGCCCGGCAGCGCGCTGCTCGAGCTGCGCGGCTCCGTCGCGCTGGGAGCCGCGGCGCGCGTGCACACGGTGTCGGTCGACAATCCCACGAGGTTTTTCGTCGAGGCGCTCAAGCGGTCGCTGATCGCGTCCGGCGTCGCGGTGTACGGAGCGGCCGTGGACATCGACGACGTCGCGGAGCCACCTGCCACGGACCACATGCCGGCGCTGGTCAGCTATCGGTCCGCGCCGCTGTCGATCCTTGCGGCGCGCTTGATGAAGACCAGCCAGAACCAGTACGCCGAAACGTTGCTGCGAACGCTCGGTGCGGCCGCCGGCGTGCCCACCGCGGCGAATGGTGCGGCGACCGCCGCCTTGATCCTGCAGAACTGGGGTGTCCTGCCTGGAGGGTTGATTCAGCGGGACGGCTCGGGGCTGTCGCGCTACGACTATGTGTCGCCGGACACCCTCGCGGCGATCCTCATGCACGTGGACGGCGATGTCACGCTGCGGACGCCGTTCGAGGCCGCATTGCCAATCGCCGGTCGGGACGGCACGCTCTCGAATCGCATGAAGGGCACCGCCGCCGAAGGCAATGCGCGCGCGAAGACCGGCTCGATGTCGAACGTGCGCGCGCTCTGCGGGTACGTGACGAGCGCCAGCGGCGAACGGCTCGTCTTCTCGATCCTCGCCAACAACTTCGAGGCGTCCGCCGATGTCGTCGACGCGGCCACAGACGCGATCGTCGTCGAGCTGGCGCAGTTCGGGCGGTCGCCGCAAAGACACTGAGCGCTCCAGCGGACGGCGGTGGAGTCGCGGCGAAGCCAGAGCCGCACGCCATGGCACTCCACCATCACGTAGGCTGCTGCCACCCACGCGGAAAGGTCCTGTCCGCCCCAACGATCCACTTGCACGTAGGTCGGATGGAGCTGCCGGATCGAATAGTTCAAATCGTACTTATTGTGACCGGGCACGCTGGTCATCCCACTCCAGCTGATGCGACCGGACATGTCGGGCGGAAGCCGGGCGATATATCGATCGGATTTCCCGAGAAAATCAATCGCGGTGCGGTCCAGATAATACGGAATCGTGCCGGCGAGAGTGACACCGATCGTGGCCTCGTGCGTCGTCAGCTGATCCAGGATCAGCGCGGTGTTGATGTCCTCCGCATTCTTGGCCGTCAGATACGGCCGCCGGACCAAACCGATCTCCGGTATGAATCGCACGTTCGCGGAGAGCACGACGGCAATCGTGCAAACGGCCGCAATCGCGTCCCGCCTGAAGTGAGCGTCTGAAGACAGACGAGTGATGGCACTGATGACCAGAACGAACAGCAGCGGCATCGCCGGCGCCATGAGTCGCCAGTAATTCCACGGGTCGCCGCCGACGTAGATCTCGTACGCGACACTCGATGCGGCGATCGCGAACAGCAAGAGGGTTCGAGGCTGCAGGCTCAACACGACGCCGGCGGCTGCAAGCATCCACACCATCATCGTTTCCTTCAGAAAGGGCTCGATGAATCCCCACCCATTCCTCAGCCGCCAGACGAGCGGCATCCCGGTCAACTTCAGGGTGTACGTGTTCGGCAGCGCCTCGCCGTAGTACCACGACTGGAACAGCAGCTGGCCCGCCACGAACAGGACGAAGATGCCGAAGGACGCTGCGAGGTGCCCGATCGTCTTCCGTGTGCCCGCGCGCGCCGCATCCCACGCGACATAGGCCCAGATCAGCACGGCAGCGATCGCGGCGTCCATCCGTGTCAGCACGGCCAGCCCGAGCAGCGCGCCCACGAGAAGCACGTGCCTCGGCGCGCGCGACGATGAATAGGTGAACGACGCACGCACCGCCCATAAAACGAGCAGCGCCAGAAGCCCGGTTTCCATGCCGCTCAGCGTCCAATACGTCAGCGGGTAGTACGCGAGCGCGCAGAAGAAGGCCAGCGTCGCGACGGTGGTACGCTGCGGACCGGCGTCGGAGCCGTGCAACTCGGCCGCAATTCGCGATGTGATCCACGCGATGGCGAGCATCAGCAGCACACCGAGTAGTTGGATGGAGAGGACGGCCGCCGATCGGTCGAAGACAGCGGTCGCCCCGGACATGACCAGCGTCATCAGCAGGTTCGTATAGCCTTGGACGCGTTCCCCGGCGTTCCAGACGAGGCCGGCGCCATGGGAGAAGTTCCAGGCGTACCGCATCGAGATCATCGCGTCGTCGAACAGGCTGAAATAGCGGCGTCCATCGACGGCGAGCACGGATGTCCGGGAGATGAACGCGGCGCTCCAGAAGGCGAAGCACGCCCCGACGATCGCCGGACCGACGACGTGATCGCGTCTGTTGATGGGCACGCTATGAGGCGCTGGCGGGCGTCATGGCCGTGTTATCGGACGAAGCCGACCAAACATGCCGCCCGGCCTTGCGCACGCGCGTTGAAACGCGGCCGGCCTTACGAGTGGCCGTGCGCCTTCGCGATGGTCACGGACAGGTCTTTCGTCGCGAGGCTGCCCGACGCATCACGCGCTTGCACCGTGAACGTCGCCGTGCCGGCGCTCGAGGAGGCGGGTGTGCCGCTGATGACGCCGGCCGCGCTCACGGTGAGTCCGGCGGGCAGCGCCCCGGCGCTGACCGACCAGGTCGTGCCGCCTGCGCCGCCGGTCGCGGAGAGAGTGGCCTTGTAACTGACGCCGACCTGCCCACTGGCGAGGGCCGTGGTCGCGACGGCGAGCGGCGCCGGCGCGATGACGGCCGTCAGCGACGCCGTCGCGGTGCGACCGGAGTAGGAGTCCTTGCCTTGCACGAGCGCGGTGAAGGCGCCCGACGCGGTCGGCGTTCCGGCAATCACGCCCGTGCTCGCGTCGATTGAAAGACCGGTCGGCAGCGCGCCCGACGCGATGGACCACGCCACCGTGCCGACCTGACCGCTCGCGGTCGCCGCCAGCTGATACGCGACGCCGACTTTGCCGGCCGGCGCCGGCGGCACTGTCACCGCGAACGCCGTCGTGTTGATCGTTTGTACCGCGGCCGTCGCGGTCGTCGTGCGCGTGTTGTCGTGGCTCGTCACCGCGATGCCAACATAGATCTGCTGCGCCATCGGGATCGTGTCGGTGCCCACGAGCGTCCATGCCGTCCCGTCTGCCGATTCGTACGCGCTGAACGTGTTGCCGCTGCGATCGAGCCGCACCCAGCGTGGCGGCGCCGACACCGAGCCGGCCGTGCTGACCGACGCGCCGCCCGTCGCATCGCGCCGCTGATAGGCAACACCCTTAGCCACCGAGACGAGGATGAACGCATGCGCCGAACCCGGCGTGAGGCTCTCGCGGAACATCACGCCCGCCTTCGACCAGCTATTGGCATTCGTGACGCTCGCCACGCGTGTGACGATCGAGCCGTCGCCCGTCCATGGCTGATAGACGAAATGGAACGCGTCGGCGCTTCCCCAGACGTCGGCGCCCGATGCGGTCACCGTGAACCCGGCCGCGCCGAATTGCGCGCTGCCAGGCACGCCCACACTGCCAATGTCGCTGTGCGCCCACGGCGCCGGCAGGGCGACAATGGCCTGCGCGATGGCGATCGACATCGA
>DATATJ010000089.1:0-7237 GCA_036268855.1 Vicinamibacterales bacterium
CTCGCCCAACGGACACGCCCGCCCAACGGAGACGCCCGCCTAACGGAGACGCCCGCCTAACGGAGACGCCCGCCTAACGGAGACGCCCGCCTAACGGAGACGCCCGCCTAACGGAGACGCCCGCCTAACGGAGCCGCCCGCCTAACGGAGCCGCTCGGCTAAAGCCTTCGCGCTACAGGTCGGGCGCCGCTCAGATCGGCATAGCGCGAAGGCTTCAGCCGAGGCAGATTGATGTAGGGCGAAGGCTTCAGCCGAGCGTCACTCGTGGACCCGTCAGGCGTACGCGGCGCCGACCATGATCTTCTTGATCCGCAGCCATGGACAGCCGTGCGAGATGCTGTTGGTCTGCGTCGGCTGTCCCTTCGCGTCGCCGCCGGTGCCGTACATCCGCCAGGTGTCCTGGTTGCCGATGGCGTCGAGGTTGGCCCAGAAGTCGGTGGTGATCGCGTTGTAGGTGACGTCGGTGACCATGCGCGTCTTCTTGCCGTTCTTGATCTCCCAGAAGCAGTTGCCGCCGAATTGGCCGTTGTAGCGCTGCTGGTCGATCGAGTAGCTGCCGCGGCCGTCGATGAGGACGCCGTCCTTCGTGTCGGCGATGATCTCGTCGGCCGAGGGCGATCCCTTCGGGCCAGGCTCGACGCGCACGTTGGGCATCCGGAGGAACGGATAATCGCGCCACGACGAGGCGGACGTGCAGCCTTTGCTCGCCTTGTCGCCGATGATCGGCGCCGTCTCGCGGTTCGTCTGCAGGCCGACCAGAATGCCATCCCGGATGATCGGGAACTCCGTCGTCTTCACACCATCGTCGTCGTAGCCGATGGTGCCGAGGCCGCCGGGCATCGTGCGATCGGCCGTGACGTTGAAGAGCTTCGAGCCGTATTTCAGCTTGCCGACGTCGGTGAGCTTCACGAAGCTCGTGCCAGCGTAGTTGGCTTCGTAGCCGAGGATGCGATCGAGCTCGGTCGCGTGCGCGACGATCTCGTGGACGGTGAGCATCGCGTGCGACGGCATCAGCACGAGATCCTTCAGCCCCATGCCGACCGGCTTTGCCGTCGTCATCTCGACCGCTTCGGCGGCGACACGGTCGGCGCTCGCGAGCATGTCGCTGTCGGTCACGACTTCCCAGCCGCCCGTCTTCGGCACCGCGATGTAGTTGCGCGTCTTGGTGACACCGTCCTTGCGCACGCTGACGTTGAACGACGGGTTCACTTCCCAGGTTTCCTGCTCGATGTAGGACCCTTCCGACGAAGCGAAGTACTTCCACTCGTTGGTCATGCGCACGTCGGCCGTGACGCTCGTCACCGCCTTGTTCTGCACCACGGCGTCGACGACCTTCTGGACGAACGCCTGTTTGTCGGCCTGCGAGACGCTGTTGGGGTCCACGCGGATCGGCGTCGCCCAGTACTCGGTGTAGGCGGGGACCGGCGCGAGCCGGATGTCGGTCTTCTTGGCGATCGCGCTGGCTTTCGCCACGTCGGCCGCGATGCCGGCGATGCGGCGGATCTCGTCCTCGGTGACGATCGGGCTGCTCGCGAAGCCCCAGACGCCGCCATGAATCACGCGGACGCCGAAGCCGGCCGCGCCGCGCTGGCCGTTGCGGACGCGTCCGCGGCCGCCGCCGCGCCCGAAGCCGCCGCCCCGGCCGCCGAAGCCGCCGCCGTCGGCGTTGCGATCGGAGCCGCCCGACGCGTTCACCGCGCTCGATGTGCTGCTGGTGAAGCGGATGTCGGCATACGTGCAGCCGGCCTTCTTCGCTTCGGCGAGCGCGATGTCGGCAAGGCCCTTGAACTTCGACTCGAGCGGGTTGCCTTTCGGCGACTGCGCGAGCAGATCCCCCATCAGATCGCTCGACGCGATGACGAGGCCGGCAGCGCCGGTGTATTTCAGGAAGTCGCGACGTGTTGGACTCATAGGGCGCCTCACCGAAATTTGAGAATCTGAGAATTTGAGAATTTGAGGATCTGAGGATCTGAAAGCCTCACTGGCTGCGGATACTTGGGTTCTCAGACTGTCAAATTCTGAAAGCTCAAATTCTCAAATCCCAGATTCTCAAATCCCCAGATTCTCAAATCCTCAAATTAATTAGACCGCCGGGGAAACCGACGTCATGTAAAAGTCTTCGATGCGCACCGGCGGCACCAGCGCCGTGCCGGGGCCGTCGTACGCTTCGCCGGTGTGAATCGGCACCGGCTTGCCGATCGCCGAGATGTTGTTGAAGCCGACCAGCGGCGACATGTTCCAGCGAAAGTTCTGCACGGGTCCGGCGATCTCGCCATTCTCGATGAGGAACAGGCCGTCGCGCGTCATGCCCGTGTTGAGGAGCGTGACGGTGTCGACCGGGCGGATGTACCAGAAGAAGGTGACCAGCAGACCCCGTTTGGTGGACTTGATCATCTCCTCGAGCGACTGGCTGCCACCCTCGAGCACCAGGCTCATGTTGGGCGTCGCGGGCGTGGGCAGCACTTTCTCGCGGTGCGCGGTCGCCGGATCGTAGTAGACGTTTTTCAGCACGCCCTTTTCGACCCATGTCACGGGCTGCGCGGCCTGCCCGTCGACGAGGACGGGCGTCTGGCGCAGCACCGCGTTGCCGATGTCGCTCTTCAGCGTGAAGGTGTCGCTGAACACCTTCTGGCCGATCTTCGGCTTCCCGTCCGGCCCGTTGAACGGCCGGCCGAGGCCGCCGAAGTTGAAGCCCCCACCGCCGAATCCGCCGCCCCCCTCGTTGAACGCGCCCATCAGCGTCGAGAGAAAACGCGCGGTCGGGCGCGGCTCGAGAATCGTCGTGTAGCGGCCCGGCTCGATCGCCCGCGGCTTCTGGCTCTTCACCGCCTTGTCGGCGGCGACTTCCGTCAGGTGCGCCACGTCGATCTGCGACAGGTCTTTGGCGCCGGTGATGCCGGACCAGCCGGAGCCGGAGCCGGTCGGCATCCGGCAGGTGAGGATGAATCCCACCTCCGCGTACTGGTAGTAGGCGAACAGCCCCTCGGAATTGGCGAGACAACTCGCCTGGTAGGCCTTGGGAATGTAGCCGGCGCCGAGCACGCCCTTCTTTTCGCAGATGTCCACCGACTGTTTGACCCACGCCGCACGATCGCCGGGGCTGAACTGCGCGGTGGCGGGTGCGACCGCATCCACCTTCACATAGGACTGCGGGCCCTTCACGAGCGGCGGCAGGTTCGGGTTGTCGCGCCCCTTCGCCGCGGCGTCGCGCGCCTCGTCGATCGCCGCCTTCAGTGATTCATCGTCGAATTCGCGCGTCTGGGCCGTGCCCTGCTTCTGCCCGACGCGCAGGTTGATCGACAGCTGCTGGTCGTACTGCACCAGGTTGGCGGTGATGGTGGAGTTGGCGAACCGTGTGCCGGATCGTTCGCCCCCTTCGAAGGTGACTTCGACCGGGTCGCTGCCGGCCATGTTGAGAACTCTGTCGGTGAGCGCCTTGATTTCGTCGCGTGAGAACATAAAAGGTGACGAAAGGCTACTACGTCATCCGGATCGCGGCAAGGCTCGACCGTGGAATTGTCTCCGGGAGTCTCCGCGAACCGTCCGGTCCCGTGCCGGACGCCCACCCCGCGCCTCGGCCCGGCATTTCTTCCACTTGACAGGCAAGTTGAACACGTGCGACCGTGAACAATCCCACTGGGACGGCAAGTGAAGTATGTCGCGGGGAAGCGAATCCATGGCTAATACCCGGAAAAATCGCGTGGAGCTCCTGCAGGGCACGCTCGACCTCATCGTCCTCCGCGCGCTGGAGACGATGGGGCCGCAGCATGCGTACGCGCTGACGGCGCGCCTCGAGCAGGTGGCCGATCACCCGCTGTCGCTGAACCAGGGCACCCTGTATCCCGCGCTCGTGCGGCTGGAGCAGCGTGGCTGGATCAAGGGCACCTGGCAGACGACCGAGACGAACCGCGAAGCGAAGTACTACGCCATCACGAAAGCGGGCGGCCGGGCGCTGGCGCAGCAGACACGGCGGTGGCGCCGGCTCTCCGGTCTCGTCGAGAAACTGCTGCTCGGTGAATCATGACGGCGTCAGGCGTCCGGCGCTTTTTGGCCCGGCTGGTCAATGCGCTTCGCCCGGGATGGGCCGAGCCGGACCTTGCGCGCGAGGTCGCCGCGCACGTAACGATGATCGAGGACGACTATGTGCGCCGCGGGCTGACGCGCGAGGAGGCAAGCCTGGCTGCGCGGCGTGCGTTCGGCGGGGTGGAACAGGCCAAGGACCGTCAGCGCGACGCGCGCTCGTTCGTCTGGCTGGACGATGCGCGGCGCGACCTGCAGTACGCCGTGCGGTCGCTGCGACGGACGCCGGGCTTCGCGATCGTCGCGGTGGCGACGCTCGCGGTCGGCATCGGCGCGACCACCGCCATCTTCAGCGTCGTGCACGCCGTGCTGCTGCGGCCGCTGCCGTTCCCGCACGCCGACCAGATCGTCGAGCTCTACGAAAACGTCCCCGCCGCCGAGTCGCCCGTTCACCGCCCGCAACGCGTGCGCGGCATCGACATCCGTGAGCTGATCGAGTTGCGATCGCGCGCCCGCTCGTTTTCGCGGGTGGCGAGCTTCAATCTGGCGCTGGTGTCGCCGATCGGCAGCACCGACACCGCGCTCCTGTCTGGAGACTCCGTATCGGACGGCACCTTCGACATGCTGGGAACGCCCCCGCTGCTGGGACGATGGTTTTCGCGGGCCGAGGAGGGGCCGGGCGGCGATCGCGTGATTGTGTTGAGCGAGGCCACATGGCGCAGGTACTTCAACGGCGACCGGGATGCCCTCGGCAGGACGATCACCTTTACGGGGAACTCGGCTTTCGTCGGTGCGATTGCGCTCGGTGAAGCGTACACGGTCGTGGGCGTGATGCCACGGGGCTTCCAATATCCTGGCGAGACCGCGCAGTTCTGGGTGCCGTTGGCGTTGAAAGCCCCGAGCGACAGTCGGACCCACCGGCTGCCGATGATGGCGCGGCTGGCGGACGGCGTCTCGGCGGAGACGGCGGTCGCCGAAGTCACCGCCATCCTGCACGATGTGCGCGGCGATGTGGCGTCAGCCAAGGGGCGCGCGTCGGCCCCGCCACGCTTCGAGCTGGCGCACGTGTCGGACGAGCTGACGGCCCCAGTCAAGCCCGCGCTGATCGTGTTGACGGTCGCGGTCGCCTTCGTCCTGCTCATCGCCTGCGCCAACGTCGCGAACCTGCTGCTCGCGCGCACGGCCGCGCGTCAGCACGAGATCGCGGTGCGCATCGCGATCGGCGCCGGATATTGGCGGTTGATCCGTCAAGCCCTCACGGAGAGCGTGTTATTGGCCCTGCTCGGCGGCGGCGCAGGCATCGCGCTGGCGTTCGGCGGCGTCGGCGCGTTTCGCGCGCTGGCGGCGAACCTGTCGCGCTACGATCTGCAGGGAGCCGGCGTCGCCTTTCCGCGGCTCGACGCGGTCGGGATCGATGCCTCGGCGTTGGCGTTCGCCCTCTTCGTCTCGACGGCGACCGGGCTCCTGTTCGGTCTGGCGCCAGCCCTGCGCCGCGCGGGCGCCGATCGCACCGAAGCCCTGCGCGGCAGCACCGCCTCGGAAGGCCGGGGCGGACGCTCGGTCCAGCGAACGCTGGTTGCCGCGCAGATCGCGATCGCAACGCTCCTGTTCATCGGCGGCGGCCTGCTGATGCGCAGCTTCGCCAAGCTCGCCAGTATCGATCCGGGCTATGACGCGGCACACGCGTTGACCTTCCAGGTGGCGCTGCGCGGCGATCGGTACCACGCGGCCCGCGTCGAGGAGTTCGCCGCCGCACTCGCCGATCGCCTTCGATCGGCCCCCGGCGTACAAGCCGCCGGCTATGCGCGTCAGCTGCCGTTCGTCATACTGCAGGATTCCTTCGCACTGCGCAGCACACCGGACAGGCCGAAGGACGCCGCGGCCCCGCCGCCTGTGGACGCACGCTTCGTCAGCCGCGGGTACCTGACCGCGATGGGCATTCGCGTGATCGCCGGTCGTGGATTCGAGGATGGCGATCGCGTGTCCCACCCGAGGGCGATGGTCATCAACCACACGCTGGCGCGTCGCGACTTCGCGGGCGAGAATCCGGTGGGCCGTCTCGTCTACACCGGGCCCGACCCGGCGCCGTGGGAAATCATCGGCGTCGTGGACGACGTACGCCAATTCGGCCTCGATCGCGCGCCGACGCCGCAATTTTTCGCCGATCTCACACAGTGGCCCGCGAGGATGACGCCCGACGTCTATCTCTTTCCCATCGGACCCTATTTCGTTGTCCGGACCCGAACCGATCAGGCGGCCGTCATCGCGAGCGCGCTCCGTCTCGCGCGCCAGCTCGACGCGGAGGCCGCGATTTACAACGTGGCAACGATGGAAGATATCGCCTCGAACTCCATGACGCTGCCGCGGCTATACGCGGCGCTGCTCGGGATGTTCGCGGCGGTCGCGGTGGGGCTGGCGGCCATCGGCATCTACGGGATGATGGCCTACTCGGTGACGCAGCGGACGCGCGAAATCGGCATCCGCATGGCGCTCGGCGCATCACGGAGAGCGGTGCTTGGCCTGGTGCTGCGCCAGAGCACGGTGCTCACGGCCATCGGCCTCGCCGCCGGCCTGGCGGGCGCGGCAGGCACGACGCGATATCTGCAGAGCCTGCTGTTTGGGCTCACGCCGTACGATCCCTCGACGTTCCTCGTGGTCTCGCTGGCGTTTGTCGGCGTCGCGATGCTCGCGTCGTACGTGCCGGCGCGCCGGGCGATGCGGGTCGATCCGCTGGTGGCGCTGCGGCACGAGTAGACCTATTTTGATGCAGCCCCGCCAGCATCCGGCGCCGATCCGCGCTCGGGTGAAGCCTTTCGCGCGATACTGATCCTGAGGCGGCTTGAGGGCTCATCAGGTGCGTCGGCGACGCGAGCGACAAACTGATTGGCGTCCCCGGTCGACGCGCGGGAAACCGCCGCTCCGGGAAGTTGGGCACAGCGCCGGCCGACTCCGTGGGTTGGCCAGGACTCGGCCCTCTGCGGGCGGTTTCCCGTCTGTCGGTCGCGACTCGCCGCTTCCAAGGGACGCCGATCAGTCGACGGCTCGCCTCGGTCGGCGTGATGGTGTTGGCCGAGTCCACGATCGCGTCTCATCTCACGGTCCTTTCATCACGAAGGCGCGAAGGACACGGAGATCACGGAATCAGTTCTGCGCAGAGCGTTCTTCGCGACCTTCGTGCTCTCCGTGACTTCGTGATGAAGACTCGGGATGGGCGGGA
>DATATJ010000090.1:0-1923 GCA_036268855.1 Vicinamibacterales bacterium
CATGAGCAGCCCGCCGGTCGGAAAATCCGGGCCCTTGATGTACTTGCAGAGCTGCGCGCTCGTCATGTCCAGGTCCGCGTCGATCATCTTGATCAGCGCCGTGCAGACCTCCGAGAGATTGTGCGGCGGGATGTTCGTCGCCATGCCGACGGCGATCCCCGTCGCGCCGTTGATCAGCAGATTCGGGAGGCGTGCGGGCAGGACGACGGGTTCTTCCTTGGTGCCGTCGTAGTTCGGACGGAACGTGACCGTGTCCTGATCGATCTCCGTCAGCATCTCGTCGCTGATCCGCGCCAGGCGGCATTCCGTGTAGCGCATCGCCGCGGCGTTGTCGCCGTCGAGCGACCCGAAATTGCCGGAGCCGTCGACGAGCGGATACCGCAGCGAGAACGGCTGCGCCATGCGCACGAGCGTTTCGTACAGCGCCATGTCGCCGTGCGGGTGGTAGTTGCCCATCACGTCTCCGACGACCTTCGCGCACTTGCGATGCTTGGCGTCGGCGGTGAGGTTCTGCTGCCACATCGTGAACAGGATGCGGCGTTGGACGGGCTTGAGGCCGTCGCGCACGTCCGGCAGCGCGCGCGAGGTGATGACGGACAGCGCGTAGTTCAGGTAGCGCGCCTGCGCCGCCTCGTGCAGCGTGACCCGCTCATCGCCGCCGCCGGGCGGCCGGGTCAGGACCTGGTCCTGCTCGGCGTCAAACAGCGAGGGCGACCTTGGCTTGGAAGTCTTGCGCTTGGCCACGGGAAGATTCTAGTACGGCGCGGCGCGTGTGTCCTCCGGACGGGGAACGGAAAGATCGGGAAGGCCCGGACGACACGCCGCCAGGGAGCGGCCAGGCGGCCTGGGTGACAGCGTGCCATCGTCTTGCGAATCTTCTGAATCGCCCCTTGAGCCCGCCGGCGCCGACTATAATCATTATGAGTAGACTCGAACCAACCTGATCTGCCGCGCCGTCATCCAATTCCCGCGAGGCCTCCGTGCGCACGACCGACGTCGACCGTCGCCTACCCGTCAAACCCGTCGCGTTCCAGATCCTCCTGTCCCTGGCCGATGAGGACCGTCACGGCTACGCCATCACGCGAGACATCGCGACGCGCACCAGCGCGGGGATCCGGATCGAAGCCGGCAACCTCTATCGGCACATCCGATCGATGCTCGCCGACGGCCTCATCGAAGAAGCGGGCCGGCGGCCGGCGCGCGAGCGCGACGACGAACGGCGGCGGTACTACCGGATGACCGCGCTCGGCCGCCGCGTGGCTGCCGCCGAGACCGTGCGGCTCGAAGCGGTGCTCGCCGACGCGCGCCGCAAACGCTGGCTGCGCGGACGCGCCTGATCGCACCGCCATGGTCTGGCCACGGTGCTGCTGCGGCTCTTTCCGCCCGGCGTTCGGGCGCGATTCGGCGACGACGTCGCCGATCACCGGCGCGACGGCCTGCGCGATGCGCGCGGGCGCGAGCAGTCGTGCATGGCCTCGATCCGTCGCTGCCGGTCGTAACGCTGGCGCCCGCGATCGGCTTCGTGGAAGACCAGTGAGCGGCTATTTCACCCAGTCGGCGATGAATACGTTCGTCTCGTGTTCTTTCGTGTCGTGGCGGTTGGACGCCCACACGAGCTTCGTGCCGTCTGGCGAAAACATCGGGAAGCCGTCGAAATCCGGACTGAACGTGATCTGCTCGAGGCCGGTGCCGTCGAGGTTGATGAGATACAGATCGAAGTTCGGTCCGGTCGGCGCGTTCATGTTCGACGCGAAGATGATCTGCGTGCCGTCGGGCGTGAATGACGGCGCCCAGTTCGCGCCGGCAAAGCTGGTCACTTGCCGCAGATGCGCGCCGTCGCGATCCATCACGAAGACCTGCAGCACGGTTGGCCTCCACAGCGCCTGCTTCAACAGCGATCGATAGTCGTCGAGCGCGGCGCCC
>DATATJ010000091.1:0-2099 GCA_036268855.1 Vicinamibacterales bacterium
CGACCCGGCTCTCGACTAAAAAGACTCCCGACCCCTTTTCCGCAGAAGCGAACAAGGATCATCGTGCGATTGAATCTGAAAATCTGGCGACAGGCCGGGCCCGAGAGAGCGGGGCGGCTCGAGGACTACACCGCGGCCGACGTCTCGCCCGACATGTCGTTCCTCGAGATGCTCGACGTCGTCAACGAGTCGCTCGTGCGCCAGAACAAGGACGCCATCGCGTTCGACTCCGACTGCCGCGAAGGCATCTGCGGAATGTGCAGCCTCGTCGTCAACGGCGTTCCGCACGGGCCCGATCGCGGGACGACCGTCTGCCAGCTCCACATGCGGCGCTTCAAGGACGGCGACACCATTACCATCGAGCCGTGGCGCGCGCGCGCGTTCCCCATCGTCAAGGATCTCATCGTCGATCGCAGCGCGTTCGACCGCGTCATCGCGGCCGGCGGGTACGTGTCGGTCAACTGCGGCGGCGCCCAGGACGCCAACAATCTGCCGATCCCGAAAGAGATGGCCGAAGCCGCCATGGATTCGGCGGCCTGCATCGCGTGCGGGGCGTGCGTCGCCGCGTGCAAAAACGCCTCGGCTCACCTGTTCATGGGCGCGAAAATCTCCCATCTCGCCCTGCTTCCCCAAGGCCGGGTCGAGCGCCGGCGCCGCGTCGTGGCGATGATCAACCAGGCCGACGCCGAAGGCTTCGGCAGCTGCTCGAACGAAGGCGAATGCGAAGCCGTCTGCCCGAAGGAAATTCCGATCTCGAACATCGCGCGGATGACGCGCGAATACGTCAAGACGCTGTTCTAAAAGGGCTTTAGAGCGTTTTCGAGTTTCATGTAGTAAGGCGGTAGCCGCAGTGCCTGACGTAGTTCGCGCACTCGTCGGGCAGGAAGAGCGCGAGGGCGACCGCCATCGAGTCGCACACGTGATCGAACGTGCGCGGACGGGCCGCGCGGAAGAACGCCGTGAGTTTGGCGAAGGCCATTTCGATCGGGTTGAAGTCGGGACTGTAGGGCGGGAGAAAGCGCAGGAACGCCCCGGCCTGCTCAATCGCGGCGCGCACTTCGGGTTGCTTATGGGCCGCCAGATTGTCGAGCACCACGACATCGCCCGGGCGCAGCGATGGCACCAGAATTTGCTCGACATAGGCGCGGAAGGTGACCGCGTCGATCGGCCCATCGAACACGGCCGGCGCGGTCAGTGCTGTGGGGCGAAGCGCCGCGACGACCGTGTGCGTCTGCCAATGGCTGCACGGCGTGTGATCGCCAATGCGGGTCCCGCGCAGGCTGCGAGCGTAGCGGCGTAACCGATCCGTCGTGACGCCCGACTCGTCGACGAAGACGTACTGCTGCGCCTCACGCAGCGGCAGGGTGTCGCGCCACTGGCGGCGCGCGGCCGCCACATCAGGCCGCCGCTGTTCGTCGGCGTGTACGGTTTTTTTTAACCGTCAATCCCAACCGATCGATGGCCAGCCAGAGCGTACTGAGCGCGGCCGTCGTGGGCAGCGCCTCGCGCAATTCGGCCAAGGTCGCATCCGGCCGAGCCGTAATGAGCGCGGCGAGCCGATCCTCCTGTCCCGCCAAGACGCGCGACCGAAATTTCGCCTGCTTACGCGGCGCGAGCGAGCCCGTTGCTCGCCGCCGTTGAATCAGCCGGTGCACCCAGGCGCGACTCACCTCATACTTCGCGGCGATCGCCTCGGCGTCTGGATGGGCATCCCAGGCCTTGGCCACTCGCTTTCGCAAATCCATCGAATACGGCGCCATCGGACCTCCCGCGACAGAAGTACCACGACGGCCGTACTATGTACACGTCGAAAACGCTCTAGGGTAGGGACGTCGACGTCTCGACATGGGCGTCGCATAGGGAGCACACCATGGCAGCCACTACAAGCGCCGCGCGGACCCGAACCATCAACATCCGCATCGAGGAAGAGCGGCGCACGCTCATCGATCGAGCCGCTGAAGCTGCCGGGAAGGACCGTACTCAGTTCGTGCTGGACGCAGCAACCCGTGAAGCCACAACGGTACTGCTCGACCAGCAGTATTTTCAGCTGGACACGGTTGGGTTCGCGAAGTTCAACGCAACCCTGGATGCGTCTCCCG
>DATATJ010000092.1:0-54198 GCA_036268855.1 Vicinamibacterales bacterium
GTCGTGATCCGGAGCATTTCTCGGGCGTGCCGACGGGCCGCCACCGACATGCGATGATCCGACGTGGGAGCGAACAGCGCGAACTGCCAGTCGGCGTGTTCGCCGACGGCCGGTGCAAATCGGAGAGCCGTTGCTCCCTCATACCCAAAGGCGTAGGTGTGCAAGGGCGTGGATAATCCAGCCCCCGTCGCCTTGACGTACGCTTCCTTGAGCGTCCAGATTTCGGCAAAACGGGCCGGCCTTTCGCTCTCGACGGACGTACGGAGGCCGGCCAACTCGCTCTCCGAAAAGAACCGCGATGCAATCTCCAGCGCCTCCACGCGCGGGTCGATCGACTCGACATCGATTCCGACGTCGCGTGTTCTGCAGGCGACGCACGCCACCAATCCGCACGTGTGGCTCAGATTGAAGCTGAGATCCGTGGGATGGCGCCCGCTCAGCACGGGTTTCCCTTCGGCGCGTATATCAAAGGTCCACGCCGACGGCGGAATGGAATCGTAGGTTGAGAGAACCTGGCGGAGCAGCGCGTGAGCCGCGACATAGGCCGCGCGATCGCGATCCCGCACAAAGCGTCGCGCGGATTCGACTTCATCTCGGCCGAGCATCCCCAGGCCTCGAGCGTACTCGTCGGCGAGGTCGCCGACACGACGGTAGTGAACGTGAATGTCGCCCGTCTCGAGAAGAAACCCGTTTCGACAGCTGCTGGACATCGGCTCAGAACGGATTCGAAACCACGGATTTTCACCTGTTGATCCGGCCGCCCGAGCTATTCCACACAACCGTCAGGTAACCAGCGGACGAGATCGCCGATACGTCCTGGTCGGGCGCGTCACAGACTCGAACATCACGCGAAAGGTCGACCTTTTGTCTGACGAGTTGTGATTTCCGAGTGTTACCCGTCCCGCTTTCGTCCAACTAACGCCTAGCGAAAGGCTGCAATGCGTATTAGCCAGGAACAGCCTGCGCAATTCGAATGCCAACTGAACAATGACCGTACGAAAACACGCTGCCTGCACCGCTCGGACGGAGAGCCGATAAGCAGGACGTGGTGGCCGCGGGTCGGAGTCGACCATGGAACCGGGTCGATGCGATCCTGGCGCTCGGGGCGTCCGGCTGCAGCCTGCTGCTCGGCGCGGCACTCCTGGGCAGGCGGCCGGACCTGGTTACCGGCGCCGACTTCCTTTTCCGTGACGCCGGTCACAACCTGCTGACCGCGCACGCGATTCTCTCCGGGCAGACGCTCTATCGCGACATCTTCTTCCCGTACGGTCCGATTTCGGCGTACGCCTATGCCGTCACGGCGTGGCGTTTCGGCAACACGCCGGAGGTGTACCTGGGTCTGTTCGCGATGGTGAGCGCGTTGAACGCCGCGCTTGCGTACCGCCTCGTGCGGAGGAGTGCAGGGCCGGGCGTCGCGCTGGCCGCGAGTGTCGGCCTACTCGCGCTGCTGCCGATTCCGGGTGCGATCGCTGGCGCGTTCACTTCGTCGCCGTTCGTCGTGCTCGAACGCACGATGCTGCTGCTGCTCGCCCTGGCTTGGTCGCCGCCGGAGACACGCAGTACGTCCCGTGCTGTCGGCCTCGGCCTGGTGTTCGGACTGTGGCAGGGCATCAAGTTCGGCGGCGCATTCGTCGGCGGCGGCGCGATTGTGATCCTGGACGCGCTGTGCCTCACGGCAGTGGGCTGGTCGAACAAGGGCTTCCGTCGATGGGCACGATCCCTGTTCGTCACCGGCGTCACGTTTCTGGGCGTCGAGAGTCTGTGGATCGTCTGTGCCGTCGCGACGCAGCCGGCGATGATCGCCCGCGACGTGATCTGGCCCTACTTCATGTTCCACGCGTACGGTGTGGTCGGCGACGACATCCGGTGGCTGGCGTGGGGCGGATGGCGTCTGATGCTTGGCCAGTACCTGATGCCGTTGACGGCTGCGATGCTGGGTGTCTACGGCCTCGACGTGTGGCTGCGGACGCTGCGGCAACGCCGCGAGGCGGACACGTCTGGCTCGGCCTTCGTCCTGTTGCTGTTCTACGGCATCGCCAGCTGCGGCTATTTTCACCACGTCTTTCACTTTCAGCAGTTCTTCTGGGCTCTCGTGCCGTCCGCCGCGTTCGCGATCGAGCGCGGATCGACGCGTACACGCCTGGCCGTGGCGGCGGCCTGGGCGCCAGGCGTCTGGCTCGTCCTGCACACGGCGCTCCTGACGCATGTCCCGGCGTCCATGGAAACCGTGCGTCTTCCCACGGGCGGGCGCGTCGTGGTGTCCGCCGCGATCGTCGAGCGCCTGTCGTTTCTCGCTCGCATCCGCGCCGCGACGGGCGATGCGCCGATCCTGTATGCGCCCGTGGGCTCAGGTTGGCACTATGCGTACAGCGTGCCGGCAGCGAGCCGCCATACGTTCTTCTTTGCCCCGGACGTGATTCGCCCGTACGAGCGCGACGCCTTTGTGCGCTCGATCGACCGCCTGGGCGCAATCGTCACATGCGGCGATGGGCCAGGACCGGCGTCGCTCGACAATCAGCTGCGGCTGGACCCGACGATGCAGCGACTGGTCTTCGGCCGGCTGCAGCGCTGGCGGCGCGACGCGGAGTGCATCGCGTATCGCGTAGCAGCTGTCCCACCGTAGCTCGTCCATGGGCGGATCGAAGATCAGCTAACTGCGTGGACTTACGAGCCAGGGTCTTCTACGCTGTACGTGCGGACGATCGGTGTCCGTTGGTCACGTGCCGCCATGAACGACTTGCCGGATTACGAGATTCAGAGGCCCGCGAGCGAGCCGCCCCCGCCCGCGCCGACCCAGAGGCCCTCCGCGTTCGGATGGATTCTGGTAGCGGTGGTGATCGTTGCGGCTGGATTAGCGGTGTACTTTGGCGTCGTCCGGGGACGCCGTCCGGCGCCGGCACCTGCCACCACTGTCGCGCCCAAGGCGCCCACCGACACATCGACGCCGCCGCTCGGTGGAACGGGTGAAGCCATCACGCTGCCTGCGCTCGACTCCAGCGACGACGTCGTCAGGACGCTGGTGCGACGCATCTCCGAGCATCCCGCGGTTGCGGCCTGGCTCACGACGAGCGGGCTGGTGCGTAACTTCACGGTGGTGGTCGTGAACATCGCGGACGGGGCGACACCCGTGCAGCATCTGAAGGTGCTGCGCCCGTCGGCGTCGTTCCGCGTCGTTCAACGTGATGGCACGACGTTCGTCGACGAGCGGAGCTACGACCGCTATACATCTCTTGCGGATGCGATTGCGTCAATCGATCCGGCAGCGGCCGCTCGACTGTACGGGACCCTCAAGCCACGGATCGACGAAGCCGCTCGCGACCTGGGTTCATCAGATCCATCCTTCGATCGCACGCTCGAACGCGCGATCGTCTCGCTTCTCGACACGCCGATTCGAGATGGTCCCGCCAAGCTCACGCCCAAGGGAATCGGCTACGCCTACGACGATGGGCGGCTCGAGGGTTTGACGAGCGCGCAGAAGCAGCTGTTGCGGATGGGACCCCGCAACGCCCGCATCGTCCAGAAGCAGCTGCGAGCGATCGCCTTGGCGCTTGGCATTCCGGCGGCGCACCTGCCGTCGCGCTGAGTGATGGATGCAGCTCTCACACTAGGGGCCACTTTTGCGGTCGCGTGTCATTTCGCGAGCGCGATCGTCATCGCAAAGTTCCCTCAGATTCGAGGAGGATGAAACCGATGGGCTGCGCGTGCGTCTAAAAGGCGGTACTGAAAGTGGCCATTCGGCCTCACAATTCGAACAGGAGGGATTTTGTGAAAGTGCACACACTCGGCCTCGTCGCCGCGATGCTTGCCGTCGCGACGCTACGACCCGCCGCCCAGTCCACCACGATCCAGAGCGACGTGCTGAAGGACTGGACGAGCATGAAAGAGACGATGACGAAGATCGCGGATGCGATGCCCGAGGACAAGTTCGCGTTCAAGCCGACGCCAGCGCAGCGCAACTACGGCGAGCAGATCCTTCACGTCGCCCAGGCCAATGTGGGCATCATCAAGACGCTCGGCGGCAAGACCGCGGCGCCGACGATCGATGCCAAGGCCACGTCGAAGGTGGTCATCCTGAAGGCGCTCGCCGACTCGTTCGACTACGGCATCGCGGTCATCAAGGAGCAGACCGATCAGTCGATGGCCCAGGCGGTCGAGGGGCCACGTTTCATCGGCACGGCCACGCGCGCGCGGCTCGTCTGGGACACGATCGGCCATGCGTGGGACGAATACGGCGCGATGACCGTGTACCTGCGGCTGAACGGAATCGTTCCGCCCGCAAGCAAAGGCATGTAGTCGACGTCTGCCACGAAGGCGCGAAGGCACGAAGACTCTATGTGTACAGCGGCTTCTGAATCTTCGTGTCCTTCGCGCCTTCGTGGTTGAACGACGATCGCTGAAGGTTCTGCGGCGCGGTCCGCGTCACCGCCGGAGCGGCATCAGCCCGCCCGCATCGGCGCTCTTGTCCGCGCCGGGCCCCCACGTCCAATACAGCGCCAGGTAGGTGTACGTCTCGGGGCGCCAGGCCACGCTGTGCCCGGCGGCGAAGAGCAGCTGAAAGCCGGGCGAAAAGCTGTAGTAACCGCCGACATCGGTCATCAGAGATCGACCCACGCCTGCGGGATCCGGGCTCTCGGCGCCGTGACCAACCAGCTCGACGCCGAGGGTGAGTTGCTCCGAGATCTTGCGCTGCAGCAGGCCTGAGGCGAACGGATAGTTCTTGAACCCCTCGGCGCGCACCACCACCTCACCGCCGCCACCGAACACATTCCAGGCACCGACTCCTTTCTTGAGCCACACCGGGAGCCGATACCACGTCGTGCCGACGCCGAGGCCGCGCGCCGCATCTCCGGTTGGCAGCTCGATGAATGGGAAGACACCGATTTCGGGCATACGGCGTGTCTCGTCAACGAACTTGTACTTGGCGCCCAACTCGATGTCGCCAATGCCGCGTTGCGCGGATACACCAGGAGCGAGATTCGTCGCCAGAGGAATCACCACGTGCAGCTGGAGATTCGGAGCGGCGCCCCAGTTCATCTCGAAGCTTGGCACCGAGAGGGCCGTGCCGCCGGTCGTGCGATCCGACAGCTCGAACACGTAGGCCTCGAAGTGATGCAGCGGAACCGGGTCGGGATCGTCGGTCTGGTAAGGCGGGCCCGCCTGAGCCGCACATCGTGCGGCCCAGCCAAGCAGAAGCACAGCGCAAAGCACGACGGCACGCGGCGCGGAACTGACAGGACCATTGCGCATGAGCGCACTCCCTTGTCGTTCCATTCTACGTGCCGCTCGAAGCCGCGAGGTCCGCGAGCCTTGTTCCCGCCTGGATCTCGTCGTACGTGATGCGCGGCGCGATCAGCCGATCTCCGGCAGGGTCGGCGGCTTGATCGCCTGTACGTGTCCCCACAAGTGCCCGGTGTTGTCGCCGAGGTCGCGGAACCAGCGCCCGCCCGGCCACGCTTCAAGGTCATCGCGAGCGGCGACCCGTCGGCATGCTGGTTGAGAGGTCCCATCTGTTCGAGGATCGTCTCGAAGACGCGTCGATGGCCCGGTAATCCGCTCCTCTTTCGTGATGTCGAGCGTGTGGACGGTCTGTTCGACGAGGCCGCTCAGCATGTTTTCTTCTCCTCGGTTGTCGTGGATTGGCTGCGATCCGTGCGGCCGAGCATCTTGCCCTCGGCCCGCGCTTTGATGTGACTCACCTGGCGGGTCCAGTACTGCTCGTACGTCTTGACCCAGTCGTGCACCGGCTTCAACACTTCCGCGTTGAGTTGATACAGGCGCTGCCGGCCGTGCCGGGTCACCGAGACCACGCCGACCTCGAGGAGGACGCGAAGGTGCTTGGACACCGCAGGCTGCGGCAATCCGAGCGCTCGGACCACGTCGCCGACGGCGTGCTCCTGGCCGCCCAGCAGGACGGCGAGGATCTCGCGGCGTCGAGGTTCGGCTATCGCGTTGAAGACGTCCGTGGTGGTCGCGGCCCGCGGCATGAGCCAATCATATGCTCATATGAGAATATGTTCAAACCCATCCGCAGACCGCGTGTCCGCCCGCCCGTTAGTTCGCCCCGCGAACGACTCCCGCCAGCGCTTGCGATCCGAAATGCGCTACCGCGTCGCCGCCGAACGTGAGCTTCACGTTCGAAAACGTGACGATCGTGCTTCCGGTGATGTCGATCTGAAGAGTGGACGATGTCCCGAAGGGGGCGACGCTGCCGTTCGCCGTGATGGTGGCCGGGCCGGCAATCCGAATCCCTCCGGTGATCGGCGTCACCGTCGCGCCGGCGAGCGCGATGTGGTGCGTGTGCGCGTTGCGGGTCGCGGGATTGTCGGCGTCCGCGCCGGAGGTCGTCAGCAGCCAATAATCCGATCGTTCCATGGTCAGCGCCGCCGAGAAATCAGCAGTGTCCGGCGATCCACCTTTGCCGTCCCTCATGTCCGCCGACCAGACGCCATGGATGACCCACGAGCCGGCGCTGAGCACGGTGGAGTCGGCGATGAAGCCGCTGAAGGTGTGGTGTTTCGGCGAGTGGGCCTGACCGCCGCTGCTGGCCGCGAGGACGAGCAGGACGACGAGTGACAGCCGCCGGAATCGTTCACGCAACATGTGATCCTCCAAGTCTTTCGTCTACGCCCCGCGGACTGCGGTGGCGTGAGGGCTCGACGGTGCGCTACGACGAACGTCGGGACAAGCCGCGACCTGCGGCAGCACAGGCAATGCGGCGCTTTGCCGCGGAATGCTGCCGTTTACGGCATCGATTCCTTCCTGCGTCGCGGCATCAGACGCAGACCCGTCCCCTGTACCAATACGGTACGGAGACCCGTCCCCGGCGCGCGCGGCGGTTTCGCAGAGCCGCCGCTGGCGCCGGGTGTATAGTCCACACCACCAACCGGTCATCGAGTGATGAGGATGTCATGTTGAAAAGAGCGTGCATCGTCGCAGCGGGAATCATCATCGGGGTCATCCACCTGCCGGCTCAGACGACCACCTGGCGGCCGACGGTCGTCGCGCAGCACGGCATGGTCGCCGCCGGACACCCGCTCGCGGCGGAAGCGGGCGTGCGCATCCTGAAAGCGGGCGGCAATGCCATGGACGCGGCGATGGCGGCGTGGGCCGTCCAGGGCCAAGTCGAGCCGGCCATGACCGGGCTCGGCGCCGACATGTTCGTGCTCTTCTACAACGCGAAGACCGGCGAAGTGAAGTTCATCAACGGCAGTGGATTCGCGCCGCAGGCGGCCACCATCGAGTTCTACAAGAGCAAGGGGGGCATTCCCGACGAAGGGCCGCTGTCGATCTCGGTACCGGGCGCGGTCGGCAGCGCCGCGTGGGCGGTGCAGAAGTACGGCACCAAGTCGCTGGCCGAAGACTTCGCGCCGGCGATCGAGATGGCCGAGCAGGGCTTTCCGGTCACCGAGGCGCTCGCGCGCGGTCTCGCCGGCAGCAAGGCGAAGCTCGAGAAATATCCGTCGACGACGAAGATCTGGTTCAGGAACGGCAAGCCGCTGGAGATGGGCGACATCGTCGTGAACGCGGATCTGGCGCGCACGCTCCGCACGATCGCAGCGCAGGGCCCGGACGCGTTTTATCGGGGCGATCTCGCCAGGAACACCGCGGCGTACCTGAAAGCCAACGGCGGCATCATCACGGAAGCCGATCTCGCCAGCTATCAGCCGTACGAGGACGCGCCCGTGCACGTCAGCTATCGCGGCACGGAAGTGTACGAGTGCCCGCCGAACTCGCAGGGATTCGTAATGCTCGAGGCGCTCAACATTCTCGAGGGATACGACTTGAAGGCCATGGGGCACAACTCGGCGCCCTATCTGCACGCTGTGACCGAGGCGCTGAAGCTGTCGTTCGCCGATCGCAACAAATACGACGGCGATCCGAAGTTCGTGAAAAATATTCCGATGAAGGGGCTGCTCTCGAAGGAGTACGCCACGGCGCGCCGCGCGGCGATCGATCCGAATCGCGCGATCGTCGGCGAGCCCGCGCCCGGCGATCCCACCAGTGTGCGGACCTCGACTGCCGGCATCGCCTACGCGGCGCCGCAGCCGTCGCCGACGACGGTCGCCGCCTTCGACCCGGATGCGATCCTCAACCTGACGACGTACCTGACGGTGGTGGACAAGGATCACAACATGGTCTCGGTGACATCGAGCCTGTTGAGCGGGTTCGGCAGCGGCATGGTCGTCGATCACGGCGGCTTCTTCCTGAACGATCGGATGGCGTATTTCTATCTCGATCCGAAGAACGTCAACGCCATGCAGCCCGGCAAGCGTACGCGGCAGACGATCAACCCGGCGCTGGCGCTGCGGGCCGGCAAGCCGTTCGTCAGCTTCGGCACGCCCGGCTCAGACACGCAGCCGCAGACGCAGCTGCAGTTCTTCCTCAACGTGGTCGATTTCGGGATGGACGTGCAGGAGGCGCTCGAGCAGCCGGCGGTGATCAGCAACAGCTTCGAGTCGTCGTACTACCCGCACGAGATTGCCGGCAAGCTGATGGTCCCCGAAATGCTGGCGAAGACGGTCCGCGACGCCCTCGCGGCGAAGGGGCATCAGCTCGACGTGCGCGACGTGCACGGCGTGGGATCGGTCAAGGCGATCATGATTCACCCGCGCACCGGCGCGCTGATGGGCGGCGTCAGCCCCACCGGCGACAGCTACGTGATGGCGTGGTGAGGCGGACCGAGCCGGCTCGTTACGCGCGTCCGGCCTCAACGTACTGACGCGCATGGCGCGGCCGACGCATCGATCATCGCGGGCGGCGCCGCAGAGCGCCGCAGCATGAGCCGTTCGGCCTCATAGACGGGCCGCTCGGCCGTTCCCGCTTCGACGTGCAGGCGCTCGTGCGCGATGATGCCGGCCAGCTTGACGATCGCGCGCGAGCCACCGGCGACGGCCGCCCTGTACGCGTCCGACCACGCCGCGATGTAGATCGCCGGGTACCCGGGCACGACGTAGCCTTCGGCGTCGCCCGTCGCGCGCTCGGGCTTCACGCGGAGCGACAACGCGCAAGGCGCCGTAAACGCGGCTGTCGCCGAGGTGCGGCGCAATGCCGTTGATTGCAGTGGGGAAACGTGAGGAGTAAAATCCCGGTCCTCTCGCCCAAGCCGTCATCAGGTGGAGTGCTCGCGATGGAATGGAGCGCGGATTCGGCGCCTTCTCGCGGGCCCACCGCGGGACGGCTGGATTCGTGGAAGGAGATCGCCGCCTACCTGAGGCGCGATGTGACCACGGCTCAGCGCTGGGAAAAGCGCGAGGGCATGCCGGTCCATCGGCACCAGCACGACAAGCTCGGTTCGGTTTACGCCTTTTCCAGCGAGCTCGACGCGTGGGCGGCCAGCCGAAAGCTGCGCGTCGGTTCCGACGAGGCGTCAGGCGCCGGCGACATTTCCCGGAAGGCGGCCGCTCCCACAGCGGTCAGCCGCCGTTTCGTCCCTGCGTTCGCGCTGGCGATCGTGCTGCTGGCGGCGGGTGGCACAGTTGCCGTCTGGCAGCTTCAGGCGGCCGACTACTTCTGGCGAAATCCGCTGGCGACGGCGCGATTCCAGCGCATCACTGAATTCGAAGGTACCGAACACTCGGCCGTGATCTCGCGCGACGGCAAGCTGGCGGCGTTCACTTCGTCTCGCGACGGCCAGGCCGACGTCTGGGTGACACAGATCGGGACCGGTCAGTTTCACAACCTGACGCGCGGTCATCTGACTGCGCTCGTGAACCAATCGATTCGCACGATGGAGTTCTCGCCGGATGCCGGCGTCGTCTCGTTCTGGGTGGGCAAATCAGACGAGGCGAAGGCACGCCAGATCGGCCTCTGGGAGGTGCCGACTTTGAGCGGCGAGCCACAGCCGTATCTCGACGGCGTCGCCGAAATGACCTGGTCGCCCGATGGCCAGCGTTTCGTGTATCACACGCCCGCAGCCGGCGATCCCCTCTTCGTGAAGGCCGACGGCGCCGCCGCGCGCTTGATCTTTGTGGCGCCACCACCGCAGCACAGTCATTTTCCGACCTGGTCGCCCGATGGATCGTTCATCTACTTCGTGCGTGGCAACGTGCCCGACGAGATGGACATCTGGCGGATCCGGTCGACGGGCGGTTCCCCGGAACGGATCACGTTTCACAATTCGCGCGTGAGCCACCCGACGCTGGTCGATCCATCCACGCTGCTGTACCTCGCGTCCGCCGCGGACGGCTTCGGTCCGTCGATCTACGGGCTCGATCTGGAGCGGCGCGTTCCGCATCGCATCAGCTCCGGCGTCGAGCGATACACGTCGCTGGCCGCCAGTGCCGACGGCCGCCGCCTGGTGGCAACCGTCGCGCGCCCCCGGACGTCGCTGTGGCGCGTCGCGCTCGCGACGCAGCCGGCCCAAATGGCGGATGCCCGCAAAATCGCGCTGCCCACCGCCCAGGGACGGCTGCCGAGGCTCGCGCCGGATTTCCTGCTGTATGTCGCCTCGAACGGGGGAACCGAAGGCATCTGGAAGTTCGTCGACAGGACCGCCACGCAGCTCTGGACGGGCCCGGCCGCGCGCATTGTCGGCGGACCTGCGATCGCGCCGGATGGACATCGCATCGCCTTCTCGGTCGAAGAAGGCGCGGCGGCGACGACACGGCTGCTGGTGATGAACGCCGACGGGACCGATGTGCGAGCCGTCGCCGACTCGATGGGCTTTCGCGGCGCGCCGGCCTGGTCGCCCGACGGACAGTCGATCGTCATCGCGTTGAACGAGGGAGGGAAGCCGCGTCTGTTCCGCATCGCGCTGGCCACACGCTCGGTCACGCGGCTGGTGGACGAGTACGCGCTCGATCCGGCATGGGCGCCATCAGGCGAGTTCCTGGTCTACTCAGGCATGGACATCGGCACGACGTTCCCGGTGAAAACGGTCTCATCCGCCGGCCGGCCATCGTCGGTGCCCGGCATGACCTTGAGCCGCGGCGCCAGACGATTCCGATTCCTCCCTGGGCAGGCGACGCTCGTGATCTTGCGGGGAGACGTCGATCACAAGGAGCTCTGGGCGGTTGATCTGCGGACGGGCGGCGAACGCCAGCTGACGAACTTTGGGCCCGACGTCCGGATCAGCGATTTCGACGTCTCGCCCGACGGCCGCGAGATCGTGTTCGAGCGGACGCAGGAAGACTCCGACGTCGTGCTGATCGATCGTCCGAAACAGTGATGGCCGCAGATCGCTCTCAACCAGGACGACACGAAGGGCACCAAGTGGCCTGATGTCGCCGTCGCGTCGCGCGGGCGTCGGCGTCGTACACTACGAGGATGCGTCTTCGTGCGGCGGTCCTTATGGCGTGCCTGTGTGTCTGGAGCGCGGTCGCGCAGGCTCAAGCGGTCCGGATTGTCGGCACCGTTCGAGACGACACCGGCGCGCCCCTGCCAGGCGTTTCCGTAGAATTACGTGCCGCATCCGGCTCGACACAGTCGGCCATCACCGATCGCGCAGGCGCGTTTGAATTTCGACGCCTGGCGCCAGACACCTACAAGGCAGGTAAGCACGCCAAGATCGGAGTGGACGTGTTCAACCTGCTCAACGCTGTGGACAGCGACATCGACTACTTCTATGCCTCACGGCTGCCGGGCGAACCGCTCGACGGCATCGACGACATCCACACGCATCCGACCCTGCCGCGCAGCGCCCGCATCAGCCTGAGTGTCGGCTTCTGAGCCCACGCCACCCGCGATCTCACTCGCGGGTGGCGTCAGTGTTCGGCGGTACCACGCCGCTCACACGAGCCAACGCGCGAGCAGCGTCGCCATCCAGAGGAACACCGTGAAGCCGATCACGTCCTGGAACGCGGTCTCGAATGGTCCCGCCGTGGTGGCCGGATCGAATCCGCACCGCTTCGAGATCATCGGGATCACGGTTCCCATGGCGCCGGCCGTCACGACCGCGCACGCCATCGCTGCGCCGACGACGAGGCCGAACGGCGCATGCCGCGACCACGCGATGGCCACGAGCGCCACCGCCGCGCCGGCCACGAGCGCAATCGTCAACGCCGTGGCGAGCTCGCGCCGGAGCGCGCTGGACCAATGCTCGAGTGACACATGCCCTGTGTCGAGCCCGCGCACCACAATCGCGGCGGCCTGCAACCCGACATTGCCGGACACTGCCGAGATCACCGGCATGAACGAGGCGAGCAGGATCACCTCGCGAAGCACGGCGTCAAAGCGCGCGATGATTGCCCCGGCGCACAGCTCGATCGCCATCGTGCCGAGCAGCCAAGGCAGCCGGAGCCGCGCCACCTGCACCGGTGTCCGCCGATCCATCTCTGCCGCATCCGAGCCGATCAGGCGCGCGTAGTCCTCGTCGAACTCCTCGGACAGCACGTCGAGCACATCGTCCACTGTCACGATGCCGATCACCCGTCCGTCGGAATCGACGACCGGCAGCGCCAGCAGGTCGTAGCGGCTGATCGCCTGTGCCACCTCCTGTTGATCGGTCTCGGGGCCGACGGTGACGAGCTCGCGCGTCATGATCGCGTCCACGCGCGCGGGCGCGTCGGCGATAAGGAGCTCACGAATGCTGCAGGCGCCCGCAAGCCGGCCGTCAGATCCGACGACGTAAATCGTCGTGATGGTCTCGACCGCCTGGGCCACCGCGCGGACGTACTCGAGCGTCAGCCCCACGGACGTCTCGCCGGGGACGACGGGGAATTTCGTGGTCATCAGGCGTCCAGCGGAGTGCTCAGGATAGAGCAGCAGCTGTTCGACGTCGTGCGCGCTCGCATTTGGCATCGACGCCAGCACGCGCTGGCCGAGCTCGCCGGCGCCGGCGACGACATCGGCCATGTCGTCCATCGGCAGCCGGCGCAGGAGCGCGAGAATGCGATCGCCGGGAGCGTATCGCAGCAAATGCCGGCTCGTCGTCGGCGCGACCTGCGCCAGCGCCTCGGCGGCGCGCTCGTCGTCGAGAATCGCAAACACACGTTCGGCTTCCGGCAACGTCAGCTCGTCGAGAATGGCGGCGAGGTCCGACGGGTGAAACGTCGCCATCAGGTCGGCCACGGCTGCGGTGTTCATCACGCCGCGGCGCTCGCCGAGCGCCTGGCGGATCCTGTGAATGAGGTCTTCGTACATGGCTCCCCTCCATTGGCAGAAAGGGACGCGGCATCAGGGAGCGAAAAAGAGAGGCGGAGGGGCGGTCGGGTCGGCTCCCACATCTCGACGGCTGACGAAGCCTATCGGACGCAGGACGTCAACAGCGGGATGTCGTCAGCGGGAAGGCTTGATCAGCACACACGAATCGCAACGCCTACTACCATCGTCAGTCATCGAATCATCTCCAACGCTTTTCAGGGTAACGTGTTTGATGGAACGCGTCCAGCCGAAAGCGACGTCTGCGCGGCCCGCTCCGTGTCGTCCACCGGAACCTCGAAGAAGGCTGGATAGAGCGTCACCACACCGAGAGGGAAGTTGGTCGCGGCGTAAGCTTCGCGATGCCCGACGTACAGGTTCCACCAGTTGTCCGTCGTCCTGTAGTTCGCAAAGTGACGCAGCGTCATTGTCTCTTTCGCGAAGTCCGCCTGTTGCAGCGGTCCGATCGCCTGCTCGACGAGCAGCCGCAGTGCCGGACCGATGGCATCGGACGTGAGCAGCAGCGAGTGCGACCAGAGGAAGTCAGCGCGAGCGTGACGCCGACGAGCCACGACACTCGCCGCCGAATGCCCGAAGCGGCCGCTACGCTCATTGGGCTCTTTGTCGATCGACGGCTGACCTGTCGGCTGATTCAGGGGTTCTCATCGTTATCGGCCGATTGTCGCCGGTACATGCGGTCGAAGCGTCCTCGGAAGTGGGCAGCAGCGCTGAAGCTGTTTACAAAATACCGATAAATCGGCCGGATCGAGCGAATCTGGACGCTGGCTGCGCTGGCACACGTCTCGCCGTGTCCAACCGCGAGGAGGCGGCCATGAGACGTTACATCGCACTCTCGACAATGACGCTGATGTTGGGGACCGTGTTTGTCCCGGCGGCCCAAGCCAGCCCACAGGTCTCGGTGCAGATCGGTCCGTCTGCGTCATTCGCTCCGTACGGCGCATCGATCTGGATAGCCGGTCACTACGTCTGGACAGGCTTCGGCAATCGATGGGTGCCGGGCGCCTGGGTGGCGCGCGGCCACGGGCGTTACGAGCGGCCACTGCGATTCGAGAGGGAGCGTTTCTACCGCGAGCGCGACCGTCGGTGGGATCGCGGACGGCGCGATCGAGACCGCGACCGCGATCGCCGGAATTGGCGGCGATAAACTCGCCCGGCGGTCGCAGCGGGGGCGGGCGCGTTGAGCGCCCTGCCCTCAGCGACTGAAGGCGACGTTGAATCTCCGTTGGCGGCCCTGATGGAGGCGAGGAGCTCAACCGATAAGCAGCGCCGTGGGTGCTCAGCGCTGGACATTTCTTCGCGGTGACACGCGCCTGGATCTCTCGCGTGAAGAAACGCGCACGGGTGTAAACCTCATCGTCGTCTCTGGCGGCGTCTCTCGAGCGTTTTCATTCGCCGATATCGAGCGCCTCGTGCAGTTTCAGTCGGACATGGAGTCCTTGCTCGTGCGAACGGGCTGGAGCCTCAGCCAGTTCGCACCCGAACGCCGGGCGGGCGGCGAGCGCCGGCATTTTCCCCGTCTCACCGAGCGGCGCCGCTGGTGGACCGACACCGTGCGGCTGTTCACCGCACCGGCGAAGACGCCGAAAAGCCTCTAAACGCGGCCGACGGTCGGCGCTTCCTCCGTCGTTTCCAATCGGGCCGTCGTACGGGCGCCGGCCGCGCTTCCGGTCACTCGCCGCGCGCCTATCTCGTCACGCTGGTGACGCGATTGTGTTTCAACGAGCTCGAGTCGGCGAAAACCCGGCGAGAAGAGCGCCGCGGCGATCGGCTACCGGAGTCGGTCGAAGCCTCTCAAGGGGACGCGCCGGATCGCGTCGTTCGTGGTGGCCTCGGCGCGCAGCATCGATCTCGAAGCCGAAGTCCACGAGCTCAACGGCCAGCCGGCGCTCGTCTTCTACCACGAGAACGCGCCGTTCGCCGCACTGCTGCTCGCCGTCGCGGACGACCGCGTCCACCGTGTGTCCTTCCACGCGGATGCCGAGCACCTGCGGCATCTCGGTCCGCGACTCGCTCGACCGTTGGATACTCGAGCAATGGACCGCTCGAGCTGAAGTCGCGATCGGCCGGAGTGGCAGACCCTTCCATCTGCAGCTCGGCCTCGGAAGCGCTCGACGAAAGCCTCCGCGCTCTGTCTGTGGCCGAGGTCTTAGATTTTGCAGATCTTTGGGAAGGAACCGATGATTCGTAAACTGAAATCCGGAGAGTATCGACTGTACTCGCGGAAGCGCGATCCGAAGACCGGACATCGCCGGAATCTCGGAACGTTCGGCAGCCGCGCAGCGGCCGAGCGGCACGAGCGAGCGGTCCAGTTCTTCAAGAGCCGAGGCTAGCGCGTCCGGCGCTCTCGAACCGACCGGCCAGAATGGCGCGGCCCGCCAGCCCCAACGCCAGCAGCACCAGCGCCGCCGCACCATTGATCGTGTCGCCTGCCAGGATGCCGACTAGCACCGCGACGGCGCCGACGAATACGATCCCGGCCGACCAGGGATAACCCCATGCCACGAACGGTCGCGCCCGCGCCGGCTCCCGCCGGCGGATGACGATGAGCGCCAGGCAACAGATGCCGTAGTTCACGGCGAGGAAACACGCCGTAATCGCGACGAGCCGCTGAAACGTCCCGCTGACGATCAACGCCACTGCGACCACCGTCGTCGCCACCGTCGCCGTCGTCGGGGTTCCACCGGCGCTGACCGTTGACGCCCCTCTCCACAACAGGCCGTCGCGCCCCATCGCGAAGAGAATGCGCGTGCCGATCATGAGAATGGCGTTGAGCATCGGGGGAAGTGACACCAGAGAGAGGATTGTCACGATCTGAAGCCCGCGCGGACCGACGAGCACGCGTGCCGCGTCGGCCGCCGGCAGCGTGGAGCGCGCCAGGTCGGGAATCGACAAGACCGACAGGAGCGCGACGTTGACCAGCAGATAGACGACGATCACCGACAGGACCCCGCCGATCATCGATCGTGGGATGTTCGTGCTCGGATCGCGATCTTCTTCGGAGAAGTACAGCGCGCTCTGCCAGCCGCCATAGGTGATGATGATCGCCTGCAGCGCGACGATGAGGCCGGCGGCCGAGAGTGCCGGCGCGGCCCCGGCCGCGGCTGCCGGATGCCGAATCACGAACGCGGCCACGACCACCGCGAGAAACGCGACGAACTTGACGGCCGTCGCCACCTGCTGAAAGCGGCTGCTCACCTGGACGCCGGCCCACTGCAGGGCGACCAGCCCCACGAGCACGGCAATCGCGACGATCGTGACGAAGGGGGCGAGCGAGGGCACCAGGATCGCCGTGAACTCGCCGATGCCGATGGACACGTAGCCGAGGACGGCGCAGTAGGTCAACCAGTCGGTCCACCCGACGGCGAATCCGATCGTGTCGCCGAACGCATGGCGGGCGTAAACGTAGTAGCCGCCGGCCTTCGGCAGCATGGTGCCGAGCTCAGCGAAGCAGATCGCGCCGAGCAGCGTGTACAGACCGCCGACGGTCCACACGGCGAGCACGAACGCCGGGCTCGATAATTGGCCAGCGACGAGACCTGGCGTCCGGAGGATGCCGATGCCGAGCGTGCTGCCGACGATCACGGCGAGGCCGAAGCCGAGGCCGAGCACGCGCCTCAGCCCGCGCGCGGGCGCTGCGTTACGGCTTGAGGGCAACAAGGACGACGTCAACCGCGTGGCTGATGTTGCGGGCGGAATGGCTGGAACCGCGCGACTCGAATTCCACGTCCCCCGGTTTCCATTTGTTGACGACGGTCTTGCCGTTCGCGGTGTCTTCGATATCGCCGCCCGACAGGTGGACGACCACCGTGTCCGAGGCATGTGTGTGGAACCCTTCGCGTGCGTCGACGTCCATGCGCGCGCGCAGAACTGAGACGCGCGCGTTGTCGAAGAGCGGCACGAAGCTCATGCCGGTAAAAGGCGCGTCACCCGGCTTCGATCCGGACGGAGGAGCAGCCTGGCGCGGAGAGGTGTGTCCCAGCGGTTGGACGATGGCGATCGCTCCGCCTGGGTTGTCTGCCGTCGTGAACGTCGCGACGTCCTCGAGCCAGAGAGCCTGACCCGCCTTTTCGGTCGGACCGTCTTCGAGCCAGACGACGACGCCCGGGCCGTGAGCGACGCCGGTGAGCGCACCAGCCGTCGTCCGGTACGCGCGCACGCGCGGATTCCGCAGCGCGACGGTCGCGTGCGCTGCTTCGCGATCGGTGGTTCGAGGCTGCGCGTGCAGCCCGGCGGCGAATGCGGCGGCGACGAAGGCGACGGCGACGGCAGACATCTTCATGGCACCCCTCCGATCGGCGGCGCCATCTTACCTCGGGCACTGGCGGCGCAACGCGCGGACGAGTAGGCTCTGGACATGGAGTACCGGCGTCTGGGATCGACCGGCCTGAAGGTGTCTCGCCTTGGGCTCGGATGCGGGAATTTCGGAGGGATCGGCTCGGCGCCAGAGTTTTTCGGAAAGGGCGAGACCGAGGCGCAGGCCTTCGTCCTGATGGATCGCGCGCTCGACGCCGGCATCAACCTGTTCGACACGGCGAATGCTTACGGCGGCGGCCGCAGCGAGACGTACATCGGGCGGTGGCTCCAGACGAAAGGGTCCGCGGTCCGGCAGCAGCTGCTTCTCAGCTCGAAAGTGTTCAATCGCGTCGGGCCGGGGCCGAACGATCGCGGCCTGTCGCGGCGGCACATCGTCCAGCAGATCGACGAGAGCCTGGCGCGCCTGCGGACCGATCGACTCGATCTGTACCTGATTCATGAGCCCGACCCGGAAACGCCGCTCGACGAGACGCTGGTCGCTCTGGACGATCTGGTGCGGATGGGCAAGGTGCTTTATGTCGGCGCGAGCAACATCGAGGCGTGGCGCCTCGGCCGCGGCTTGTGGATCAGTGACGTGCGCAAGCTGGCTCGCTTCGAGTGGGTCCAGAATTCGTACAGCCTGCTCGATCGGAGCGCCGAGCGCGAACTGTTTCCGCTCTGCAAAGACCAGGGTGTCGGGTTCACGGCGTTCAGTCCGCTCTCGGGCGGCTGGTTGACCGGGAAGTACCGATCCGCTGATGCGTACCCCGAAGGGTCGCGGATGACGCTTCGGCCGGAGCCGTACCGGCACCTTGCGTCCCAGAGAGTGTTCGACGGCCTGGCGTCGCTCGCCGACGAGGCGCGGGCGCGGGGCGTCGAGATGAGCACGCTCGCGATCGCCTGGGTGCTGCACCATCCGAGAGCCGATGGAGCGATCATCGGCCCCCGCACGGCCGCGCACCTCGATGCCGCGGTGCGCGCCGTCTCGCTGCCGTTAGCGGACGCCGATGCCGCGCAGCTGGCGACCCTCTTCTAATCGTCGCGGGCTATGATGCTGGTCATGACCGACGAACGCTGGCCAGCCCTGCGGTACGACGGGTGGAAAGACACTTACGCGACACTTCAGATGTGGTCGCAGATCGTCGGCAAGGTCGCGCTCGCGCAGGCGCCGCCCATTAATCACAGCTGGGCGGTCGCCCTGCATGTGACGGCGCGAGGTCTGGTGACGCGGAACCTGCCTCACGGCCGGCGCGCGTTCACGATGGAGTTCGACTTCGTCGATCACCAACTGGTGATCCGCACGTCTGACGGCGAGCGCCAGGAACTGCCGCTCCGGCCGATCACGGTGGCCGATTTCTATCGCGACGTGATGGCCACACTGGCCCGGATGCGGTTGCCGGTGAAGATCTGGCCGATGCCGGTGGAGATCCCGTCGCCGATCCGCTTCGACCAGGACACGGTGCATCACTCCTACGATCCCGAGATGGCGAATCGGTTCTGGCGGATTCTCGTCCAGCTCGAACGGATCTTCACCCAATGCCGATGCGGGTTCGTCGGCAAATGCAGTCCGGCGCACTTTTTCTGGGGCGGCTTCGACCTGGCGGTGACGCGGTTTTCGGGCCGCCCGGCGCCGCCGCGCGAGGGGCCCGCCTTCATGAGCGAAGCGTACTCGCACGAGGTGATCAGCCACGGCTTCTGGCCTGGCAGCGGACCGCTTCTCGAACCGACGTTCTACGCGTACGCCGTGCCGGAACCTGCGGGGTTGAAGGAGGCGCGCATTCGGCCCGAGGCGGCGTACTACCATCGCGAGCTGAACGAATTCGTCCTGCCGTACGAGGCCGTCCGAACCGCGGCATCGCCCGAGCAGGCGATCGCGGCGTTCATGGACAGCACCTACGATAGTGCGGGGACGCTCGGCGGGTGGGACCGCGCGTCACTCGATCGCCACGTGGCGCCGAAGTAGCGGCGCCATCGCGCGCGTCACTGCTGGCGCAGCTGATGCACGAATGCGACGACGATGGAGCCCTCGCCCACTGCCGCCGCAACGCGCTTCGTGTTGCCGGCGCGCACGTCCCCGGTGGCGAAGACGCCCGGCAGCGTCGTCTCCAGCAGATACGGCGCCCGCGTCAGCGGCCAGCGCGCCGCGTGCAGGTCGTCGGGCGACAACGCCGGTCCCGTCTTGATGAAGCCCTTTTCGTCGAGCGCCACACAGCGGTTGAGCCATTCCGTGTTGGGTACCGCACCGGTCATCATGAACAGATGGCGGATCGGATGCGTCTCTCCCGCGCCAGTCTGGTTGTTGCGCCAGACGACGCGCTCGACGTGGTCCGTGCCCTCGATCGCCGCGACTTCGGTGTGCGTGTGCACTGTAATCGTCGAGCACTCTTCGATGCGCCGAATGAGATAGCGCGACATGCTCGCCGCCAGCCCGCCGGATCGCACGAGCATGTGAACGCATTTCGCGGTCTTCGACAGGAACACGGCCGCCTGGCCGGCCGAATTGCCGCCGCCGACCACAATCACGTTGTCGCCGCCGCACCATTGGGCCTCGATGAACGTCGCGCCGTAGTACACGCCCATTCCTTCGAAGGCCGCGAGATTCGCCAGCGGCAGCCGGCGATATTGTGCACCGGTCGCGATGATGACGGCGCGCGCCGAGATCCGCGTGCCGTCGTTGATCTCGAGGACGTACGGCTCGCGATCGCACGCCAGGCGCGTCGCCGCCTTCGCGACAATCATGTGCGCGCCGAACTTCTGTGCCTGCACGTAGGCGCGAGCGGCGAGATCCTGACCCGAGATGCCGGTCGGAAAGCCGAGATAGTTCTCGATCTTCGAGCTCGAGCCGGCCTGGCCGCCCGGCGCGTTCACTTCGAGCACCACGACGTCGAGCCCTTCCGACGCGCCGTAAACGGCCGCGCCCAGACCCGACGGTCCTGCGCCGACGATGACGAGATCGCGGACGTGATTCCCCACGATCGGCTCATTGAGCTTGAGCCGGTCGGCGATCTCCTCGTTGCTGGGATTCTTGAGGACGATCGCCCCGCCCAAAATGACGATCGGCACGGCATCGGCCGTGACGTGAAAATGATCGAGCATCAACTGGACCCCGGTGTCGTGCTCGAGGTCCACGTACGCATGCGGGTGCGCGTTGCGCGTGAGGAACTCCTTGATGCGCAGCGTGCCCGCGGAATGGTTCGAGCCGATGAGGACGACATCGCCCATGCCGCGCGCGATCATCTCCACGCGGCGGAGGATGAACGCCCGCAGCAGGAGGTCGCCGATCTCGCTGTCGGTCTGGACCATCGCCAGCAGACGTTCCTGTTCGACCTCCACGACGTCCCCGGCGCGTGTGGCGCGGATGCGGACGAACCCGGGCCGGCCGGAGAGCATGCTGACCTCGCCGGTGAACTGCCCGGGCCCGAGCGTCCCGATCACCGCCTCGCCTCGTCCCGACGGGATCAGGATCTCCAGTTCGCCGCTCGTCACGATGAAGAAGTGGCGGTTCAGATCCCCTCGTTCGACGAGCACCTCGCTCGCCGCCACAGGCCGGCGGCGGCCGCGGGCGCTCATGCGCGCGACCTGATCGTCCGCCAGCCGCGGAAACATGTGCTCGTCGCGAACCGGATCGCCCGAGCGAAGTTGGGGGTTGGTGTCTGTCATAGTGGCGCGGTTCCGCTTTCTCAAAAAGGCCGAGGCTTCATCTTACCCTCGACGATCACGCTGGTTGCAGCGCAAGGAACGGAGTGTCGCACGACGTGCCGGCTGATACCCTCGTTTGACGGCCGCCACCGTGTGCGGCCTGTTGACGCGATGGATGGGCATTGTGAACACAGTCATCAGACCGATCAACACCAGCGCCGCCGACATCGCCCGTCGCATCGCCGCCTACAGCTGGACGGGCGTGTCGGAAGACCTCGACCTTCGCGGCTGGGCCATGCTGCCAGGTCTGTTGACGGCCGGCGAATGCGCCGCCATCGCTGCGCTCTATGGAGACGACGAGGCATTCCGGAGCCGGATCGTGATGGCCCGCCACGGTTTTGGACGAGGCGAGTACAAGTATTTCGCCGATCCATTGCCTGAGATCGTCGCCGCCCTGCGGACGGAGCTGTTCCCGCAACTGGCGCCCATCGCGAACCGCTGGAACGAGTCGATGCGCATCGACGTGCGCTACCCGGATATCCACGCGGAGTTCATCGAGAGATGCCACGCGGCGGGCCAGATCCGGCCGACGCCGCTGCTGTTGCAGTACCGCGAAGGAGACTTCAATGCGCTGCATCAAGATGTTTACGGCGACCACGTCTTTCCGTTGCAGACGGCCGTCCTGTTGTCGGAGCCGGGAACAGATTTCACGGGCGGCGAGTTCGTGCTCGTCGAGCAGCGGCCGCGCATGCAGTCGTGCGCCGACGTCGTGCCGCTGCATCGCGGAGATGGGGTGGTATTCGCGGTACGGCATCGTCCGGTCCGCGGGACACGCGGCGTGTACCGGACCAACTTGCGGCACGGCGTGAGCCGGCTGCGCTCCGGCAGCCGCCATACTCTGGGAGTGATTTTTCACGACGCGAAGTAACCGCGCCGATCTCTCAGCTGACCACCTGTTCGCGCGCTGACTGCTCGCTGATCGAGGCGACGACCTTGGCGATGGTGTCCAGCTCGACCGGCTTCCGGAGGTGCAAGGCGAACCCCGCGCGTCGCGTGCGCTCGAGGTCGGCAGGCGTCGCGTGGGCGGTGAGCGCCACGGCTGGAATCACGCCGACACCCGGCGCGCGGCCCGCACGGAGGCGTTCGTAGAACGAAACTCCGTCCTCGTCGGCCAGCGCAAGATCGACCAGCATCACGGTCGGCGCCCACGTCTGCAGCAGAGCGTCGGCTTCGGTCGTGGACGCCACCACCTTCACGTCGGCGCCGCACGACGCGAGGAACTCGTTCAGCAGATCGCGCGCATCCTGTTCGTCGTCGATCACCAGAACCCGCACGCCCGCTAACCGCGGCGTCGCGATGGCGCGCGGCGGCCGCTCACGCTCGTCGAGGCTTCGGCGCCGCTCTGACGGCACGCCCGCGGCCGCCAGCCTGAAGGGGAGCGTCACCGTAAACGTGGCGCCCAGGCCCAAACCGGGGCTCGAGGCGGCAATGGTCCCGCCGTGCAGCTCGACCACGTGCCTGGCGATCGCCAGTCCTAATCCGAGGCCGCCGAATGCGCGCGTGTATGTCGCGTCGGCCTGGCGGAACGGCGCAAAGACGAACGGCAGGAAATCGCGCGCGATGCCGATGCCCGTGTCGCGGACGATGATCGTGATCGCGGCGTCGGTTCTCGTCACCGCCACGCCGACACACCCTCCGGCCGGCGTGAACTTCACCGCGTTCGAGAGCAGGTTCCAGACCACCTGGTTGAGACGCGTGCCGTCAGCGAGGACAGGCGCGAGCGCAGGCGGCGCGTCGACGGCGACTGTCACGCCCTTCGCGTCGGCGGCCGGCGCCGTGACCTCGATTGCGCTCCTGATGACCTCTTCGAGATCCGTATCGGCGAGCTCCAGACGCACTTTGCCGGAGATGATCCGCGAGACGTCCAGGAGATCCTCGATCAGGAGTGACTGACGCTTCGCATTCGCCGCGATGGTGACCAGCGCGTGGTTGACGCGCTCGGGCCTGAGGTGACCGCGCAGCAGCATCTCCGCCCAACCCATGATGGCGTTGAGCGGCGTTCTCAACTCGTGCGAGACCGTCGCGAGGAACTCATCTTTGAGACGATTGGCGTCTTCGGCCAGCGTCCGCTGTTTTTTCTCCGCGTCGAACGCCAGGCGCTGGGCATGAATGTCCATGCAGATGCCGACCATCCGCGCGGGCTGACCCGACGGACCGAAGTCCGCCTGCCCCTGCCCGCGAACCCAGCGTGTCTCGCCGTCGGGCCGTACGATCCGGTACTCCATTTCGAGCGGCGTGCCCGCTTGAATCGCCGTCGAGATGGACGTGAGCACATGAGCACGGTCTTCAGGATGGACGTCCTCCAGGTAGGCTTCGAACGTGCCGCCAAAGCTGCCGTCGGGGAGGCCGTGGATCGATTCGACACCCGTCCAGACGATCGCGCCGGTCGCCAACTCGTACTCCCACGTGCCGATCTGAGCCGCCTGCATCGCGAGCCGGCGCCGCTTCTCGCTGGCGCGCAACGCATCTTCGGTCGCTTTCATCCCGGTGATGTCGCGCGTGAAGCATCGCGTATGGACGAACTGCTCGTTCTCCCAATGCACGTTCGACGTGATGACGACGTGCTTGATCGAGCCGTCCTTCGCACGCAGCGACGCGGGATGATCGTGAAGCGTTTCGTGGCGGCTCAGACGATCGAGGATGTCGGTGATGGCGGCCTGATCGGCGTGGAACTCGCAGATATGGCGGCCGACGTAGTCGTCGTATTCGTAGCCGAGGAGCGTCAGCTCCGTACGATTCGCCCAGACGATCGTGCCGTCGCGATCGACCCAGTGAAGGCCTACCGCGCCGTTGTCCAGGAAATCGGTGAGCCGATCGACCTCTTCGCGCAGTTCGCGAATCAGCGCGAGCGCTTCTTCCAGCGAGCGCAGTTCGCCGCCAGACGCCATCGGGCGATTGTATCCGACGGCGCGAATGGCAGGCCGTGGAACAGCAGAGCTTCGGCCTCCGGCAGTCGCTGGCTCGCGTGGCAGGACGTTTGCTCGTTCCTTCATAAAATGTCTTGGACGACGTACGTCGCGGCGTGGGTGGGACGGTCGGTCGGCCGATGGCAGCGGCACCGGCTCTCACAGCGCGACGACGCGTACGTCCGCCAGTGGAAAGTGGCATGGGGTTGCGGGCGTGATGCGCGTTGGGCCGGCTTGGCTCAAGAGGCCGTGCCGTTTCGGCGGCAGTGGCAGCGTCAGGCGTGGATCGCCGGATGGCTGTGGGCCAGCACACAACCAGACCGGCGGAATCCGCTTCGGCCCGATCGACGCACTCAATCGCGCGGCCGTCCGCCACGACGCGCGCGTGATGCGGCAGCCGACCGCGGCTCGAACGCCGACGACGCGGTGGCCTGACGCCGAGTGGGCGTCAGCGCCGAACGCGCGGCCCCCGCGCTTAGCTCTGCCGTATTTGACGCGCGTGTAATTTCTCTATAACGAATCCGGACGCGTCGAGCTGTCGACACTCGTGGCGCGCTGCCGATTCTTCCCGGCCAAGCCGCCCTTCCGGCCAGCGGCGCGCGCTTCCTCCGGCGTCCATTCGTGCGCCGTTCCCTTGTCGTGCGCGGCCTTTCCGCCCTTGCGGGCGATTTCCCGCTGTTTGTCCTTGTTCATCGACGCGAACCCGCGATCTTCGATGGCCATGCCGTGCCCCCTCTAGGGCCACGAGGAGTGCACGGCGGGTGCCACGATCGACGCGTGGCTACGGCGTGAAGTCGCGGACGCGATCGACCGTCGGTCCATCGAGCTTCTGGAGCACCGCGACGAGCAGATCGACCATCTGATCGAAGTCGCGTCGATTCATGATGCCGTTGTGCGCGTGCGTATACCGGATCGGCACGACGAGGTTCACGGTGGGCACGCCGCCGTTACTGCGCTGGATCGCCGCGGAGTCGTCGCCGTACCCCTGCACGAGGTCGGTCTGCAGCGGCAGTGTCTTTTCTGCGGCCGTGCGCGTCACCAGCGCCACCAGCTTCCGGTTGGGCAGTGCCGACGAGTCGTACAGGAAGATGCCAGGTCCCGCGCCCAGTTTGCCCTGCGTCTCTTCCGCGTGTCCGCCGAACACGTCACCGGTGATCCCGCCCTCGATCGCGATCGCCACAGCCGGCTTCACCGCCGCCGCCGCGGTCTCGGCGCCGCGCAAGCCGACTTCCTCCTGCGTCGTGATCGTCCAGAGAATCTGATTCGCGTGCGGCAGCGTGCTCAGCCGCCGCATCGCCTCGATCACCACGCCACATCCCACGCGGTCGTCCCACGCCTTCGCGAGGTAATTGCCCGTTCCGTTCATCACGGTGAAGGGCGCGTCGGGCACTACCGGATCGCCAGGGCCGATGCCCATCGCCGCGACCTCCGCTTCCGAGGCGGCGCCGACGTCGAGGAACAGGCTGTCGCGCGGAAACACGCGCGTCCGCTCTTCGGGCGGGACGACGTGGACGTCGCGAATGCCGGTGACCGCGCGCACCGGCCCTTTTGAGCCGACGATGATCCAGCGCTGATCGACCAGCGCCTGATCCAGCCAGCCGCCGAGCATCTGCATCGTGAGCAGGCCGCGCGGTGTGACGCGGCGGACGACGCCGCCGAGCTCGTCCATGTGCGCGTCGACCATCACGCGCGGGCCCTGCGTGCCCTGGGTCGCGATGATGGACCCGAGGCCATCGAAGGTGAGAGAGCCGGCCAGCGGCTTCATCGCGTTCACCATCACCTGGCGAATCGGCTCCTCGAATCCGGGCGGCCCGGCGGCGTCGGTGAGCTGCTGGAGCAGCGTGACGGTGCGGTCTTGAGCGCCGGCGAGTCGCGCCAGCGCGAGTGCGAACAGAGCGAGCGGCAGCAGGCGGCGGTGCAGCATGGCGGCAAGAATACCGCGGAATCGGCGCGGCGCGGCAGGCTCTCGCGGGCTCCCGCAGGCGGTGTTGACACGCCGTCCGTCCTATGCTATTTCTCTAGCAGACGTGTTATAAAAATAGCACACGCTGATTACACACCATGGCCAAACCGCTGCATGTGACCCTCAGCCGCCGCGAGCGGCAGATCATGGACATCCTGTACCGGCGCGGGCGCGCGACGGCGAGCGAGGTGATGCAGGACCTGCCCGGACAATCGAGCTACTCGACCGTCCGGACGCAGCTGCGCGTGCTCGAGGAGAAGGGACACGTCCACCATGAAGAACTGGGGCTGCGCTACATCTACGAGCCGGCGGTGCCGCGGCACACGGCGCGCAAGTCGGCGCTACGCCACCTCGTGGACACGTTCTTCGACGGCTCGACGGAAAAGACGGTCGCCGCGCTGCTGGGCGGCGAGAGCGCGCGCGTCACCGACGAGGAGCTCGAACGCATCGCCGACCTGATCAAGAAAGCGCGAAAGGAGGGACCGCGATGAGCCCGCTCTTGAATGCCGCGGTGAAGGTCTCGATCATCCTCGCCGCCGGCTTCGTCGCCTCGGCGCTGCTGCGCCGGCGCTCGGCGGCGTTGCGACATTGGGTACTGGCCGCGGCCGTCATCTGCGCCGCAGCGACGCCGCTGCTGGAGCTGATCGTGCCAGCCTGGCGCGTACCGGCGACCGCGTGGTCATTGCCGAGTCGCGCGATCGACCCGAGCGAATGGATTACCCCGCGTGACGCCACGATTGCCGCATCCGCGGCGGCGATCCCCCGTCGCGAGGCCGCGACGGTGTTCACCTGGCTGACCGTTCCGCGCGCGCTCGGCGCCGTGTGGCTTGCGGGCGCCCTGATCAGCTTTTTGACGCTGTTGGTCGGACTGGCGCGGTTGTCGTGGCTGGCGTCGCGCGCCCAGCCAGTTCGCGCCGGGCGATGGGCGGACGCCGCGGCGAGTGTGAGTCGAGGGTTCGGTCTCAAGCGGCCGGTGGCGCTGCTGCAAAGCGAACACCCGACGCTGCTCGTCACGTGGGGCGTCTTCCGGCCGACGGTGATCCTGCCCGCGCCCGCGCGCGACTGGTCCGAGGCGCGCGTGCGGGTCGTCGTGTGCCACGAGCTGGCGCACATTCGGCGCGGCGACTGGATCGTGCAGCTCGTCGCCGAGCTGCTGCGGTCGGCGTATTGGTTCAACCCGTTGCTGTGGATCGCGTGCGGGCGGGTGCGTCAGGAAAGCGAGCACGCGTGCGACGACGCCGTGTTGCGTCTGGGCGTCGAAGGACCGGACTATGCCGCGCATTTGCTGGACGTCGCCCGGTCCTTCAAAGCGCATCGTCAACTGTGGTCGCCGGCCCTGGCGATCGCGCGTCCGTCAAGTCTTGAAAGGAGAGTCCGCGCCATGTTGAACGCTCATCTCGATCGGAATCCGATCACGCGCTCCGCCTGTCTCCTCGCTGCCGCCGCGCTGCTGGCGGTGACCGTCCCGATCGCCGGATTCACCGTGTTCGCCGACGCCGGGGCCACGATACTGTCCGGCAGCGTTCTCGATCAGTTCGGCCGCGGCGTGCCCGACGCGACGGTCGCGCTGTCGAACGCGCAGACGCGCGAGCGGCACGAGGTCCACAGCGACCAGACCGGGCATTTCGCATTCATCGCGCTGCCGTCGGGCGAGTACGCCATGGATGCCCGGCGAATGGGCTTCACCACGCTGCAGGGGAAGGTGGCGCTGGCGGGGGCGAACATGCAGCGGGATCTGACGCTGGAGATCGGGATGATTCACGAGAGCGTCACCGTCTCGCCTGGCAGCAGCCAGCCCGCGTTCGCGAAAGCGCCCGGATCCCGACGGCCGCAGTCCGAGGTGGACCCGTGCAGCAGCTCGCCGCTCGGCGGGTGCCTCCTGCCGCCCATGAAGGTCGTCGACGTCCGTCCGATCTACCCGGATGGCGTGACGGCGAAGGCCGAAGGGTCGGTCGTCAAAGTGGACGCGCACATCACGACCGATGGCTCGGTGGCGCGGCTTCAGGTTCTCTCTGCGGACGATCCCGCCTTTGCGAACGCGGCGCTCGACGCGGTGGGGCAGTGGCAGTTCACGCCGACGCATCTCGACGGCACGGCGATCGATACTCGCATGCTGGTCGTCGTCATGTTCAAGCCTTGAGTTTCTTCGTCGCGAACGGCCGGGCGAACGCGGCGGGCGGGTTGTGGCCGGTCGTCGCCGCCGCCTTGCGATAGAACTCCATGGCGTGCGCCGAGTCGCCGAGCTTCTCGTAGGTCTGGCCGATCAGCACCTGGATGAACGGGTCTGCCTGGTTCGCCTGCTGGAGCGCCGCGAGGGCCGTCTTGTCGTCGCCGCCGTAGAAGGCGACGTAGCCGGTGAGATAGGGAAAGAAAACGGCCTGCGCCTTCGCCATTTCTGGGTTCCCGTCGAGGACCGCCTTGGCGGCCGCGACGTGCCGTTTGGCTTCGGCGGGCTGATGCCGGCGCGCCGCCAGCCGCGCGAGCGCGTGCTCGGTGCGGAAGTTCCAGAGCGCGACCCGATCGGGCGCGATATCGGGCTCCTTCATGCCGGCGTCGCGCCCCCGTTTGTAGAGCGTTTCGGCCGCGTCGAAGTCACCAGCCTCGATGCACACGCGAGCGGCCTCGTTCAAGATCTCGCCCTGGTTGTAGGAATCCTTCAGCGACACGTAGTAGTCGTACACCTGTTCTTCGAGCCTCGCCGCGTTGCGGCAGTCGTCGTCGAAGGCGTACGACATCGCCATGGCGCGTTGAGCATTCGCTTTGGCGAGTGGCGTCGCAGCGACGTCGATCGCCTTCGTGAAGAACGGCTTCGCGTCGGCGCCGCGGCCCATCAGATCGAGCACAATCCCCGCGCCCGTATTGGCCGCCTCGGAGTCGGGCGACGCCTGCAGCTCCAGGCGATACTTCGCGAGCGCCGCTTCGAGGTTGTTGTCGCGCGTGAGCTGCTGCGCCTCGCGTACGAGCGGCGTCGGCGGCGCTCCGCCGCGCTGCGCCTCGAGCGCGGGCGCGGAGACGACGGCAAGCGCGATGAGGAAGCCGAGTGTGCGCAGGCCCATATCAGGCGATCTTACGGCGCTCCTTTCGCTCTCGCAAATGCCGTCCAAGGCGCCCGGACCGTTCGACGCGTCGCCTGCAGCGAGAGCGGGAGCGCCGAGCTGGCCGCCGCGCTGAGCTCCATTCCGACTCTGGCGCGGCGGATTGTACGGTACGCTCAGCGGCAGCTCCGCCATGGCGACCACGCCTCCTCCCCGACTCTCGGCCCACGGCGCCGGCGCCTACATAACGGCCGGCGTCTTTCAGCTCGTGTGGGGTCTGGTGAAGTACGTGCCGACGCCGCTGGGCGATCCGCTCCGGCGCGCGGTGCTTGGCGCCGCGTTCGCCGAGTGCCGGCTTCCGCTGTTCTGGATCCGCACGGGCATCGACGTCTGGTGGCCGCGCGGGATCCGGATCGGCCGCAGCTGCCTCAACGAAAATGTGTTCCTCAACGGGTACGGCGGCATCACGATTGGCGACCATTGCCTGATCGGCCGGGGCACGTCGTTCTTCGCCGGCGGGCACATGTTCGACCAGCCCGATCGGCTGATCCTGGATCAGCCGCTGCACAAGGGGCCGATCGCCGTCGGCGATGACGTATACTTCGGCCTCAACGCCGTCGTGCTCGGCGGGGTCACGATCGGAACGGGCGCCGTCATCGGCGCCGGCGCGGTCGTCGTCGAAGACGTGCCGCCCGGTGCGATTGTCGCCGGCGTGCCGGCGCGTCTGGTCCGATATCGCGATGGCTACCCAGAACGGCAGGACGCTCGGGCGTCGGCTGAAAAACCATCTGTTCGCGCCGCTGCGTCTGAGCATCCTGTCGGATGAGCAGTGCGCGCGGCTTGGCCTCACGTCGATTAACGACGAGCGCATCGACTTTGCACGGCGGTTCGTGCGCGGCCGTCTCCTGGACGTCGGCTGCGGCCGCAACCGGCTCGTCGCCAGCTATTCAGGGTTCGGCGTCGGCGTGGACGTTTTCGACTGGGGTGCGCGGGCGCTCGTCCTGCGGGACACGTCCCGCCTCCCGTTTCTCGGCGGGAGCTTCGATACCGTCGCGATTCTGGCGGCGCTCAACCACATTCCGAACCGCGAAGCGGTGCTCGCGGACGTGAACCGCGTGCTGCGCGACGACGGACGCGTCGTATTGACGATGATCACGCCGACGCTGTCGGCTGTTGGCCATCGCTGTCTCTGGTGGTACGGAGAGGACTGGGTCCGCGGGATGGCCGACGGCGAAGTGTACGGCTTCACGCCGCGACAAGTGGGCGCGCTCCTGGCAGCCGCGGGCTTCACGCTCGAGCAGCACTGCCGGTTTCTGTACGGCCTGAATCACCTCTATGTCTTTCGAAAGACGCGCGCCGATGACGATGCCTGACGGATCAGCCCTCACCGTCATCGTGCCGGCGCTGAACGAGGAAGCCGCCGTCGCGGCGACGCTCGCCCGCCTGCGCCAGGCGTTCGGCGATGCGGAAATCCTGCTGATCGACGACGGCTGTACCGATCGCACGGCGGAGTTGGCGGCGACCGTCCCCGGGGTGCGCATCCTCCGGCACGACACGACCCGCGGGTACGGCGCATCGATCAAGACCGGCGTTCGCCACGCCGCACACGACACGATCGCCTGGTACGACGCCGACGGCCAGCACACGCCGGAAGCGCTGGCGGTACTCCTCGAGCGCTTCCACGCGCGCGGTCTGCACGCGGCGATCGGGTCGCGCACCAGGGACTCGGCGAGCGAGCGGCGGCGCTTCGTCGGTAAAGCGATCCTGTCGGCCGTCGTCCAGCTCGTCGCCGCGCGCCGGATGGCCGACGTCAACTGCGGCCTGCGCGTCATGCGCCGCAGCGTCCTCGGCCGGTATCTGCACCTGCTGCCCGACGGCTTTTCCGCCGCCATCACGTCGACGCTGCTCATGCTGAAGCGCGGCTACCGCGTCGAGTTCGTCCCCGTCGTCGTGCAGGCGCGGATCGGGCAGAGCAGCGTCCGCATGCTGCGGGACGGCCTGCGGTCGGTGCACACGAGCCTGCGGATCCTCGTGTTGTTCCACGCGTTCCGCGCGTTCTCATTCGTGTCGGCGATGCTGTTCTCCGTGGGCGCCGTGTACGGCCTTTGGGTCGCATTCACCTACGGACGCGGATTTCCGGCACTCGCGAGCGTCCTCGTGCTGAGCGGCGTCATCATCTTCTTCATGGGCCTGCTCACCGATCAGGTCGTCGCGCTGCGGATGGAGCGGCTCGAGGAAGACGTGCCGAGCGACGCCGCCCGCGAAGCCCGCGTCCACTGACGATGTGCGGCATCGCCGGCATTTTCCATTATCGCGACGCGGCGCGATCGGCGGACGATCGAGCAGTGAATGCGATGACCGATGCGCTGTCGCATCGCGGTCCCGACGGCCGCGGCACCTACCTTGCCGGCCCGGTCGGACTGGGGCATCGTCGCCTCGCGATCCTGGATCCGACCGAGCGGGGCGCCCAGCCGTTCACGTCGCCGTCCGGTCGATACACCCTCACGTACAACGGCGAGATCTACAACTTCCGCGAGCTGCGCACCCTGCTGGAGGCACACGGGCATCAGTTCCGAACGCAGACCGACACGGAAGTGATTCTGCTGGCCTATGAGGAGTGGGGCAGCGACGCGGTCGCGCGGCTCAACGGCATTTTCGCGTTCGCGGTCTGGGACGCATTCACACGCACGCTGACCCTCGCCCGCGATCGGTTCGGCGTCAAGCCGCTCTACGTGCAGGACGATGGCACGACGATGCGATTCGCATCCGAGATCAAGGCGATCCTCGCGGACGGCGCCGTCAGAGCAGAGCCCCACTGGGCGGGTATCCGTTCGGTGCTCACACTCGGCTATGCCTCCGCGCCGTACACATGCTTCGCCGGCACGACCCAACTCGAGCCCGGCCGCTTGCGCGCGTATTCAGCCGACGGATTACGCGAGTCGGCGTTCTGGCAGTTCTCGCTGCCCGCGCCGTCCACCGTCGATGCGGACGATGCCGCCGAGCAGTTTGACGCGCTGCTCGACGTCGCGACGAAGCGGCAGATGGTGAGCGACGTGCCCATCGGCGCCTTCCTGTCCGGCGGGCTCGACTCGACGCGCGTCGTCGAAGCGATGCGCCGCGAGACGCGAGACACGATTCGCGCGTTCACCGTCGGCTTCGGCGGCACCGAGTACGACGAGAGTCCCGTGGCGGCGGCCACAGCTGCCGCGCTCGGGCTCGAGCACCACGTCGAGCACATCGACGTCGATCTCGTCAGCACGGCCGGCGAGGTCGCTCGCATCTGCGACGACCCGTTCGCCGATTCCTCGGCGCTGGCGATGTATCACCTCTGCCGCGTGACCGCGCGCGACGTGAAGGTGGCGCTCGCCGGGGACGGCGCCGACGAGCTGCTCGCCGGCTACGCGACGTACGGGATCGAGCCGTACGCGGCGGCGGTGCGGGCGCTGCCGCGATGGATCACCGGCGGTCCGCTGCGCCGGATGTCGGAGCTCATTCCCGTCCAGGATCGACCGTACTCGCTGCGCCAGGTCTCGCGCCGGCTGCTGCTGGCCGGCGTCGAGCCGCCCGCGCGCGCGCATGCGAGCTGGCGCCGCTGCTTTTTCGACGGGGACGAGCGCAGGCTGCTGACCGATGCCGCCTGGCAGGCGTCCTGCGCGGCCGTGGATCCCATCGCGCAGTACGCTGCGCCGTACGACCGCTGTCCTGCTGGCACGCCGACGCTGCGCCGCATGATGGCGGCCGATCTGCAGTTCCACTTGTCGAACGACATGCTGGTGAAAGTCGATCGCATGGCGATGGCGAGCGGCCTCGAAGTGCGGGTCCCGATGCTCGACAACGAGTTCGTCGAGTTCACGCTCGGGTTGCCGACCGCACTGCTGCGGGGAGGATCGGAAAAAGGCAAGCGGCTCCTGAAGCAGTCGCTCGCGCGCCGCCTGCCCGGGTTCGACGCGGGTCGTCGCAAGCAGGGGCTCCTGGTGCCGATCGCCCAGGGGTTTCGCTCGCAGCTCGGCGACCTGCTCCGCGACGCGGTGACCGACGCCGGGCCGTTCAGGCCGGCCGCGGTGCGCGCGATCCTGCAGCAGCATCGCGAGCGCCGGATCGATGCGTCGTTCGAGCTCTACGCGGTGCTGATGGTATCCCTATGGTGGAATCGATTCTTCGCCTGATCGACCGGCATCGGACGATCGCCCTGACGGCGGCGGTGGCGCTCGTGCACGGCGCCGTGATCCTGCGGGCGGGCGTGCACCTGTCGAGCGACAGCCGGCTCTATTCGACCTGGGGCGATCTGCTCCTGGCCAACCACTTCAACGTCCATGCCTTTCTCAGCCGGACGACCTTCGTGGTGCCGCCGGTCCTGTACATCGGCTGGGTGACGATCGTCGCGGCCGCCAAGCTGCTGTTCGGCCCGTCGTGGGCCGCTGGCATCGTGGTCCTCAACTGGGTGTCCTTGGTCGTGGTCGTGTACCTGACGCTGTCCACGATTCAGTGGTTGACGCGCTCGCCGGGCGCTGTCCTCCTCGGCGCGCTGTTGTGCCTCGTCACCGTGGACATCATGAACATCGAGCCGTTCGTGCTGTCGGATCTCGTGTTCGTGGCGCTCTCGACCTGCATCATCGCGGCGGCGGTGCGCGGCACGCCGGTGGCGCGGGCGGCCGGGACCTGCTTCGTCGCCGCCGCCTGCGTGCTTCGTCCGACCGCGGCGCCGCTCGTCGTGTTCTGGGTGCTCGCGCTGCTCGTTCGCGATCGCGAAGTCACAGCCGGCCAGCTGCGGGCGGGGGCCGTGCTGATCGCACTCCTCCTGGCGATCGCGGTGCTCGCCGACGCAAGCATCATGATGCGTCCGGCCGCCTGGCCGGTCGCGGCAGGGTCGGGGTGGATCCAGCAGCTGAGTCGCGAGTACCACCGCGGCATCGTGGTGTTCGATCGGCCCACGACGTTTGCCGCGCCGCCCGTCACCTACGGAGCGTTCGTCGCGCTGACGCTTCGCAAGTGGCTGTTCTATTTCGCACCTGTTGCCGGCGACTACAGTGCGGCGCACAAAGCCGCCAGCCTGCTCTTTTTCGTGCCCTTGTATTTGTTCGCCGCGGTCGCCCTCTCGGCCTGGCGCGATCGTCGAGTCAAGGCGCTGATCCTCTTCTACATCCTGGCGTTCTCCGCATTCCACGCAGTACAACAGATCGACTTCGACTATCGCTATCGACTCCCGGTGCTGCCCGCCCTGATGGTGCTCGCCGGTGCGGGATGGGCCGCCGCTCACGCTGCCTGGCGCGGCCGTTCGCCATCGCGTGCGGGGAATGGTTCAATGTCCCTGTGACTCGCCGTCGTCGATCGTTGGCCGCGATCAGCGTCGAATATTCGCTGCCGCTGCCTGCCGGCGCCCTGCTCGCGATGATCTGGGCCAACACGGTTCCGGCCAGCTACGCCCCATTCGCGCGCGGACTCGAGTTCGCCGTCAATGACGTCGGGATGATGTTCTTTTTCGCGCTGGCGGCGAAGGAGGTTGTCGAGGCGGTCGCGCCCGGTGGCGCGCTGCACACCTGGCGTCGCGCGGCAGTGCCGGTGATCGCGGCGCTCGGCGGCATGGCCGGGCCCGCAGCCATTTATCTGATGGTCGTCCATGCCTCGCACGCACCAGCGCTGGCGCGAGGCTGGGCGATTCCATGCGCGACCGATATCGCGTTCAGCTACCTGGTCGCGAAGGCGATCTACGGGCGGCACCCGGCGATCCCGTTCCTGCTGCTGCTCGCGATCGCCGACGACGCCTTCGGCCTGGTGATCCTGGCGCTCTTTTATCCGGCTGGCGAACTGCGACCCGCGGCCGGGGTCGCTTTTCTCGCCGCGGCGGTCGTGGTCTGCTGGCTGTTACGCCGAAATCGCGCGTCCAGCTTCTGGCCGTACGTGATTGCCGGCGGCACGTTGTCCTGGTGCGGACTTTTTCTCGGCGGCCTCCATCCCGCGCTCGCGCTCGTCCCGATCGTCCCGTTCCTGCCGCATGCAGCGCACGATCCGGGGCCGTTCACCCCGGCGCCCCCATCGGCGCGCGATGCGCTCAGCGCCTTCGAGCGCTGGTGGAAATACCCGGTCCAGGCCATCCTGTTTCTATTCGGCCTGGTGAATGCAGGCGTACCGCTGCAGGCGCCCGGCATCGGCACCTGGGCGGTACTCGCAGGCGTAATCGTCGGGAAGCCGATTGGCATCGGCGTGGCCGCCGCTCTTGCCACCGCTGTCGGGCTGAGGCTGCCTGCCGGGCTCGGCTGGACGGACGTCATCGTCGTCGGACTCGCTGCGGCGATGGGGTTTACCGTGGCGCTGTTCTTTGCCACCGCGGCGTTTCCGCCTGGACTCGTGCTTGATCAGGCGAAGATGGGGGCGCTGCTGACCGTATCTGGAGCTCTGGTGGCGGTAGGCGCCGCGGCGCTCCTGCGCGCGGGACGCTTCAGGGCTTCGCCGGCGGGACGTCCTTGACGATGAAGACCTTCTCGCCCGGGCGAATGAGGCCCAGCTCGCGGCGGGCGATCTCTTCGATGGTCGCCGGGTCTTCGCGCAACCGGCGTGCCTCGTCGCGCAGCCGCGCGTTCTCGGCGCGCTCGTTGTCGATGGTCGCGGCCAGCGCGTCGTATTCGTGCCGCGCCTGCAGCATGGCCAGCAGACCGCGATCGCCGACCAGGCTGTCGGCGATGATGACACAGGCGACGAGCAACAGCAGCCAGTGCACGACGCGGCGGCTCCGCGCCGCAGGCGGCTTCGAGTGGAGTGTTCGGCGTTTGGTCCTGGGCTGGGCGTCGTCGCGTGCCACGCGCAAAAACAGTACAACAAGTCGATGCGGAGTACAAGAGTGAAAATGCCATATCGTCGAGGTGACGATGACTGAGATCGTGATGGTCCTCACCACGGTCGCGGACGATGAGCGCGCGGAACAGCTCGCGAGGCGTCTGGTGGACGAGCGGCTGGCCGCCTGCGTCAACCTCCACCTGCCGATGGTGTCGATGTATCGCTGGCGCGGGACGCTCGAGCGCGACAGCGAGCGTCAGATGGTGATCAAGACGACGCGCGATTGCCTGCCTGCCCTCGAAGCGCGGCTGACGCAGCTCCACGCCTACGAGCTGCCTGAGTTCCTGATCGTGTCGGTGGACGGCGCGAGCGGCGCGTACGAGAAATGGGTCCGGGAGGAGACGTCCTAGCGGCGTCCAACGCCCTGTCGGGCGCTCGGTTCAGAGGTGCCCGTCCGGGACTTGCGAAGGATCTCGACGAGCACCGGCAGCACCGAGACGGTGACGATGCCGATCGTCACCAGCGAGAAGTTGTTCCTGACGACCGGCACGTTGCCGAACAGCAGCCCGGCGCCCAGGCAGAGGCACACCCATCCGGCGGCGCCGATCGCGTTGTAGAAGACGAACGTCGGCGACGTCATTTGGGCCGCGCCGGCGACGAAGGGGACGAACGTCCGCACGATTGGCACGAACCGTCCGAGCACGACCGCCTTGCCCCCGTACTGTTCGAAGAACGCGTGCGCCCGCTCGAGATGCTGCTGGTTGAGCAGGCGATGCGACAGCGCCGAGCGATCGGTGGCGTTGAACACCCGCGGCCCGATCGCGCGTCCCACGGCGTAGTTCACCGCATTGCCCGCAAACGCCGCGAACGCGAGCAGCGCGAGCGCGGCCCAGGTGTTCAGCGCGCCGGTGGCGCACAGCGCGCCCGTCGCGAACAGGAGCGAATCGCCGGGCAGGAACGGCGTCACGACGAAGCCGGTCTCGGCGAAGACGATCGCGAACAGGAGCCCGTACACCCACGATCCGTAGGCAACCACGAACTCGAGCAGCTTCTTGTCGGCGTGGAGAAAGAGGTCGATCACGAGGCGACGCGGTCTAGCGCCTGGGCGAGATCATCCTTGAGGTCGTCGATGTCCTCGATGCCCGCGGAAATCCGGACGAGGCCATCGGTGAGGCCGAGCGCCGCGCGGCGATCCGGCGGGACCGACGCGTGCGTCATCGACGCCGGGTGGGAGATCAGCGACTCGACCCCGCCCAGGCTCTCCGCCAGCGCGTGCAGCCGGACGCTGTTCAGCACCGTGCGCGCGGCTTCGAGCGAGCCCATCTCGAACGACAGCATGCCGCCGAAACCGCGCATCTGTCGCTTCGCGAGGTCGTGTTGCGGATGGGAGGGGAGCCCCGGATAGTAGACGCGCTGCACCTTGGGGTGCTTCTCGAGATATTCGGCGAGCGCGAGCCCGTTGGCGTTGTGCTGGATCATGCGGATCGGCAGTGTCTTGGTGCCCCGCAGTACCAGCCACGAGTCGAAGGGACCGAGGATGGCGCCTTCGGCATTCTGCACGAACTTGAGCCACTCGATGTCCTCGTCGCGCACGGCGGCGACGACCCCCCCGACGCTGTCGCTGTGGCCGTTCAGGTACTTCGTCGTGCTGTGGGTGACGAGGTCTGCGCCCAGCTCCAGCGGACGCTGCAGGTACGGGCTCGCGAACGTGTTGTCGACCACCAGCCGCGCATCGTACCGATGGGCGAGCTCGGCCGCCGCGCGCAGATCGGTGAGCTTGAACATCGGGTTGGTCGGCGTCTCGACGAACAATAGCCGCGTCGTGGGCGTGAACGCGCGCTCGATCGCCTTGAGGTCGGACGTGTCCACGTACGAGAAGGTCAGCTGATACCGGCGCAGCACCTTGTCGAACAGCCGGAAGGTGCCCCCGTACGTATTGTCGGACACGATGACGTGGTCGCCCGCCTTGAGCATGGTGCCGATCGCCCCGATGGCGGCCATACCCGAGGCGAACGCGAACGCGGCCTTGCCGCTCTCGATCGCGGCGATGTTCCGCTCGAGCGCGAGTCGTGTCGGGTTCTGCGTGCGCCCGTACTCGAAGCCCTTGTGCTTGCCCAGCTCGTCCTGCACGTACGTCGACGTCTGGTAGATCGGCGTGATGATCGCGCCGGTCGAAGGGTCCGGCTCCTGGCCGGCATGGAGGCAGATGGTGCTGAATCGCGCGTTGGCTTTGAGCTTCACGATCCGTCTACGATACATCTGCTAATATCGCGAAGTCCACGCCCATGGCCGGATCACGCTCACGAGGAACCGCAGGCCTGCCGCCCCTGTCCGCTGCGGATCGGTCACTCGGCGTGCGAACGGCGCTGTTCGGCACATTGCCGGGCCGCGCAATCGTCGTCGGCCTGGCGGTCAAGATCGGGATCTTTCTCGTCGGCGTCGCGATGCGCGGCATTCCGGCATTCCTGGCGGTGGTGGACACCGTCGCCGGGCTCGTCATCGCGGTCGGCGCCACCTATTTTCTCTTCCGGCTGCTGGTGCTGGCCAAGCGGCGGCTGCTCTGGCGCGTCCGGCGCAAGCTGATCCTCTCCTACATTTTCATCGGTTTCGTCCCGGCGATTCTCATCGTCGGCTTTTTCCTCTTGTGCGGGTTCCTGCTGTTCTACAACTTCAGCTCGTACCTGGTGCAGAGCCGGCTGCGCGCGCTGAGCGATCGCGCGCGCGTCGTGGCCCAGAGCACCGCGGTCGAGATCCAGCGAGGCGGGGGACGCGACATCGTCGGTATCCTGGCGCGGCGCCAGGTGAACGCGGCCGAAGGGCGCGGCCTGGCGATCGCGGTCGTGCCCGTGCAGCGGACCTGCGAGCAGCGCGGCGCGGCGTCGGCCGACGCGCCCGGGCTGGCGGCCACCGTCACGGCCGCGGGCGCGTGGACCCACCTCCAGCCTCCGTCATCTATTCCCGCGTGGCTGCCCTGCGCCGGATTCTCCGGTGTGTTCGCGTACGAGCACCGTCCGGACGGCCGCGCAGCCGACAGGGACACGCACATGCTGGTGCGCGCGGTCGCGTTTCCCGAATCGGCGCAGCCCCGGTACGCCGTCGTCGCCGACCTGCTGCTGGACGATGACGTCCGGACGCAGCTGCGGCGCGATACCGGCGTCGAGCTCAAGAGCGTCAGTGCGGTGCCGAACGAACACGGCGTGAAGCCGCTCGTCGGCGAAGGTGGCCCCGATCCGCAGCCTGCCGCCGACAATACCCGGAACGGCCTGCTGAACAATCTCGGGAGCCTGATGGAGTACCGCGATTGGGACACGGGCGCCGCGGGCACGCTGCTGGTGATGACGCGCCTCAGCGTCAGCGACCTCTACGACCGCATCTCGTCGGCGGAAGGCATGGCTGGCCGGAGCTTCGGCCAGGGTCTGCTGCTGGCGCTGTTCGGCATCGGCGGCCTCTTCCTGATCATCGAGTTCATCGCGCTGGTGGCCGGGCTGGCGCTCGCCAAGTCGATCACGGGATCGGTGCACGAGCTGTTCGCTGGAACCGAGCGCGTGCGTCAGGGCGACTTCACGCACAAGATCGCCGTGAAGACCGAGGATCAGCTCGGCGAGCTGGCGGGCTCTTTCAACGAGATGACCGGGAGCATCGAGGATCTGCTCCGCCAGGCCGCCGAGAAGAAGCGGCTGGAGGAAGAGCTGCGCATCGCGAGGGAAATCCAGATGTCGCTGCTGCCGCAGGGGCCGCTGGTGATGCCGGGGCTGTCGCTCACTGCGCTGTGCGTGCCGGCGCGCGCCGTGGGCGGGGACTACTACGACTTCTTTCCGATGGCCGACAACCGGCTCGGCGTCCTGATCGCCGACGTGTCGGGCAAGGGCACCTCGGCGGCGCTCTACATGGCGGAGCTCAAGGGGCTCGTGCTCTCGCTCAGCCAGATTCACACGTCGCCGCGCGATCTGCTGATTGCCGCCAACCGCATCATCGCCAAGAACCTCGATGCGCGCAGCTTCATCACGATGACCTACGCAGTGATCGACCTGAACGCCGGGCGCATGACGTACGCCCGCGCCGGCCACACGCCGATGATGTACCTGCCGGGGCCGGGCTGCGGCGACTCGCGTGCCGTCCAGGTGCTCGCGCCGGACGGCCTCGTGCTGGGGCTGAAGATCGACGATGGCGAGATGTTCGAGCGGCTGCTGGTCGAGTCGTCGATCCCGATGCACGCCGGCGACCTCTACGTGTTGTTCACCGACGGCATCACCGAGGCGATGAACGCCGCCGACGACTGCTTCGGCGAGCCGCGGCTGGCGCAGATCGTCGAGACGCATTCGGCGCTGCCGTCGGATCAGCTGCGCGAGCGCGTGCTGCGCGAGATCGAAGCCTTCGTGGGCGACGCGCCGCAGCACGACGACATGACGATGATCCTGCTGAAGATCGACGACTCCGTCGGGGCGCCAACCAGCGCGGCGATCGCGGAGCACGTCGAGATTGGATAGGGATGCCTTCGACGGCGGGGCGCCCGTTCGGCCTGTGATGTCGTGACGGACCTGGCTGTCATCTTCCACACGCACAGCGACGTCGAGGCGAGCATCGTCCATGCGCTGCTCGAGGCGCACGGCATCCCGTCGGTGGTGACGTCCGACCGGCCGCAGTCGATCTTTCCCGTCAGCATCAACGGGCTCGGCGACGTGCGCATCGCCGTGCATCAGGAGGATGCCGACGAAGCGGCGCGGATCATCGACAGCCACCGCACGCAGCTCTCGAGCGGACAGGTCGTTCGCCTGCGCGATGAGTTCGACGCGCTCCAGCGGGCGATCGGCTATCACTTCCGCGATCGCGGCCTGCTCGAGCACGCGATGACGCACACCTCGCGCGCGAATGAGGACGTCAGCGGCGGCGTGGCCGACAACGAATCGCTGGAGTTCCTGGGCGATGCGGTGCTGGGCTTCCTGATCGCCGACGCGCTGTTCCGCCAGTTCCCGGCGGCCGACGAGGGGCAGAAGTCGAAGATCAAGGCGGCGCTCGTGTCCACCGCGGCGCTGGCGCGGCAGGCCGAGGGGCTGCGGCTGGGCGACCATCTGCTCCTCGGGCGCGGGGAGGAGAAGACCGGCGGCCGGCGCAAGCAGGCGCTGCTCGCCGACGGTTATGAGGCGTTGATCGCGGCGATTTACCTGGACGGCGGGATCGAGCACGCACAGGCGTTCATCGCGCGCGAGTTCGGGCCGCTCATCGCGGACGTCCACGCCAGCGGCGAGACACCCGGGCAGGACTTCAAGTCGGCGCTCCAGGAGCTGGTGCAGTCGCGGAGGCAGATCCTGCCGGAGTACCGCCTCGTCGGTGCGCTCGGGCCGGACCATCGAAAGCTCTTCGAAGTGGAAGTCGTCGTCGGCGGCGAGCCGCTGGCACGCGCGAGCGGTACGAGCAAGAAAGAGGCGGAGCAGGAAGCGGCGCGGATCGCGCTGGAAAAAATCCGCGCCGAGCCGTGAGGCTCGACGGGGTCAGTCGATCTCGATGATGCCCCAGGGCTTCTTGTCGTCTTCGGCCGCGGCGCCCGCCGTGGCGAGCGCGAGCGCCGGCTCGTGCGGCGGCGGCAGCCGCGGGAGCGCATACCGGTGAATCTCGCGCGCGACATCGTCTTCGGTCGGCGCGGACGCGCGGCAGTACAGGCGCACCCACACGCGGAGCAGCGGATCGCTGAAGCTGTAGCGCTTCTGCCGCGAGGCGACGAGATCGACGTCCTCGAGCCACGACAGGTAATCCTTCGTCGAGCCGGGCGTGCGCTGCAGGCGCTGCGAGATCTCGGTGAGCGTGAGCCCCTCTTCGTCGGCGAGGATCTCGAGGATCGCTTTCAGCGCCCCGTAGCCTCGCGCGCGGTGCAGCCGCAGCTCGTAGCAGAAGCCGCAGAGGCGGGCGAGCCGCCCGTCGGGCGCGAGCAGGCCGGCGAGCGCACTGATCGGATCTTCGCTGCCGGGCCGCCCGGCTCCTCCGGGCAGGGCGTGGTCGCGCAGCGCATTCAGCTCGTCGGCGAGCGCGCGCACGTACGCCGGACGCCCGTCGGTCAGCGCCTGCACCGTGCGCGCGAGGTACTCGACGTCGTGCGCATCGTGCGTGCCGGCGAGCGGACCGATGATGTCCATCGTGTCTTCGGCGGTGAGCGCCGGCATGTGGATCAGCTCGAAGCGCGCCGACCGGTCGCGCATCAGCCGCAGCGTCCGCGCGACATAGCGGCTCGTCAGGACGAAGCGATTGCCGCTGGCCGCGAGACCGTCCACGAGATCGTGGAGCACGCGACGCAGGCCGGGGAAGCTTTCGAAGGTGCGCAGCTCGAGGAACTCGTCGAGCAGGAACGTGACCGGTTCGCCCGCGCCGCTGCGCGTCGCGGCGAGGCTCACCAGCGTCGCATCGAATGCCGCGCGTGCGCCAGCGGGAGCCGTGGCGCCGCCGTCGCCGGCGGGGAAGGGCGATGCCGCGGCGATCGCGCGCAGAAACCGCTCGGGCGTCGTCGCGGTCCGCTCGACGTCGATGTGCTGCACGGTGCTACGGCCGATGCGGTCGCGCAGCTGCAGCAGCAGCGTCGTCCGGCCGCTGCCGGACCCGCCGATCAGCACGGGAATCCGCGACGGCGACGCATCGAGCGCTGCCGCGACGCGGCGGGCGAGCGTGGCGCGAGGCGTCAACATCCGCCGACCTCACGCATCGGGATCCGCACGCCCTGGCGTTCGGCGGCGGCGATGGCCTCGGGGTAGCCGGCATCGGCGTGGCGCGCCACGCCGATGCCCGGATCGCAGGTGAGCACGCGCTCGAGCTTTTCGTCCGCGTCCGGCGTGCCGTCGGCCACGATCACCATCCCGGCGTGCAGCGAGTAGCCGATGCCCACACCGCCGCCGTGATGGACCGACACCCACGTCGCGCCGCTCGAAGCATTCAAGAGCGCGTTGAGAATCGGCCAGTCGGCGATCGCATCGCTGCCATCCATCATGCCCTCGGTTTCGCGGTTCGGTGACGCGACCGATCCGGTGTCCAGGTGATCCCGGCCGATGACGATCGGCGCCTTGATCCGGCCCTCGCGGACGAGCTCGTTGATGCGTAATCCGAATCGCGCGCGGTCGCCGTAGCCGAGCCACAGAATGCGCGCCGGCAACCCTTGAAAGGCGACGCGCTCGCGGGCGAGCTGAATCCAGCGCACGAGCGCGGCGTCGTGCCCGAACATCTCCAGCGCGGCTTCGTCCGTCGCTTCGATGTCGGCTGGATCGCCCGACAGCGCGGCCCAGCGGAACGGGCCCTTGCCCTCGCAGAAGAGCGGGCGGATATATTCCGGCACGAACCCGGGAATCTCGAACGCCCTCGCGACGCCGGCCAGCTGCGCCTGCGCGCGGATGTTGTTGCCGTAGTCGAACGTCACGGCACCGCGCTGCTGCAGGGCGAGCATCGCCTCCACGTGTACGCCCATCGCCGCGATCGCGCGCGCGATGTACGTCTTCGGATCGCGCTCGCGCAGGCGCGCGGCCTCCTCGAGACCGAGGCCGTTCGGCACGTAGCCGTTCAGCGCGTCGTGCGCGGAGGTTTGATCGGTGAGCACGTCAGGCGTGAAGCCGCGCGCCACGAGCGCGGGCACAACATCGGCGGCGTTGGCGCACAGCCCGACCGATCGCCCGACGCCGTCGCGCGCCCAGCGCGTGACGCGGCCCAGTGCGTCGTCCAGGCTGTCGGTCGACTCGTCCAGATAGCGCGTCTTGAGCCGGCGCGCGATCCGCTGCGGATCCACTTCGATCACCAGCGTGCCCGCGCCGTTCATCGCCGAGGCGAGCGGCTGCGCGCCGCCCATGCCGCCGAGCCCGGCGGTCACGACGATGCGACCCGACAGGGTGCCGCCGAAATGCCGGCGCGCGACGGCCGCCAGCGTCTCATACGTGCCCTGCACGATGCCCTGGCTGCCGATGTAGATCCAGCTGCCGGCGGTCATCTGGCCATACATCGTGAGGCCCTTGTGCTCGAGATCGCGGAAGTTCTCCCAGGTCGCCCAGGCTGGCACCAGCAGCGCGTTGGCGATGAGGACGCGCGGCGCGCCGGGATGCGTCTGGAACACACCCACCGGCTTGCCGGATTGCACGAGCAGCGTCTCGTCGTGCTCGAGCGCGGTGAGCGCGCGGACGATCGCGTCGTACGCCGGCCAGCTGCGCGCGGCCTTGCCCGATCCGCCGTACACGACCAGATCGTCGGGCCTTTCGGCGACGTCGGGGTCGAGGTTGTTCATCAGCATCCGGAGCGCGGCTTCCTGCGGCCACCCTTTACACGTCAGCGACGTGCCGCGGGGCGCTCGGATGATTCTGGTGGCAGTGGTCATGAAGGTACGGCGAAGAAAGATAGACCTTAAGAAGCGGCGCGGACGTTGTCAATTTGAAAATGAATTTTTTTTTACTTGACTCGCGCGCCGCACGCGTCCTCCAGTGCGCTCGACGCGATCAGCGCCGCGAGCGCGTCGATGTCGGGCGCCGGCGCACGGTCGCCGGCGAGCGTCGGCACGCGCGACCGCACGAGCGCGTGGACGCGCGCCAGCGGCGCCGACGTTTCCAGTGGCGCCAGCAGGTCGATCGCCTGGCACGCGCACAGCAGCTCGATCGCGACCACCGTGCGCGCGCGGGTCAGCGCGCGTTCGGCCTTCAGCGCGGCACCCATGCTCATGCTCACATGGTCCTCCTTGTTGGCCGACGTCGGAATCGTGTCCACGCCGGCGGGATGCGCGAGCGTTTTCAGCTCTGACGCCACCGCCGCCGCGGTGACCTGCGCCATCATCAGGCCCGACTGCAGTCCGCCATCGCGCGTGAGAAACGCGGGCAGGCCGCTCAGTGCCGGGTTCACCAGGCGATCGGTGCGCCGCTCGCTGATCGTGGCGATCGGCACGAGGGCCGCCGCCAGCAGATCGGCCGCGAGCGCGATGGGCGCGCCGTGGAAATTGCCGCCGGAGACGATCTCGCCCGCGCCGCCGGCCGGGTCGGCGAACACCATCGGGTTGTCGGTCGCACTGTTCATCTCGACGCCGACCGTCTCGCCGATGAAGCGCAGCGCGTCGCGGGTCGCGCCGTGCACCTGGGCGGCGCAGCGGAGCGAGTACGCGTCCTGCACCTTGCCGCACCGCGCGTGCGACAGGTTGATGCCGCTGCCGCGCAGCAGCCGCTCGATATTGGCCGCCGACGTCTTCTGGCCGGCGAACGGCCGGGCGTCGTGAATCCGCGCCTCGAACGGGTGAATCGATCCCCGCAGCGCGTCGATCGACAGCGCCGCCGTGATGTCGGCCGCACGCGCCAGTTGCGCGGCGCCCGCCAGCGCGAGCGCGAGCACCGCCGTGGACGGCTGCGTGCCGTTGATGAGCGCGAGGCCTTCTTTGGCGCCCAGCGTCACCGGCGTCAACCCGGCCCGCGCCAGCGCGTCGGCGCCCGACATTCGGGTGGCGCGTCGAGGCGGCGGCGCCGGCAGCGTGCCAGTCCCAGGGCCTGTGCCGCGGACCGTTGGCTGACTGTCGTCGGCGTGACGACGTCGCGACGGTTGTTCGATTCCGCCGGCACGAACGTCGGGCCGATCGTCGTCCGCGTAGTCGGCTTCGCCCTCGCCGATGAGGACCAGCGACAGGTGCGCCAGCGGCGCCAGATCGCCGCTCGCGCCCACCGATCCGCGGGACGGCACACGCGGATGGACGCCGGCGTTCAACAACGCGAGCAGCGCCTCGAGCGTTTCGACGCGGATCCCGGAATAGCCCTTTGCCAGCACGTTCGCGCGCAGGGCCATCGTCGCGCGCACGGCGCGGACCGGCAGCGGCCGGCCGACGCCAGCCGCATGGCTGCGCAGCAGATTCAGCTGGAGCGCCTCGAGGGCGTCTGGCGCGATTTTCACTTCCGCGAAGGAGCCGAAGCCCGTGTTGATGCCGTAGACCGGCGCGTCGCCGTGCGCCTGGCGGTCCACGACCGCGCGCGAGGCGCGCACGCGATCGGCGGCCGCCGGCGCGAGCCCGACCGGCTCGCGGCGATCCGAGATGGCGAGCAGCTGATCGAGCGTGAGAGAGGTGCCGTCCAGAAAAATCATACAGTCGTCAGCCGCGGGTCTTCAGTGCCGCCCATTCTCGTCGCTCGGCATTTTCGAAACGCGTTGAGAGTAGAATCTTAATCCGTCCTCGCCCGGCTCGCCACGCGAACTGACGACCGAATGGACGACTGGAGATTGACGCGCTCATGAATTTAGCGGTCCTCGGCGCTCAGTGGGGCGATGAAGGCAAAGGCAAGATTGTCGATCTCCTCACGCCGCATTTTTCCATTGTGGCGCGATATCAGGGTGGGCACAACGCCGGCCATACCGTCTACGTCAACGGTACCAAGTTCGTCCTGCGCCTGATCCCGTCCGGCATCCTGCATCCCGGCGTGATCTGCGTGATCGGCAACGGCCTCGTCGTCGATCCGCAGGCGCTCTTTGCCGAAGTGGACGAGTTGACGAAGCACGGCATCGACGTCGACGGCCGGCTCATCGTCAGCGACAAGGCGCACCTGATCCTGCCGTATCATCGCGATCTGGATCTGTTGTCCGAAGCGCGGCGTGGCGAGCGCAAGATCGGCACGACGTCGCGCGGGATCGGGCCCGCCTACGAGGACAAGATCGCGCGGCGGGGCATTCGCGTCGGCGACCTCGCGGATCCGGCGGCGCTCGAACAGGCGGTGCGCGACAACGTCGCCGCGCGCAACCGCGTCGTGCAGGACAGCACCATGGACTGGCGTCCGGTGCTCGATCAGCTGCTGACGTACGCCGGGCGCTTGAAACCCTGGGTACGCGACGTCTCGCTGATGCTCGGCGAGTCGATGCGCGCCGGCACCTCGATTCTGTTCGAAGGGGCCCAGGGCACGCTGCTCGACATCGATCACGGCACGTATCCGTTCGTGACCTCGTCGAATGCGTCGGTCGGCGGCATCTGCACCGGCCTCGGCGTCGGCCCGCGCGCGATTCACGGCGTCCTCGGCGTGGTGAAGGCCTACACGACCCGCGTCGGCGAAGGTCCGATGCCCACCGAGCTGACCGAGGAGATGGGCAACCGGCTGCGCGAGAGCGGCAACGAGTACGGCGCCGTCACCGGACGGCCACGACGCTGCGGGTGGTTCGACGCCGTCGTCGCGCGGTACGGCGTGCGGATCAACGGCCTCGATGCGCTTGCGCTGACCAAGCTCGACGTGCTCGACCGCCTCGAGCAGATCGACATCTGCACGGCGTACACGCTGGGCGATCGCACGCTCACGGAGTTTCCGTCTGATGTCGTCCAGCTGGCGGCCTGCACACCCGTGTACGAGTCGATGCCGGGATGGACGACGCCCACGGCCGGCGTCCGGCGGTTCGAAGATCTGCCGGAGAACGCGCGGCGCTACATCGCGCGGCTGGAGGAGGTCTCGGGTGTGCGGGCGGCCATCATCTCCACCGGCTCGGAGCGCGACGACACGATCGTGAGGCAGGACGTCGTCAGGCAGGCGATTCCGGACTTCAGCCTGCAGATTGCCGACTAGAGCGGCTTCGATTCGATCGAGCGCGAAGGCTTCATAGCCCTTTTCAACTCGCTGTAACGCGAAGGCTTCAGCCCTTTTCAACCCGCTGTAGCGCGAAGGCTTCAGCCGAGCGCTTCATGCGTTCAGGACGTCTTGTTGCGCGAGATGAACGCGTCGATCGCGGGGGCTTCCGGATCGACGAACGTCACGCCGGCACGATAGCGCGGCCCGCTGTTCGGCGGCCGCTCGAACGACACCCACGCGACATCGGCGCTGCACGACACGTCGCCGTCCCCGAGCGTCAACTGAACCCGCTGCTTGGGCTTGAGCTGGCCCGCCGACGTTACCTGCGCACCATCGACCGACAAATCCAGGATGGCGGCCGGACGTCCGTTCACGACGGCGCGCGCCGCGGCGCCCATCTTGAAGCGCGGCACCCGCCGCGTGCCGCGCCAGTCGAGCGGCGCCTCGTTCGCGGGATCGGGTCGTCGCGGCGAGACGCGCGAATAACTCGAGTCGTGCGCGATCACGCGGATCTCGGAGTGCCGCAGCGCCGGGTCGGCCTTGATGCGGTTGATGAGCGCGGCGCCGCGCGGCGTTGCCGCGAACAGACGTTCGAGCGCCACCACGGCCGGACGCCGGAGCGTGATGGCCTCGAGCGCGCGCAGCGCCTCTGTGTTGGAGAAGGTGAGCAGCTCGACCGCCGCGTCGCCCGCCTGCTGCGTCAGGGCCGGCAGCAGATCGCTCGGTGCGATCAGCACCATGCACGGCTGGCGCACGGTTCAGAAGATCCGCGCGTCCTGCAGCGGCCACCACCGCACCTTGACCTTGCCGACGATGTACTTCTTCGGCACGAAGCCCCAGTGGCGGCTGTCCGAGCTGTTGTTGCGGTGGTCGCCCATCACGAAGTAGTAGCCCTGCTGGATCTTCTGCGGGCCCCAGTCGTCGTGGCTGCGGAACTCGGCGGGCACGTAGTCGTCGCGCAGCGGGATGTCGTTCACGTACACACGGCCGTCGACGATGCGAACGATGTCGCCTTCCTTGGCGATCACACGCTTGACGAACATCTTCTCCGGGTTGAGCGGGTAATAGAGCATCACGATGTCGCCGGGCCGCGGATCGCCGAGCTCGTAGACCAGCTTGTTGACGATCAGCCGATCGTGATCCTCGAGCGTCGGCGCCATGCTGAGGCCGTCGACGCGCGCAACCTGGAAGCCGAACGTGACGATGAGCGTCGCGTAGACGGCGGCCGACACCAGCGTCTGCAGCCCCGAGATGATCTCGTGCCCCATCCGTTTCCAGGCGCCACTGAGGTCCGCTGGCGCCTGAGCTACAGCGACCGGCGCGGGAACGGCGTCGAATCGGCCTGGCGGCGGCAACGCGACCGCACCGGTCGAGAAACCGTCGATCGGGAGCGGCGTCGGGTCCGGCGGAGTTTCAAGGGGGTCGGCAGACGCGTCCGGGGGCAGATGTACGTCTTCGTTCATCGGTCCATCTCAGAATATCAGTCGAGCGCGAAGCCGTAAAGACATCAAAAGCTGTGGCCCGCGCCAGCCAGGTCGGTGCGCAATTCCGCCACGCGCTGCCGGACCGCGTCGCCCATGCCGGCTTCCGGCTTGGTCGCCAGGTGATGGATCGTGTACGCCGCGAAGCGAATCGCCTCCGCGTGCCAGTGGTGCAGCGCCTGCTCCAGGCGATCGCATTGATACAGGGCTTGCGCGGCGTCAGACGACGGGTCGCCGCGCAGGGCCTCGCGCAGTGCGGCGAGGCGGTCGAACACCGCCTGATGCGTGTCGTCGGTCATGCCCCACAGCGTACCATTTCCGTTGCGTGTCCCGTCGAGCGGGCGGTATACTCGACGCCTCTCCTCGATTTGCGGTGGGTCCCAGCCCATTCCGCAGCAGGATCAGGCCCCCAACAGACTCTCACGGAGGATTTTCGATGACGCGTTCCGCTCGACTTGCGATGACCGTGGCCGCGGCCCTCACGCTCGGCACCTCGGCCGCGCAGGCCCAGTCGCCCACGCCGGCTCCCGCCACCGACGGAAGGTACAGCGCCGAGTTCACGGCAGCGGCAACCCTTGGCCACACATCCGCATCGTCGTTCGGTGGGGAACTCGACTATCGCGTCAAAGAGCAATGGGTGGGAACCTTCGAGTTCGGACGCATGCGGAACATCGCGAACGGCGACCTCCAATCGCGCGCGAACGTTATCGCCAACGCGCTGCAGGGCTCGGCGAACGCGACGCAGAAAGCCACGTATTACGACTTCGGCGTGCGCTATCGGCTGGCGCCGCGCGGCATGTGGCACCCGTACCTCGCGGCCGGCATCGGCGCGGCCACGGTGACCACCAACACCTCCTTCCAGGCCGGCAACGAGGTCACCGTCTCACCTGGCGCCGATCTGCAGGGCACCGTCACCAAGCCGCTGATGGTGATTGGCGGCGGCGTCACGGTGCCGTTCCTGTCGCGCTATTTCGCAGACGGCAGCTACCGCTACGGCCGCATCTTCTCGCGGTCGGGCGCGATCGAAAACGACAAGGGCATCAACACGCAGCGCGTGCAGATCGGCGTCGGCATTCGATTCTGACCACGCGCGTTCAGCGACGGCTTGCTCCTGCCTCTTCCGTCGTACGATCGGTCATCGCCACGAGGTCCGCGCTGACGATGAAGCGCCGCGGCGCGTGCCCGATGAACTCGAACGGATAGCACGTGACGAGCGTGAGCGTTGGATGACCCGCGTCGTCCAGCACATAGACGTCGGAGGGGTTCACGATTGTCGTGTTCGTGATGCGATAACGATACACGTGACCTGCCGTCGTGACGACCAGCGGATCGCCCGCGTGCAGGTGCCGCACGGGGCGGAACGTCGTGTCGCGGTGGCCCGCGATGCCGAAGTTGCCCGCGCCGCCGGGCAATGCCGTGTCTTCGATGTGGCCGGCTCCATGTGCGAGCGTTCCATCATCGCTTCCTTCGAGCACTGTCGCGGAGAGCCCGACCGAGGGAGCCTCGAGGCGCGCGATCCAACTGCCGGCCGCGACCGGCGTCTGCGCCGGCGATTCCGGGCCGCTCGCGGGAGCCCGCTCGTCTCTGGGCAGCGCGGCGGTGGCGGTTGCCGGGGCTGCGGGAACCGGCATCGCCTGGTAGTACCGCGCTTCGATGATGGCGACGGCGCACCAAGCCGAGAGCGCGACCCCAGCCGCGAGCAGGCTCAACTCGACCCATAACAGCAGACGAGCAGTCGTCCTCACTGCGGCACCGGACCGGCCGCGGCGAAATATCCGGGCCGTGTGCGCGTGATCATCTTTGGACCGTCGCCGCGCGCGACCTCGACGCGGACGCGATGGTACCGGCCGTCGCGATCGGGTGGAGCATAGCCAATGGTGTAGCCGCTGCGGATCTCGCGCGCAATGCGTTCGCAGGCGGTCAACAACGGACCTGGCGAGGCGGGCAGGAACCGTTCGCCGCCGGTCGTCTGTGCGATCGACTTCAGCACGCGCGGGTTCGAGTCGCGGTCGTCGCTGTCGAACAGACCGATCGTGTAAATGGTGACGTTGCTGGCGCGCGCACGCGCGAGCACTTCAGCCAGCGTGGCGGTGCTCGCGTTGTCGCCGCCATCGCTGATGAGGATCAGCACGCGCCGCGCGCGATTGCCCGCGTTGACGCGATCGAGACCGGCAATCAGCGCATCGTACAGCGCGGTGCGTCCGTCGGGCAGCGACGCGGTGAGCGACGTGCGCAGGCTCTCGACATCGTCGGCAAGAAGCTGGCGTCCCGGGTTGGCATCCTGCACGTCGTCGCTGAACTCGAGGGTGAACAGCTCATCCTGCGGATTGCTGATCCTGGCGAATGCGAGAGAAGCCGCGACCACCTCGCCGACCTTGGGGCGCATGCTGCCGCTGTTGTCGACGACGAGCCCTACGGTGACCGGCGTATCTTCGTTCGTGAAAAGGGCCATCTCCTGGCGCCGATCGTTGTCGTAGACCGTAAAGCGATCGCGCGCGAGATCGCTGATGAAACGGCCCTTCGTGTCGGTGACCGTCACAGGCAGCACGACCAGCTCGGTTGACGCACTGTGAAAGCTCGGTTTGGGAGCAGGCTCCTGGGCGCGCACGCCCGGACGCGCGAGCCCGGCCAGCAGCACGACGGCCGCGAAGGGCACGAGGAAATTGCGCATCACGAAGCACCTGGATCGGCAGCGGCCGGCTTCAGCCGGCCTTCGCCGCCTGCCTGCAGGCAGACACTACCGATCCACTCGGCAATCGTCATGGTCGCCACTATCACACGGCGCCTCGTTCGTCCCGCGGGCTACACCGCCTCGATCCGCCTGCGCAGCTGGTGAACGCCGAACGCGCCAGCAGTCGCTGCCGCCGCGAGCAGCTCGAACAGCGTCAGCGAGCTCGCCGTTCGCGGAAGCGTGCGCGCGGGTTTCGCCGGCGCCGCGCTCGTCGTGCGGTCGTTCGCCTGGGTGCCGGAGGTGCCGGTGGCTGCCGACGACGTGTCGGCCGGATGCGACGCGCTGGACGTGTCGTTCTCGGCGGTCATATCGCCGGTCTCGCGCACTCGGCCGATCTTCCGCCCCTTCATCGCATCGCCGGACGTGCTCTTGTTGTCGTCGTTCATGGCCAGCACGGGTTCGTGCGTCGCTTTCGCGATCTTGAACGCCTGCGACTTCGGGTAGACGAATTCGTCGCCCGTCGGGTCGCCGACGTACCACCAGGCCTTCACCGCCTGCGCCATCCCGCGCGGCCGCTCCTCGAACATCACCACGTTGTTCTTCGGCGCATCGAGCCGGTAGTCGGGCACAGTCAGGAACGTCGCAATCAGTTTGCTGCCGTCCTTGTTGAAGATCTGCACGACGTGTCGATTGGTTTCCAGATCGGCGAGCTTGAACATGTACGTGCCAGCGGGCAACGTCGTGCCTGGCACCTGCACCGCTCCACTGAACGTCAGGAAGGTCTTCTTGTTCCTCTCGTCGGCGTGCGCGTTCGGAACGGCAAACGCCGCCAGCAGGGCGGCGCAGCAGGCGATTCTCAGCAGACGCATGGGGTCCTCCTTCTCATACACCTTCGCATTTACCCATTTCGGGTCGCGTCACGGCTGAGAGTGCACGGAGCGTACCGAAGGCAGCACAACGGTGGGCGTGAAGCTCGGCCGCGCAAGGGAGGTAGCGCGAAGGCTTTATTGCGGTGTCGACATCAGCGTAGAGGTAGCGCGACGGTTTTAGCCGAGCGTTCTACCGCCGCGCGGCGCTCGGCTGAAACATTCGCGCTACATCGATTTGGAAACGGCCTCGCGTTATCGCCGCGGCGCGCGCGCGAGCGCCGACATGAACGGCAGCGTCACGGCCGGCGGCGTGATCTTCTCCGACATCAGCACGTCTTTCGCCGTGGTGCTCGGACCGTAAAGATCCTGATTGTCGTCCTCATCGCTCCTGACAACGCCGCCCGACAGGTTGATGCCGGCGAACAGACCTTGCGTCCGCGAGTACGACAGAATCTCCGCCTGCAGCTGCGCGTCGGTTGCCGCGCGAGCGTCGCGTCCGACCGGACCGCCGGCGATCGACGCTTCTGCGCCGAGCGACACCTTGTTGCGCAGCAGCTTTTCGACGCCGCTCTTGTTCATCACGAGCAGCACGAGATCGATCGACTGCGCGCCGATCTGCAGCCCCCAGCTGCCCTTGCCGAGCTCCATGAAAATCGGCGCGCTCCAATGGCCGTCCTGGCGACAGCTCATGAGCCCCTTGCCGTACTCGCCGCCGATGACGAACGCGGCTTTCTTGAGGGACGGAATCACCATCACGCACTCCGCTTTGTCCCACAAGTCCTGCGGGATGTCCTTGTCGGGCACCGCATGAATTTCCCGGAGCACGCCGGCGGCTTCCGCGATCCGCTTGGTTTCCTTGGTCGACGACTGGGCGTTGACGGCCCCCGCGGCGACGACGAGCGACAGTCCCAGCACCATACCGATCCATGCGCGCATTCCCTGACCTCCGTTCAGACCGAATCACCGGCCGCATCCGGTTCAGCTCACTATCGCAAGAACGCTACCAGTATAGATAACCGTCGAGCTCTGAGGTAAGCGCCGAGCCCAATGTGCGGTCGGGGGGAGTGTGGGCCACCGTGGCGAGGCTATTGAACCTTACGCAGCTTCCGCGTGCGCTCGCGATACTGGAACGTGCCGCAGCCGTGCGGGCAGTCGAAGTAGTCCCACTGTTCGGAGTTGCGCGCGCTGACGCCGCCGATATGGCTCCGCTGGTAGAGCAGCGGCTGATCGCACGCCGGGCAAATGAGCGCCGGCGGCGCCAGGGGCGGCGTGGTCGTGTCGTGCCGCTGGTGGGCGCGGCTGAGGGCGATCCGGTGCGTCTGGCGCGATCGCTCCAATAGGACGTCGGACTTCTGTAGTTGCTCGCCGATCCGGTTTCGGGCGGCGACGGCTCGCGCGCGAAGATCTTTGGACTGCTTGAGGAGCCGCTGGATTTCGTCCACGAGCGTTTCCGGCAGGCATGGCTTGACGAGCACGGCGTCCGCGCCGACCGACCGCGCGCGCTGCAGGTCGACCGCGAAGGCATCGCCCGTCACCATGACGATCGGGATCGCCCGCGTCGTCGAATCGCGCTTGAGGATCGAGCACAGATCGAAGCCGTTGATGCCGGGCAGGCGCGATTCGGTGACGATGATGTCGGGATGGCCGGCAATGGCTTTGGCCAGCGCTTCGCGGCCATCGGCCGCCTCGTCGACGGACCAGGCGCTGAACTTCATGTACTCCGCGTACATCCGCCGCGTGTCGGCGTCGCGATCAACGAGCAGGGCGACGTTGATGGGAGAGGCGAGGGGCGCCATGCCAGCGGGCTTGTTCATCAGAACCCCGGAGATCTGTCTGTATTTTCCGGTCTCGCAGGCCTCTCACTATATCCCGGAGGCACGCCTC
>DATATJ010000093.1:0-13155 GCA_036268855.1 Vicinamibacterales bacterium
GCCATTGCTGAGTTGGTGCTCTACGCGGTTCGGCGTGGCCTGTTGTAGATAGTCCGTCGATCGTCAGGTCGTGACGGGCGCCGGACGAACGGGGAGCTGCACGTCCACGATGGTGCCGGCTCCAGGCGCGGAACGCATCCACAGCCTTCCCCCGAGGTGGGCCACGCGTTCTTCCATGCCGAGGACGCCCAGACCGCGATCTTCAGACGGTTGAAATCCCTCTCCATCGTCGCTGACCGTCAAGTGCAGGGTTCCCTCGAGTTGTTCGATGCGGACCTGCGCGGTGGTCGCTTCCGCATGGCGCTGACAATTGCGCAAGGCTTCCTGCACCACCCGATAGATGCAGGTGCGATATTCCTCGAGCAGGTTGTCCTGAACTCCCGTAGATGACACTTCAACGTGAAGCTCGCTCGTGCGCGCGACTTCACGGGCGAGCCATTTGACGGCGGGAATCAAACCGAGGTCGTCGAGGACGGATGGACGAAGGAGCAGCGCGAGATTCCGCACGGTGCGCACCATGCCGTCGGCGAGTCCCCTGGCCACCGCCAGGTGCTCGCGCGCTTGGGCCAGTTGCTGGTGTTCCAGCGCGGCCGTGGCATTGCCCATTCCCAACACCATCGCCCAGAGCCCTTGGCCGATCTCATCGTGCAATTCGCGCGAGAGTTTACGTCGCTCGGTTTCCTGCGCGTCAACCAACTTGACGGAGAGCGCTTGCAACTCTGCTTTTGCGTGCTCCACTTGCCGAAACCGGCTGTCGGATTCCGTCTCCAAGCGCATGATGCGCCAGATGCTGAACACCGCCAGGAAGATGCCGATGGCAATGGTCACCGTCACCATCGCCAACAGGAGCCGACGATAGCTGAGGAACAACGACTTCGTATCCGCGGAATTGCGGTCCATATCCTGAGCGTTCAACGTCTCAATCTCGTCGGCAATGCGCAACATCACACTCCGGCGGGGGTGCAATTCATCGCGCACAAAGACATCGACGCGCCGTTGCCGCTCGCTCGGCGTCCAATCGAGCACAGGAATGACGGCCGCGAAATACACGTCGACTTCGCGGCGGAGCGATGCGAACAAATCGCGCTCCTCCGTGCGCAGCGACCGTGCATACTCGTTCTCTAATGCTTCAATGCGCTGACGGCTCGCAAGGACATCTTCCCTATCCCGCGCTGCTGCCGTGGGATCGTCGTCGAGCAAGAAGTCCTGCACGCGCGTGCCCGAACGATAGACGTCGTTCCGGAGCTGTTCGAGAACCCGGAGCCGCGAGATGAAATCCGCCCGGATGCCTTCGTGTCGACCTTCGATTTTCTTGAGAAAGGAAATGGCGCTCGCGCCCAGCGTCACGAGTAACACGAGCAGCCCGCCGAGGCCAATCCAGAGCAACAGACGCTGTTGCGAACGCGTCGACGCGGTGGTGCTAGGATCGGGTGCGCCCAACGGATCAAACATGATCTTCGCTCCTGTGGGCGGGTAAAATCGGACGTATCCAACCCGAGCGGCGCGTCGGCACTCGTGATGCTTCTACGCTCGATGCAGCGCGAGCTGCAGCAGCGTGCCGATGACGCCGAGCAGCACCGTCGCGCCGAAGGCCCATCCCACACGGCGCGTCAATCGCCTATCCCCCGCCAGGCGCGCCACGATGGGCAGATCCACCAAAGCGCTGGTCCCTGACGCAATGATCGCTCCGGCGCCAGCGACGTCCGGCGAGAGCGTGCCTGCCGCGGCCAGCGTCGCGGCCGACGCCACGGCGCTGGCGCTTGACACGGCACCGCCGGCGAGACTCACGGCGTAGAATCCGAACGTACCCAGTGCGCGTTGCGCGAGCGTGCCACCAATCTGCAGCGCCAAGAACACCAGTCCAAACTTGAGCGCGGCCGTTGCCGAGAACGGCGACTCCAACGTCGGAAGCGGGGCGCCGGGTGCCATGTGGTCTTGACGGCCTGGGCCGTCAGGTAGCCGGGTCGGCTGGAGCCAGGCCGCCGCACCCGTGCCGAGCAACATCAGCATGAGGGGAATGGCACCCTCGCGGAAAGCCGCCGGCGCCAGCACCGCAAGAATCACCCCATTGCGGACGAGCATCGCCGCCGTGGCAAGAATGACCCCCTTGAAGGCCACGTCGGCAAACAGCCCCTCTGATTGCCTGACGCGGTTCGCCAATTCCGTGACCGTCACGGTGCTATTCACAAGGCCGCCGAGAAACCCGGTGAGCTCAATGCCACGGGCTCCGTACAACTTAAGTAACACATAGTTGGCGAAGCCGAGGGCGGCAATCAATATCACTGTCACCCACGCCGCGCGTGGCTCTACGAGATGCCAGGGATCAACGCTGCCCGTCGGAAGGACCGGGTACACGACGAAGGCGACAATCGCCAGCAACACAGCGGAACGGAACTCGGATTCGGTCAACGCCACGCTGAACCCGGCCAGCGGTTCTTTCCACGCCAGCAGTCCCGCCGTGGCCACCCCGATCACAGTCGGGGTGAACGTGTGCCCTTCTCCCGCGAGGACACCGGCGAATCCTGTGACAAATAGGGCGGCCGATGTCGTGATTTCTGCGCCTTCACCCGTGTGAATCGTCTCGACGTTGAGGAGAATGACGAGGACACCGAGGAGACCGAGGGCCAGCAATGCGAAGCGCTCATCGAGGAGTCCGCCGACGCCGCCGAGCAACGCCGCGAATGCAAACGTGCGCAACCCCGCTTCTTTGCGGCGGCGCTCCCGCTCGATACCGACGAACAACCCGATCCCCAGGGCAAGGGCCAACCGCACGAGCGTCGGCCAGTACGGCCATGCCGCTGTGTCGTGTCCCATATCGCAGTTTACCTCCTCAGATGAGTCAAGTTGGGGCGCCGGCTGTCTGAGAGCGTCCACTCCGACTCACAGCAGCGGTTGTCAGCGTGCATCGACCTACGACGTGGCTCGACAACCGAGCAACTTGATGAGAACGAATCCTGTTAGGGCTCGACGACTCGGCGGGTTAACCGCAGGGCCGCATTGGTGAGCGACGCGATCAGGAGCGCACCGCCAAATCGCCGTTCCGCAGCCAAGACGCCAATGGCACTTGCGAGGATCACACCCACTGCAGGACCGATCCGCCGCGGCCACTCACGCATCGCGATTGTCAGAGCTATCACTCCAACACCGCCTGCGAAGGCCGGACCCTGGTACGGCCCACCGCTCAGGAGCTCAAAGAGGTAACTCGCCATCGCGAAGAGCGGAAAGGCCTGAACACAGACACTCCTGTACCGAGGCAATTGGACACCAGCACTGGCAATGGCAAGGCTGCAGCTGCCTTCTCAAAAGCACGACGCCGATCCACGCACCCACGACGTCAGCCATGGTGTAGGTCCCAAGGGCGATTCGGCGAGCTCCTGTGTCATCCCGAGCGATTCACCGAAGCGTGGAATCGTGAATTGCTCCGTCGATATATTGCGACGCGCCAATGTCGCTTGGAACACTCCGGAGGCGACACTACCTGAAAAGGAAGGCGCCACATTTTATCGCGAGGCTTTGTCGCGCTTCGAGGTCGGTGTGCGTTCACCGCGTCATCCGGGGTCAGATGATCGCCTTCCGTCTGGCGTGTCGGCGGGCAATAGTCAATCGGCAATAAGGCAACATCGATCGACCCGCAGCGTCGCCTGATGCCGCGAAAATGCGCCGTGTAACCGGTATCGCCCGCGAAGAACACCCGGGTCGTGAGGGTCTCGATCACAAAACCTCCCCACAGGGTGCGGTTTCGATTCAGCCGATGATGACCGGACCCGTGCTGTGCGGGTGTCATCGTGATGCACAGGCCACCATCATTAAACGCCTGCCACCAATCCAGCTCCACGACACGCTCGATACCTCGTGTGCGAAGGAGGCGGCCGGTTCTCATTCCTGTGACAAAGATCGGATCGTGGCATTTCGAGAGCGCCACGAGTGTTGGTATATCGAGATGGTCACGATCGTCGTGGCTGATCAGAACCTGGCGGATCGGCGGCAATGCATCGAATGCGATGGGGCGTCGGCGATAACGCTTGGACCACGTCCATTGAAATGAAGTGAACGGATCAGCCCATACGGGATCGGTCACGATGTTTCCAGCGTCTGTCTGAATCACGAACGTCGCGTGATTAACGAAGGCCAGAACGGTCTGCCCTTTGGTTCGGCGCAGCAACGGTGTGTGGTCGACGCGATAGACGAGAGGTGGCGCTTCGGCGGAACGAGCAGCGACGTCAGGGAGAGTCGGCGTCCGCCCTTCCCACTCGGGTCGAAGCATCGCTTGCCGTCAAAATGATCGGAATCGATAAAGGGGTCGCGTCGCACGGGCGATCGAGCGCCCGCAAAGAGAGCGGGGGCCGAATACTCAGCCGGCAAGGGTCGGCGTCGAATATCCATGAGCACAACGAGCGTAGAGAATCGGCGTACGCGAGTCCATCCAGCAGGTACTGGAGGGTCGGCGGTTTTAGGGGGGCCTTGGTGAACTATGCTCGAACATCGCCCTGAACACAGGGCTCCTCCGACAACAGCTGCGTCGGACCCTGTCTGGAGTTCCCAGGATTTGGTGGACGCTCGCTCAGCGTCGTTTCTGTGCGGCCTCGAACTGCTCTGGGCTCATGCCGCTAAGATAACTATGCCGGCGGGTTCGATTGTAAAAGCGATCGACGTGACAGGCAACGTCGCGCAGCGCCAACTCTCGATTCTTGTAGATCTGCTTCTTGATCCGCTCCTTCTTAAGGCTGCCGAAGAAGGATTCGGCGACGGCATTGTCCCAACAGTTGCCTTTTCGGCTCATGCTCGGTTCGAGGCGATGGCTGCGGCAGAAGCGGCGCCAGGCGTCGCTGCCAAACTGGGTGCCTTGATCTGAATGAATCATCGTGCCACGCGGGCGTCGGCGGCGTACGGCCATAAGGACCGCGTCGAGTACGAGTTCCTGATGAATCGTCGGCTTCGCCGACCAGCCGACGATCTTGCGCAAAAACAAATCCATCACGACAGCCAGGTAGAGCCAGCCCTGCCACGTCCGAATGTAGGTGATATCCGTCACCCAGGCCTTGTTTCTCCGCGTCACGGTGAACTGCCGCTTCAGGAGGTTGGGGATGAGAACCGAGGGCTTCCCGACCGACCAGCGCCGCATGCGGTAGCCATGGAGGGCTCGGAGCCGCGCACGGCCGATCGAAGAAGGCCGGCAGGTGGAGCACAAGGACGGCTCCGGCACGATCGCGATAACGCCGGAAGTGCACCAGCCGGTGCTGGAACAGCGACAGGCGTTTATCAACAAGTTCGGCCGCGAGCCGGGCGAGTGCGATCCGGCGTTCTTCGACCGGACGCGGATGCGCCGCAGCCGCTGACCAAGGCGAAGGGCTTTGCCGCGATGGAGGAGGCCGTGCGGGTCACGGGCATCGACCTCGGACGCGCGATCGAGCATTTCTGCGGTCGTCAGGAACTCGAGGACTACCGGAAGAAGCAATGAGTCAACGCGCGTTTCGTACGCCGCTGTTCCACGCGAGCAGGCGCGTTTGGTAAAAACGCTGCTATCGAACTGCGCGTTCGATCGCGGAAGTCTCGCGCCTGCCTACAATAAGCCGTTCGATATCTTGGTGACTGGGCGCCAAACGTGAAATTGGCTCCTCAGGCTGGATTCGAACCAGCAACCCTCCGGTTAACAGCCGGATGCTCTGCCGTTGAGCTACTGAGGAATGTAGGCAGGACGTGCAAGCCGAACCACAATAGTAACGTCTCGGTCCCCCGCGGCGCAAGACGCTTGCGCCATTCCGCGCGCGCCCGACGCGCAACGGTCCGCAACCGCGTGCAGCCCCAACACGCCGCTCAAAACAACCGCAGCTCCTGAAGCGGCCACAGCCGCGCCTTCACCTTCCCGACGATGTAGCGCCGCGGCACCATGCCCCAGTCGCGGCTGTCGGAGCTGTCGTTCCGGTGGTCGCCCATCACGAAGTAGTACCCGAGCGGCACCCGCTGCGGTCCCCAGTCATCGTCGCTCCGGAATTGCGGCGTCACGTACGCATCGTCGAGCCGCTTGCCGTCCACGTACACACGGCCGTCGACGAGCTGCACCGCCTGCCCCTCCTGCGCGATCACGCGCTTGACGAAGATGCGGCTCGGATCGGGCGGATAGTACAGCGTCACGATGTCGCCGGGCTGCGGAAACCCGAGCTCGTACGCCACGTGGTCGACCACGAGCTGATCGTGGTGCTCCAGCGTCGGCTCCATGCTCTCGCCATCGATTCGCACGAACTGGAAACCGTACGTCTTCACGAGCGTCGCAAACATCATGGCCATCACGATTGTTCGAACGTAGCGTACCATCGCCATCACCGCGCTCCAGGATCCTCGACGGACTGCGCCGCATCACCGCATGCCGATCGCGCCAGACCGGCGCGCCCCACCCGCCGCGCACCATGCGCGGCCGCGTCCTCCGGCGATTTACGCGCGCGAGGGACGGGGAATCGCCGCCGGCGCGCCGTGCCGCCGCCACGCCTCGTGCCGGATGCGGAACCGGTCGAGGTACAGGTACACGACCGGTGTCGTGTACAGCGTGAGCAGCTGGCTGAAGAGGAGTCCGCCGACGATGGCGATCCCCAGCGGACGCCGAAGCTCGGATCCGGTCCCAAGACCGATCGCCAGCGGCAATCCGCCGAGCAACGCCGCCATCGTGGTCATCGTGATCGGCCGGAAGCGCAGCAGGCAGGCCTGGAAGATTGCCGCCTCCGGCGACTTCCCCTCCGTGCGCTCCGCCTCGAGCGCGAAGTCGATCATCATGATCGCGTTTTTCTTCACGATGCCGACGAGCAGGATGATGCCGATGAGCGCGATCACGGTCAGCTCCGTGTGGCACAGCAGCAGCGCCACGAGCGCGCCGACACCCGCGGACGGCAGCGTCGAGAGGATCGTGATCGGATGGATGTAGCTTTCGTACAGTACGCCGAGCACGATATACACCGTGATCAGCGCCGCCGCAATCAGCAGCGGCTCGCTCGCGAGCGACGCCTGATACGCCTGCGCGGTGCCGGCGAAGCTGCCGTGGATGTCCGGCGGCAGCCCGATCGACCGCTCCGCGTTCTCGATCGCGGTCACCGCGTCGCCAAGCGCGATGCCGGGCGGCAGGTTGAACGACAGCGTCACCGACGGAAACTGTCCCTGGTGGTTGATCGCGAGCGGCGCCGTGTCGGCCGCGTAGTGCGTGAAGGCGCTGAGCGGCACCTGCCCGCCGTTGCTCGAGCGCGCGAAGATGTAGCGAAGGCCGTCGGGGTTCTGCCAGAACGTCGGGGCGACCTCGAGTACGACATGGTACTGATTCAGCGGTGTGTACATCGTCGACACGAACCGCTGGCCGAACGCGTCATAGAGCGTGTCGTCGATCGTCTGCGAGGTGATACTGAGGCGGGACGCCGTGCTGCGGTCGATCACCAGTGACGCCTGGAGCCCGCGCATCTGCTGATCGCTGTTGACGTCCGCGAGCTCCGGCAGCGTCCGCAGCGCGTTGTACACCTGCGGCGCCCAGTGATCCAGATCCGTCGTGTTGTCCCCCTGCAGCGTGTACTGATACTGCGCGTTCGAGCGGCGGCCGCCCACGCGCAGATCTTGGTCGGCCTGGAAATACAGCGTGGCGCCCGGCAGCCCGCTCAACTTTCTTCGCAGCCGCGCGATCACCTGGTCCGCCGACAGCGTCCGGACGCCCAGGTCTTTCAATGCCACATTCATCCGCGCCGTGTTCAGCGCGGAAGCACCACCGCCGGCGCCGACGTACGCGACGACGCTCTCCACGGCGGGGTCGCGCATCACGACGCCGACGAACTCGGAGACCCGCCGGTTCATCGCCTGAAACGACGTGTCCTGGTCGGCCACGATCGTTCCCGAGAGGCGGCCGACGTCCTGCTGCGGAAAGAACCCCTTCGGGATCAGCACGTAGAGGTAAATCGTCGCGCCCATCGTCACGAGCGCCACGGTCAGCGTGAGCGTCTGGTGCCGCAGCACCCAACCCAGCGAGCGTTCGTACTGCCCGAGGACCCAGTCGAATGCGCGCCGGTTGGCGCGGTCGATCCGTCCGTGTTTCTCGCTGTCGTGCGACTTCAACAGCTTCGCGCACATCATCGCCGTCGTCGTCAGCGAGATGACCATCGACACGAAGATGGCCACCGACAGCGTGACGGCGAACTCACGGAACAGCCGCCCCACGATCCCGCCCATCAGCAGAATGGGGATGAACACGGCCACCAGCGACAGGCTGATCGACACGACCGTGAACCCGATTTCTCTGGCCCCGCGCAGCGCCGCCTCGAGCGGTTTGACACCCGCTTCCAAGTGCCGCGTGATGTTCTCGATCACGACGATCGCGTCGTCCACGACGAAGCCGGTGGCGATCGTGAGCGCCATCAGCGACAGGTTGTCGAGGCTGTAGCCGAGGAGGTACATCACGCCGAAGGTGCCGAGCAGCGATACCGGCACCGCGACGGCCGGAATCAGCGTCGATCGCATGCTCCGGAGGAACACGAACACGACGAGAATCACCAGCAGGATGGAGATGCCCATCGTGATCTCGACGTCGCGCACCGACGCCCGGATCGTCGTCGTGCGATCCATGACGACGGACATCGTGATCGTCGGCGGCAATGACGCACGCAGCGCCGGCAGGAGCGCCTTGATGCGATCGACCGTGTCGATGATGTTGGCGCCAGGCTGCCGGAAGATGATCAGCAGCACGGCCGGCTTCCCGTTCGCGAACCCGGCGTTGCGCAGATCCTCGACCGAATCCTGCACGTCGGCGACGTCACCCAGGCGCAACGCGCCGCCTTTCGCGAACGCGATCACCAGCGGCTTGTAATCGGCCGCCTTGAACAGCTGATCGGTGGCCGCCAGTGACCACGATCGGTCAGGGCCGCCGAGCTCGCCTTTCGGCGCGTTCGCGTTCGCCGCTCCGAGAAACGTGCGCAGGTCCTCCAGGTCGAGTCCGTACGTGTTCAGCACCGTCGGGTTGACGTCCACGCGCACCGCCGGCAGCGCGCCGCCCCCGACGAACACCTGGCCGACGCCGGGCACCTGCGCAATCTTCTGCTGCACGATCGACGACGCCAGGTCGTACACCTTCGGTTTGGGAATGACGTCGGAGGTCATCGCGAGCTGCAGAACAGGCGCGTCAGCGGGGTTCACCTTGCGGTACGTCGGGTTGTTGGGCAGATTCGGCGGCAACTGTCCGCGCGCCGAATTGATCGCCGCCTGGACGTCTCGCGCCGCGGCGTCGATGTTGCGGTTGAGGTCGAACTGCATCGTGATCTGCGTCGACCCCAGGCTGCTGGTCGACGTCATCTCGCTGATGCCGGCGATCCGGCCGAACTGCCGCTCCAGCGGCGTCGCCACAGACGACGCCATCGTTTCGGGACTGGCGCCAGGCAGCCCGGCGCCGACGCCAACGGTCGGAAAGTCGACCTGCGGCAGCGGCGCCACCGGCAGCATCAGGTAGCCGATCACGCCCGCGAGCGCGACCGCCGCCGTCAGCAGCGTCGTCGCGATCGGCCGGCTGATGAACGGCGCAGAGATGCTCACGAGCCCTCCACCGGACGCAGCTGCGGCACCGCGTCGGTATCGTGCGCCCCGACCATGCGCTTCGCCAGCCGGTCAAATGCCAGGTAGATCACCGGCGTCGTGTAGAGCGTCAGGAGCTGGCTGAGGATCAGGCCGCCGACGATCGCGATCCCGAGCGGACGCCGCAGCTCGGATCCGGTGCCGCTGCCGAGCGCGAGCGGCACGCCGCCGAGCAGCGCCGCCATCGTCGTCATGATGATCGGGCGGAAGCGCAGCAGGGCCGCCTGAAAGATCGCGTCCACCGCCGTGCGATGTTCGTTGCGCTCCGCCTCGAGCGCGAAGTCGATCATCATGATCGCGTTCTTCTCGACGATGCCGATCAGCAGGATGATGCCGATGAGCGCGATCACGCTGAAGTCGGTTCGGCAGACCATCAGCGCGAGCAGCGCGCCCACACCGGCGGACGGCAGTGTCGACAGGATCGTGAGCGGGTGGATGTAGCTCTCGTAGAGGACGCCGAGGACGATGTACACGGTGATGATCGCGGCAAGGATCAGGATCGGCTCGTTCGCCAGCGACGCCTGGAACGCCTGTGCCGTGCCCTGGAAGCTCGCCTGGATGCTGTCGGGCATCCCGATGTCCTTTTTCACGCCGTTGATCGCATCCACGGCGTCACCGAGCGACGCGCCGCGGGCGAGGTTGAAGGAGATCGTGACGACCGGAAACTGTCCCTGGTGATTCACGGATAGAGGCGCGTGTGACGTGACGGTCCGCGTGAACGCGCTGAGCGGCACCGGCCCGCCGGCGCCGGACTTTACGTAGACGTCCTTCAGATCGTCGGGGCCGTGCTGGAAGCGCTTCGCGGTCTCGAGCACGACGCGGTACTGGTTCAACTGCGTGAACATCGTGGAGATCTGGCGCTGGCCGAAGGCGTCGTACAAGGTGTCGTCGAGCGCCTGCGGTGTGATGCCCAGACGCGCTGCCGTGGCGCGGTCGATCTCCATCGTCGTCTGCAGGCCGAGGTTCTGTTGGTCGCTGGCGACATCGCGCAGCATCGGCAGCGACTGGAGCCGCGTGAGGAAGCGTGGGACCCACGTGGAGAGCTCGGTCGCGTCAGCGTCCTCGAGGCTGTACTGGAACTGCGTCCGGCTGATGCGGTCGTCAACCGTGATGTCCTGCACCGGCTGCATGAACAGCGTGATGCCCTGCACGCGCGCCAGGGGCGCCTGGAGGCGGCGGATCACGTCGCTCGCGCTGATGCGGCGGTCGTCGAGCGGCTTCAGGTTGATCTGGATCCGCCCGCTGTTGATGGTCGTATTCGTGCCGTCGATGCCGATGAACGACGAGAGACTCTCGACGGCCGGATCCTCGAGAATCACCTTGGCGAGCGCCTGCTGCCGTTCGCTCATCGCGGTAAACGAGACGCTCTGCTCCGCTTCCGAGACGCCCATGATCACGCCGGTGTCCTGCACGGGGAAGAACCCCTTGGGGATGACGATGAACAGCCCGATCGTGGCGACGAGCGTCGCCGCAGCCACGGCCAAGGTCGCGCCCTGGTGGCCGAGCACCCACTGGAGCGTGCGGCCGTAGAACGCGATCACGGCTTTGAAGCCGCGCTCCGACACATGATAGAAGCGGCCCTGCTCCGACTCCGGCCGGTGACGCAGCAGCTTGGCGCACATCATCGGCGTCAGCGTGAGCGAGACGACCGCCGACACGAGAATCGTCACGCTCAGCGTCACCGCGAACTCGCGGAAGAGCCGCCCCACGATGTCGCCCATGAACAGCAGCGGGATGAGCACCGCGATCAGCGAGACCGTGAGCGAGAGAATCGTGAAGCCGATCTGCGCGGATCCCTTCAGCGCGGCATCGAGCGGCGAATCGCCTTCCTCGATGTAGCGCATGATGTTCTCGATCATCACGATCGCGTCGTCCACGACGAAGCCCGTGGAGATCGTGAGCGCCATCAACGTGAGGTTATTCAGGCTGTAGCCGAGCAGTTCCATCACGCCGAACGTGCCGACGAGCGAGAGCGGCACCGCCACGCTGGGAATCACCGTGGCGGCAAGCGTCCGCAGGAACAGGAAGATCACCATCACGACGAGTGCGATGGTCAGCATCAGCTCGAACTCGACGTCGGCCACCGACGCGCGAATCGTCGTGGTCCGATCGGTCAGGATGGCCATGTGCACCGATGCCGGCAGCGAGCTCTGCAGCTGCGGCAGCAGCGCCTTCACGCGATCGACGACGGCGATGATGTTGGCGCCGGGCTGCCGCTGGATGTTCAGGATCACGGCCGGCACGTCGTTCATCCAGGCTGCCTGCTTCACGTTCTCCGCGTCGTTGACCACCGACGCGATGTCGGACAGGTGTACCGGCGCGCCGTTGCGGTACGCGATGACGAGCGGTCCATACTGCTCGCTCGAGAGGAGCTGATCGTTGGCGCCGATGCTGTACGCCTGCTGCGGGCCGTCGAAGTTACCCTTGGCCTCGTTGACGTTCGCCGCCGCGACCGCCGTGCGGACGTCTTCCATCGTGAGCCCGAAGGACGAGAGCGCGGTGGGGTTCACCTGCAGCCGAATCGCCGGCTTCTGGCCGCCGCTGATGCTGACGAGGCCGACGCCGGACAGCTGCGAGATTTTCTGCGCGAGACGCGTGTCGGCGAAATCCTCGACCTTCGCGAGCGGCAGCGCGGTCGACGTGAGCGCGAGCGTCATGATTGGCGCGTCGGCGGGGTTCGTCTTGCTGTAGATCGGCGGATTGGGCAGGTCGCGCGGCAGGTAGGTGCCCGACGCGTTGATGGCAGCCTGCACCTCCTGCTCGGCGACGTCGATGTTCAGGTTCAGCACGAACTGGAGCGTGATGACGGACGCGCCCTGCGAGCTGTTCGACGTCATCTGGTTCAGCCCGGGCACCTGGCCGAACTGACGCTCGAGCGGCGCGGTGATCGCCGACGCCATCACGTCCGGGCTCGCGCCCGGATAAAAGGTCTGCACCTGAATCGTCGGATAATCGACCTCCGGCAGCGCCGACACCGGCAGCTGCTTGTAGGCGGTCGCGCCCGTCAGGAGCAGCCCTGCCATCAGCAGCGACGTGGCGATCGGCCGCAGAACGAACGGACTTGAAATGCTCATGGCGTCGTCTTCTGGCCGGAGGCCGCCGGCGGCTGCATCGTCACCTTCGTGCCCGGCTGCAGCTTGTCCACACCGTCGACGACGACCTGATCCCCTGGTGCGACGCCTTTGGAGATCGCGGTGTCGTCGCCGACGGCGAGCTGGACGGCGACGTCGCGGGTATCGACGGTGTGATCCGGCTTGACGACGTAGACGAACGTCGATGTCGGGCTGCGCTGAATCGCCGCGCTCGGCACGATGACCGCGTTGTGGATCGTGTCCACGAGCAGCCGTGCGTTGACGAACTGGTTGGGAAACAACGCCTGATCGCGGTTTGGAAACTCGGCCTTCAGCTTGACCGTGCCGGTCGTCTGATCGATCTGGTTGTCCACGGTGAGCAGCGTGCCCGTGGCCAGCTTCGTCTTCATGTCCCGATCGAATGCGTCGACCGCGAGCCGTCCGGCGCGCATGTGCTGCAGGACGGGCGGCAGGCTGTCTTCAGGAATGGTGAAGACGA
>DATATJ010000094.1:0-11904 GCA_036268855.1 Vicinamibacterales bacterium
CCAGCCGGCGCGGACGGTGCGCATGCTCGAGGGTCCGTTCATCCTGAAGATGGATCCGCAGGAGATGGCCGAAGCGGAGACGACGCCGGTTCCCGCCGAGGCTCCGGGCGCGCGGCGCGGCGCGCAGGCGTTTCGCGAGAAGCTCGAGAAGTTCTATGTTGACGAGGGCGTCGTCGCCATCTTCGACCGCGGGTCCGACGGCGACATGGCCAGCGGCGGCAGCGATCTGTCGTGGCGGCAGCAGCATCCCGACGGCGGCACGATTTTTCCGGCCGGCAGCGGGCCGCGCGACGCCAGCGCGGGGATGAATGTACCTGCGATCACCCTGGCGGTCGAGCACTACAACCGCATGATGCGCGTGCTCGACAAAGGGGTGCCGGTGAAGGTCGAGCTGAACGTGCAGACGAAGTTCTACGACGAAGCCGACATGAACGGCTTCAATACGATCGCAGAGCTCCCGGGCAGCGACCTCGCGTCGGAAGTGGTGATGCTCGGCGCCCATTTCGACTCCCATCCGTACGCGACGGGCGCCACCGACAACGCGACGGGCAGCGCCGCGATGATGGAAGCGATGCGGATCCTGAAGGCGGTCGGCGCGAAGCCGCGGCGCACGATCCGCCTCGCGCTGTGGGGCGGCGAGGAGCAGGGGCTGCTGGGCTCGCGCGCGTACGTGCGCGCGCATTTCGCCGATCCCGATACGATGGCACTGAAGCCCGAGCACGCGAAGATTTCCGCGTACTTCAACTCCGACAACGGCACCGGCCGCGTTCGCGGCATCTGGCTCCAGAGCAATTTGGCCGTGCAGCCGATTTTCGAGCAGTGGATGGCGCCGCTGCACGACCTCGGCGTCGTCGGCCTCGGGCCGCGCTCGGTTGCTTCTACCGATCACGAATCGTTCGACGACGTCGGCATTCCCGGCTTCCAGTTCATGGTGGACCGCCTCGAATACAACACGCGGACGCACCACTCCAACATGGACACGGTCGATCGCGTGCAGCGAGACGACATGGTGCAGCAGGCGACCGTCATCGCGGTGTTCGCGTACGACGCCGCGATGCGCGACGAGAAGCTGCCGCGCAAGGCGCTGCCAGCGCCGCGGCGGCGCGCCGCGGCGACCGCGGGCCAGGAGTGAACCCCCGGGTTCCATACATGCATAAGCCGACCTTCGGCGGCACGTGCGCGGCGGTACTCGCCGCAACCGCCATCCTCGCGGCCCAGGCGCAGCCGCCCAATCCGAATGCGCCGGCCAACTTCATCACGTTCAATGCGCCCGTGACAGTGCTCACACACGTGCGCGTGATCGATGGCACCGGCGCGCCCGCCCGCGAGAACCAGACGATCGTGATCCGCGACGGCCGCATCGCGCAGGTCGGCGACGTCGCGAGCATCACGCTCCCGGCCGGCGCGGCGATCGTCGATCTCCCGGGGCGCAGCGTCATGCCGGGGCTCGTCATGATGCACGAGCATCTGTATTACCCGACGGGACCGGGCGTCTACGGCCAGCTGGGCGAGAGCTTCACGCGCCTCTACCTCGCCGGCGGCGTGACGACGATGCGGACCGGCGGGAACATGAACGGGTTCATGGACTTCAATCTCGCGAGGCGGATCGACGCGGGCGAGATGGCCGGTCCGACGATCGATGCCACAGCGCCGTACCTGAACGGTCCGAGTCCGTTCCTGCAGCTGTATGCCCTGAAGGACGCCGCCGACGCGCGGCGCCAGGTCAACTACTGGGCCGACATGGGCGCCACCTCGTTCAAGGCGTACATGCAGATCACGCGCGACGAGTTGAAGGCCTCGATCGGGGAAGCGCACAAGCGCGGGCTGAAGATTACCGGCCACCTGTGCTCGGTCACCTACGGCGAAGCCGCTGATCTGGGCATCGACAACCTCGAGCACGGATTTTTCGCAGCGACCGACTTCGTCGCGGACAAGCAGCCGGACGTGTGCCCCGGGCAGGGTCGCGGCCAGCAGTCGCTCGCCGCGGTGGACGAGAACAGCGCGCCCTTCAAGGCGCTCGTCAGCACGCTCGTGGCGAAGCACGTTGCGCTCACCTCGACGTTGACCGTGTTCGAGACCTTCACGCCGGGCCGGCCGATGCCCCGAGGCGTGGACGTGCTGACGCCGCAGTTGCGCGATCAGTTTCAGCGGGCGTACGAACGCGTCCAGAAGAACACCGAGTCGGGCTACGCGACGCTGTTTCCGAAAGAGATGCGCATGGAGCGCGCGTTCGTGCAGGCCGGCGGGATGTTGACGGCGGGCACCGATCCCACCGGCGGCGGGGGCGTCATTCCTGGCTTCGCCGACCAGCGGCAGCTCGAACTGCTCGTCGAGGCCGGCTTTACGCCCGTGCAGGCGATCGCCATCGGCACGCTGAACGGCGCGAAATATCTGGGACGCGACGCCACGATCGGCACGATCGCCGCCGGCAAGCAGGCCGATCTCGTCGTCGTCACCGGCGATCCGTCGAAGACGATTGCCGACGTCCGCCGCGTGGAGACCGTGTTCAAGAAGGGCGTGGGCTACGACGCGGCGAAGCTGATCGCGTCGGTCACCGGGCAAGCCGGGTTGTGGTAACAGCCGTGTCGTCTGTCGTCGCGGCGCGGTGACATCGCTCCATAAACGTGAAATTCCAAAGAACCAACGAAAAGCTTACGTGCGCGCGGCGTCCGTCGTGTTCCCATCGGTAGGTGAACATTTCAGAGCTGTTCATCAAGCGCCCCATTGCGACAAGCCTGCTGATGCTCGGCATCGCGGGCATGGGGGTCGTCGCCTACCGTGTCCTTCCTGTCAGCGACCTCCCGAACGTGGATTTCCCGACGCTGAACGTGGGCGCCGGTCTTCCGGGCGGCGATCCCGGCACCATGGCGTCGGCCGTCGCGAGCCCGCTCGAACGCCAGTTCACGACGATTGCGGGCATCGACGAGATGACCTCGTCCAGCTCGACCGGCAGTTCCAACGTCACGCTGCAGTTCGATTTGAACCGCGACATCGACAGCGCCGCCGTCGATGTGCAGACGGCGATTGCGGCCGTCATGCCGCTGCTGCCGGCCGGCATGCCGGCGCCTCCCTCGTTCCGGAAGTTCAACCCCGCCGATTCGCCGATCATGTTCCTCGGCCTCACGTCGGACGTCGTGCCGATGTACGTGCTCGACGACTACGCGGAAAACATGATCGCGCCGCGCATTTCGATGGTGTCGGGCGTTTCGCAGGTGCAGGTGCAGGGCGCGCAGAAGTATGCCGTCCGCGTGCAGGTGGATCCCAACAAGCTCAAGGCGCAGGGCATCGGGCTCAACGAGATCAACCAGGCACTGCAGGACTGGAACGTCAACACGCCGACCGGCCAGCTCTTCGGCCCGCAGTCCACGTACAATATTCACGCGCAGGGGCAGCTGATGCGGGCCGCCGACTTCAGGCCCATCATCGTCTCCTACGTCCGCGGCGCACCCGTGCGGCTCGACCAGGTGGCCACGGTGCTCGACAACGTCGAGGACAACAAGAACGCGTCCTGGCTCTACACGAAGGCCGGTTCGCGCCGGGCCATCAATCTGCAGGTGATGCGTCAGCCGGGCAGCAACACCATCGAGGTGACTGACGCCATTCGCGATCTGCTGCCGTCGTTCGAGACGCGGCTCCCGCCCTCGGTGCACCTCACCGTGCGCGGCGACCGGTCGCGCAACATCCGTGAAGCGTTCTCCGACATCCAGTGGACGATGCTCATCACCCTCGTGCTCGTCGTCGGGGTGATCTTCGCGTTTCTCCACAGCGGATCGGCCACGATCATTCCGGCCCTCGCGCTGCCATTCTCGATTCTGGGCACGTTCGCCGTGATGGCCGTGCTGGGCTTCACGCTCGACAATCTCTCGATGATGGCGCTGATTCTCTGCATCGGCTTCGTCGTGGACGACGCGATCGTGATGCTGGAGAACATCGTGCGGCACATCGAGCAGGGCGAGCAGCCGCTCGAGGCCGCGCTCAAAGGATCGCGCGAGATCGGCTTCACGATCGTCTCGATGACGGTCTCGCTGGCTGCCGTGTTCATTCCGATCCTGTTCATGGCCGGCATCCTCGGCCGGCTCTTCCGCGAATTCGCGATCACGATCACGGCGGCGATTCTGATCTCGGGCATTGTCTCGGTGACGCTCACGCCGATGCTCTGCAGCCGCTTCCTTCGCGCCGCGTCGCTGCACGCGAAGGGCCGCTTCGCCACCTTCATGGAGCGGCAGTTCAACCGGCTGTTCCGCGCGTACGAGTGGAGCCTCGGCATCGTGCTGCGCCACCGACCGGCGATGCTCGTCGTCTTTGCGGGCGTGCTCGTCGCGACCATCGCGATGTTCAACATCGTCCCGAAGGGCTTCATTCCCGACCAGGACAACGACTCGCTGAACGTCAACGTGCAGGCGGCGCAGGGCACGTCGTACTACGACATGGTGGGCAACGTCTCGAAGATCGCGAAGGTGATCAACGCGAACCCGGCGGTAGACACGTTCTTCGCGAGCACGGGCGGCGGCTTCGGGTCGATGAACCAGGCGCGCTTCAACGTGCAGTTGCTCCCGCGCCGGATGCGCGCGCTGTCCGCGGCGCAGATCGCGCAGCAGATCCGCCCCCAGCTCCTGCGGTTTCCCGGGTTCCGAGCGTTCGTCAGCCTGCCGCCGGCGATTCAAATCGGCGGGCACATGGGCAATAGCTCGTACAACCTGACGGTGCAGAGCGCCGACACGTCGATTCTCTACACCTGGGCGACGAAGCTGGAATCGGTGATCGCGACGCTGCCCGAAGTGCAGGACGTCTCCGACGACATGCAGATGAAGAGCCCGCGTGTGAACCTGGTGCTCGACCGCGACCGTACCGCCGCGCTCGGCCTGAACGCCAGCACGATCGAGACCGCGCTGTACGACGGCTTCGGTCCGCAGTGGGCGTCGACGATCTACGGTCCGACCGCGCAGTACAAGGTGCTGCTCGAGCTCGATCCGAAGTATCAGGAGCAGGCGGCGTCGCTCGACAAGATCGCGTTCAAGGCGCCGAACGGAGCGCTGGTGCCGCTCGAATCGGTGCTGCACACCCAGGAAACCGTCGGCCCGCAGACCGTGAATCACGTAGGCGAGCTGCCGGCCGTGTCGATCTCGTTCGGGCTCAAGCCGGGCGTCTCGCTGGGCGCCGCCGTCGATCACGTGAACCAGACGGCGGCCGCCGTGCTGCCAGAGACCGTGACCGCCAGCTTCCAGGGCTCGGCGAAGACGTTCCAGCAGTCGATGCAGAATCTGGGACTGCTGCTCTTCGTCGCGATCGGCGTCGTCTACATCGTCCTCGGCATGCTCTACGAGAGCTACATCCACCCGATCACGATTCTCTCCGGGCTGCCGCCGGCGGGTCTGGGCGCCCTGATCACGCTGTACCTGTTCGGCAACGAGCTGAACATCTACTCGTTCGTCGGACTCGTGATGCTGATCGGCATCGTCAAGAAGAACGCGATCATGCAGATCGATTTTGCGCTGGAAGCCGAACGCAACCACGGCAAGAGTCCGGCCGATGCGATCTATGAAGGCTGCCTGATCCGCTTCCGGCCGATCATGATGACGACGATGGCGGCGCTGTTTGGCGCGCTGCCGATCGCGCTCGGCTTTGGCGCAGGCGGCGAAGCGCGCCGGCCGCTCGGTCTGGCCGTGGTGGGCGGGCTCGTCGTGTCACAGCTGATCACGCTGTATCTGACGCCGGTCGTCTACACCTACATGGCCGCGCTGGTGAAGACGCGCCGGATTGCCATCACCGCGACGGCCAAGCCCACGCCGGCCTGAAGGGCGCTGCAGACGGACCCGCCCGGCAACGAGTGGGCGCCCGGGCGGGCGGTGGATGTAGAGTAGCGCGATGGCTTTCCGCATCCCGTCACGGGCCCGGTGGCTCGCGGCGCTCACGGTTGCCGTCTGTCTCTCCGCGGGGCTTCGCGCGGCCGGCCCGCTGCCCTCGCGGCTGACCGACGCGCAGTTCTGGCAGCTCATCACCGACTCGTCTGAGTTGAACGGGACGTTCCGCTCGGACAACCTGCTGTCGAACGAAGTCGCGATGCAGGCGGTGATCCCGGAGCTGATGCACGCCACCCGGAGCGGACGCGTATACCTCGGCGTCGGTCCCGAACAAAACTATACGTACATCGCTGCGCTGAAGCCGGCCATGGCTTTCATCATCGACGTGCGCCGCGGCAATCTCGACCTGCAGCTGATGTACAAAGCGCTGTTCGAGCTGTCCGCGGATCGCGCCGAGTTCGTCTCCAGACTGTTCTCGCGGCCCAGACCCGCCGGTCTGACGACCGCGAGCAGCGCGTCCGTGGTCTTCACGGCGTTCATGCCGGTGGCGGCGAGTGAGCCGCTGTTCAGATCGAATCTGCAGGCGGTGGTCGATCGTCTGACGCGGACGCACCGGTTCGGGCTCCGGGCGGAAGACGTCAGCGGGATTGGCGACATCTATCGCGCCTTTTTCGAGTTCGGACCCGAGATTCAGTACTCGTCCACCGGGCGATCGGGCGGCCGTAACCAGCCGACGTACGCCGACCTGATGACCGCGACCGACGCGGGTGGCGAAGCGCGCAGCTATCTGTCGACCGAGGATCGATTTGTCTTTCTGAAGGACCTCGAGTCGCGCAACATGCTGGTGCCGGTCGTCGGCAATTTCGGCGGCCCGCGCGCGATTCGGCGGGTGGGTGCCTACGTGAGAGCGCACGGCTCGACGATTTCGGCGTTCTACGTCTCCAACGTCGAGCAGTATCTCCGCATGGACGGCCTCTGGCGCACGTTCTGCGCGAACGTTGGCATGCTGCCGCTCGACCAGACGAGCATGTTCATCCGTTCGGTCCGCGGCGGCCAGTCGGGCCAGCCTTTCGGCTTCGGCCTGACGTCCGAGCTCGGCTCGATGGTCGACGAGACGCGGGACTGTGGTCCGCCGCAATGAGTGCCAACGTTCTTTGATAGTATTTGCCCCACTATGCCGATCTCATTTCGTCGCTGTGTCCAGATTTCGCTTCCGGTGATCGCCCTGGCCGTCATGACCGTCGTGCCGGCCGGTCAGTCTGCCAACGGCAATGCGTCGCCGATGATCAATCAGTCGAATGATCCAGTGCTCGGCGCGTTCCGGTTCCGTTCGATCGGTCCGGCCAGCATGGGCGGTCGCATCGACGACATCGCCGTCTCCGAGAGCGACCCGAGCACCATCTATATCGGCTACGCCGTCGGCGGGGTCTTTCGATCCACGAACAACGCGACGTCGTTCGAGCCCGTGTTCCAGACGTACGGCACGGCGTCGATTGGCGACATCGCCATCCATCCGACGAATCCGAACATCGTCTACGTCGGTACCGGCGAGCCGAACAACCGCCAGACGGCGTCGTTTGGCGACGGCATCTACAAGACGACCGATGGCGGCAAGACGTTCACGCACCTGGGTCTCGCCGAGACGCAGACGATTGCGCGCATCGTGATCGATCCGAAGAATCCCGAGACCGTGTATGTCGCGTCGCCCGGCCACCTGTTCGGTCCGGGCCCCGATCGCGGCGTCTTCAAGACGACCGACGGCGGCAAGACGTGGAACAAGATCAAGTTCATCGACAACGACACTGGCTTCACCGACATCGTGCTCGATCCGGCGAACAGCAACACCGTGTACGCCGCGAGCTATCAGCGGCGGCGCAGCGGCTGCTGCTTCAACGGCGGCGGACCGGGCAGCGCGTTGTGGAAGAGCACCGACGCGGGCAAGGCCTGGACGAAGATCACTGAACACGGCCTGCCGCCCGGCACGTACGGACGCATCGCCCTCGACGTGTCCCGCTCGAACCCGAACGTCGTGTACGCGCAGATCGAAGCGGGCGAGACCGGCACGCCGGAGAAGACGCCGGCCGTCGAGGCCGGCGCGGCGACCGAAGCGACGCCGGCCGGCGCCGCGGCGGTGACGCCGCCAGGCGCTGGACGCGGACGGGGACAGGCCGGTGTGGCCGCGCCGCCGGCCGCGCCCGCAGCGGGCGGCCGCGGCGGGCCGTCGTTCGACTGGTGCAACAATGGCGGCCCGACCCACGGTTATCAGGCCGGTCGCGGCGGCGGAGGCGGCGGCGGACGCGCGGAACAGCAACCGCCGCCCGGGTGGACGCCGCCCGCGCTCGATCCGAAGAAAGGCGGCCTGCTGCGGTCCGACAACAAGGGCCAGTCGTGGACGCTGCTGAGCAACTGCGACGCGCGTCCGATGTATTTCAGCCAGCTGCGCGTGGATCCCACGAGCGACAAGACGATCTATGTCGCCGGGCTCCCGGTCGCGAAATCGCTCGACGGCGGCAAGACGTTCGCGACCCTCGACGCCGCCGGCGGCAACGAGTCGCCCGGTCACGTCGATCAGCACGCCATCTGGATCGACCCGAAGAATCCGAAGCACGTGATGATCGGGAACGACGGTGGCCTCGACATCAGCTGGGACCAGGGGCGGACGTGGGACTACGTGAACACGATGGCCACCGCCCTCGGCTACGTCGTCACCGCCGACCTGCGCCATCCGTACTACGTGTACGTCGGCCTGCAGGACAACGGCAGCTGGGGCGGCCCGAGCGCGGTGCGCGGCCGCGGCGGCATCATGAACTCCGACTGGTTCGGGATCGGCGGCGGCGACGGCTTCTACACCGCCGTTGATCCGAGCGACTACAACAACGTCATCACCGAATCGCAGGACGGGAACACGAATCGCTACGATCTGCGGACCGGACGCGGCGAGAGCATCCGTCCGCGCGCGCCGGCGGTCGCTCGTGGAACGCAAGGAGCGGAACGCGCTGGAGGCGCCGGACGCGGAGGGCGGGCCGGTGCGGGGGGCGGCGAGGCTGGACAGGCCGCACCAGCCGTGCAGGTCGGCGGCGCAGCAGCCCAGGCGGGCGGACGCGGCGGCCCGCCCAACGTGCTCAACGCCCATCCGGGCGATCAGTACCGCTTCAACTGGAACACGCCGGTGGTCATGTCGCCGCACAATCCGAAGATTGTCTGGTTCGGCGGCAATCGCCTCTTCAAGTCGTACAACCAGGGCGATACCTGGGTGGCGAGCGCCGATCTCACCAAGCAGGTCGATCGCGATACCGTGTCGCTGATGGGCGTGCCCGGCAACGTCACGCAGTTGTCGAAGAACGACGGCGTCGTCTCGTACGGCACGATCATCTCGATCTCCGAATCGCCCGTGCTCCCGGGCGTCGTCTGGGCGGGAACCGACGATGGCAACCTGCAGGTGAGCCAGGACGGCGGCGAGAACTTCACGGAGGTCGGCAAGAATCTGCCGGGCCTGCCGCCGAATCACCAGTACTGGATCTCGCGGATCGACGCGTCCCATTTCGATGCCGGCACCGCGTACGTCTCCGTGGACGGCCACCGCAACGACGATCTCAAGCCGTACGTCTTCGTCACGCACGACTTCGGCAAGACGTTCCAGGCCATCGCCGGCAACTTGCCGGCGTCGGGCAACGTGCAGGTGATCCGCGAGGATCCGAAGAACCGCAACCTCCTCTACGCCGGCACCGAGTTCGGGCTGTTCGCGTCGCTCGATGCCGGAAAGACGTGGCAGCAGTTCATGACCAACTATCCGACGGTGCGGACGGACGATATTCTCGTGCACCCGCGCGACAACGATCTGATTGTCGCGACGCACGGACGCAGCGTCTGGATCGCCGACGATATCTCTCCGCTCCAGCAGCTCCCGCCCGAGGTGATGGCGCAGGACGCGTTCCTGTTCGACATTCGCCCGGCGATCGCGTACCTGAACGATCAGCAGCACGGCCAGCAGGTTGGTGGACAGAAAGTGTTCGTGGGCGAGAATGCGCCGCGCGGCACGTCGATCGATTACTACCTGAAGGCGGCGGTGTCGGGCGACGTGAAAATCTCGATCGCGGACGCGGCCGGCAAGGTGATTCGCACGATGGAGGGCACCGGGCACGCTGGCATCAACCGCGCGGTGTGGAATCTTGCGCCCAACCCCCCGGCGAACCCGCCCCCCGGCGGCGGCGGTGGCGGACGCGGCGGCCAGCCACCGTCGGTCGAACCCGGCACCTACATCGTCACGCTCACCGCGGGCGGCAAGACGTTGACCAAGCCGGTGACCGTGCAGGAGGATCGCTGGCTGAACGAAAGGTAGGGACGGATGGAGACGCACGTCAAGGTGCTCGGCGTGCTTCACCTCGTGCTGGGCGCCCTCGGCGTCCTCGGCGCGCTGGTGCTGGTCCTGATTTTCGGCAGCGCGGCCGGCATCGTCGGCGCGACGGGCGAGCCGGGTGCGCACGTCGCGATTCCGATCATCGGCATCACCGGCATGACGCTCGTCCTGTTTCTGCTGGTGCGATCGGTGCCCGGCATGCTGATTGGCATCGGCCTGCTGAAGTACCGATCGTGGGCGCGGATCGGCGGGATCGTGCTCTCGATTCTCGATCTGATCTGGATGCCGGTGGGCACGATCGTCGGCATCTACGGGCTCTGGGTGCTGTTCTCGAAAGACACCGAGCGGCTGTTCGGCGGGCCCGCGCCCAGCTGAGCCACACGCCGCCGGTACCCAAGGCGCAGTTCGAGCGGGACGGTCCTGAGTTCCGTTGACCTGCCGTTCGTGTTGACGCGGTAGAGTAGGCGAATGAAATACTTCGCTCTCATCTACGACGTCGTCCCCGATTTCCTCGCTAGACGCACCGCGTTCCGGCAGGCGCATCTCCAGCGTGTCCGCGAGGCGCACGAGCGCGGAGAGCTGCCCCTGGCCGGCGCGCTGGGCGATCCGCCCGAGGGCGCGCTGCTCGTTTTTCACGCGGCCTCGATCGACGTGGCGGAAACCTTCGCCAAGGAAGATCCCTACGTGATCAACGGCCTCGTCACGCGCTGGAAGGCGCATTTCTGGACGGTCGTCACAGTGCCGGGTGGTCCGGCCGGAAAGCAGGCCTGAGATGGTGGCGAGATACTGGTCCGCGCGCGCACGACGCGACACCGCATCCACGTACGCGCAGCACTTCAACGAGCACGTCCTTCCGGTCCTCAAGAAAACCGACGGCTACGTCACCGCGACGGTGCTGCAGCGCGAGATCGGCCACTCGATCGAAATCGTCGTGCTGACATACTGGAAGTCGCTCGAGGCCATTCGAGGATTCGCCGGCGACGATCTCGAAACGGCTGTCGTCGCGGACCATGCCCGCTCGCTGTTCACCGACTACGACCGGCGTGTCCGGCACTACGAAGTGCTGGTAAAGGAAGTTCCGCTGTGAGCCAAGTGGCGGTGCGGTCGTGCCTCGTGGCGATTGGCGCGTCCTGCGCGCTCGCGGCAACCGCAGCGTCGCAGGCACCCGCGCCTGGCAGCGCCGAGCGGGCGATCGTGCAGGCGGTGGACGCGCGCAATGGCGAAGCGCTCGCGCTCCTGGAGCGCGTCGTCAACATCAACAGCGGCACGCAGAACCTGGCCGGCGTGCGCAGCGTCGGCAATATCTTCCGCGCGGAGCTCGATGCCCTCGGGTTCAAGACCGAGTGGGTGGACGGCGCCGCCTGGCATCGTGCCGGCCACCTTCTCGCCACGCATCCCGGCGCGGGGCCGAAGATCCTGCTGATCGGCCACCTCGATACGGTCTTCGAAGCGGACAGCCCGTTCCAGAAGTTCGAGCGGATCGACGCGAAGACCGCCAAGGGGCCGGGGATCATCGATATGAAAGGCGGCGACGTCGTCATCGTCGCCGCGCTGAAGGCGCTGCACGCCGCCGGCGCGCTGAAAAACATGGACGTCACGGTGATGATGACGGGCGACGAGGAGGCGCCCGGCGATCCGCAGAGCCGCGCGCGCGCGGCGCTCGTCGCCGCCGCCAAGGGGCGCGACATCGCCATCGGTTTCGAGGACGGCTCGGGCGATCCGAAGTTCGCCGTCACCGCACGCCGC
>DATATJ010000095.1:0-18328 GCA_036268855.1 Vicinamibacterales bacterium
CAAGATCAAGTAATCGCCAGAGGGATTGTTTCTTCGTGGTCTTCGTGTCTTCGTGGTAGAAAGTCGCGAATGAAGACGTTGATCAAGCACGGCACCATCGTCACCGCCGTGGACCAGTATCGTGGTGATGTGCTCGTCGACGGCGAGACAATCGCCCTTATCGGCACCGCCCTCGACATTCCCGCCGAGAACGTGGATACGGTGGTCGATGCCACCGGCAAGTACGTCCTGCCCGGCGGCATCGACGTGCATACGCATCTCGACATGCCGTTCGGCGGCGCGACGTCGGCCGACGACTTCGAAAGCGGCACGATGGCGGCCGCCTACGGCGGCACCACCTCCATCGTCGATTTCGCGATTCAGTATAAAGGCCAGACCCTGCACCACGCGTGGGAGACGTGGATGAAGAAGGCCGAGGGCAAAGCGGTCATCGATTATGGCTTTCACATGATCATGACCGACCTCAACGCCGGCACCGAAGCCGAGATGGACGCGCTCGTCCGGCAGGGCATCACCTCGTTCAAGCTGTTCATGGCGTACCGCGGCGTGTTCATGCTGGACGACGGCAGTATTTTCAAGGCGCTACTGCGGACCGGGACCAACGGCGGCATGATCTGCATGCACGCCGAAAATGGCGATGTCATCGACGTCCTCGTGCAGCGGGCGCTCGCCGAGGGGAAGACCGCGCCGAAGTACCACGCGCTCACGCGGCCGGCGCGCGCGGAGGCCGAAGCGACGCACCGCGCGATCGCGCTGGCCGAGATCGCCGACGTGCCGATCTACATCGTGCACCTGTCGTCGGCCGAAGCCCTCGAGATGGTCACGGAGGCTCGCGACCGCGGCCTGCCCGCGTTCGCCGAGACGTGCCCGCAGTACCTCTTTCTCTCGTACGACGACTACGAGGAACCCGAGTTCGGCGGGGCGAAATACGTCATGAGCCCGCCGCTGCGCGATCGGGCGAAGCAGGCGCAGTTGTGGCGCGGGCTCGCCTTCAACGACCTGCAGTGTGTGTCGACCGATCACTGCCCGTTCTGCCTGAAGGAAAAGCGGCTCGGCGAAGGGGATTTCTCGAAGATTCCCAACGGCGCGCCGGGCATCGAGACGCGGATGAGCCTCGTCTACGACGGCGGCGTCAAGGCCGGCCGCATCTCGCTGAATCGGTTCGTGGAGCTCACGTCCACGTCTCCCGCGAAGATCTTCGGGCTGTTTCCGCGCAAGGGCACCATTGCGCCGGGGTCGGACGGCGACATCGTCGTGTTCGATCCGAATCGCACGATCACGCTGTCGGCGAAGACGCTGCACATGAACGTGGACTACAACCCGTACGAGGGGCGGCAGGTCACCGGGGCCACCGATACGGTGCTGTCGCGCGGCCGCCTCGTGATTCGGGACGGCGCGTTCGTGGGGCGGGCCGGCCGCGGCTCTTTTCTGAAGCGCGCCGCGCGCACTTGACGGCCGGGCCGGGCGGGGACGATGAGCCGGCGGTTTGCGGCCTCATCATGAGCGAAGGGAATCGGACACGATGATCACGACTCATGTGCTCGACATCGCCCGCGGAGAGCCGGCGGAGGACATCACGGTGATTCTCGAGGTCCGGCAGGCCAGCGAGTGGGCGCCCGTCGCCCGGGGCACAACCGACTCCCGGGGCCGCGTACCGGCGCTTACGGAGAACTTCACGGTCGCGCCGGGTACCTATCGGCTCACGTTCGACATCGGCTCGTATCATCATGATCAGGGCGTGGCGTCGCCGTTTTTTCCAGAGGTGCAGATTGCGTTCAGCGTGCGCGACACCGACGTCGATTACGACGTGCCGCTGCTGCTGAGCCCTTTCGGGTACTCGACATACTTCGGCTGATCGAGCGGCAGGACACCAGAGGCGGAGAACACGGTTCGACCAGGGAGAGGACCATGGCTGCCGATCTGTCGACGACGTTCACGGGACTGCGATTCCGGAATCCCTTTCTGCTGTCGTCCGCGCCGCCGACCGAGTCGGAGTCGAACATTCTGCGCGCGTTCGAGGCGGGGTGGGGCGGCGTGGTGACGAAAACAATCGGCCTCCACCCGGTCGTCAACGTCGTCGGCCCGAAGACGAAGTTCCTGCGCGCCGATGCCGATTCGGCGCACCTGTCGATGAAGAAGCGGCCCGGCGCCGCGCTGCACTCGTCCTGGAACTGGGAGCTGATCTCCGACAAGACGCTGGACTGGTGGGTGCCGCGGCTTGCCCGGATCAAGCGCGCCTATCCTGGACACATGCTCGTGGCGTCCATCATGGCAGGATCGGGCAACGACACGGAGCTGCGCCACTGGCAGACGCTCGCCACGGCGTGCCAGGACGCAGGGTGCGACGCGCTCGAGCTGAACCTGTCGTGTCCACACATGGACCGGCCGGACATGGGCTCGAACGTGGGTAAGGACAAGGAGCTCGTGTCGATCGTGACGAAAGTCGTCAAGGACGTCGCCACGATTCCTGTGTGGGCGAAGCTCACACCCTCCACCACCGACATCGTCGTCGAGGCCCGCGGCGCATTTCTCGGCGGGGCGGACGCCGTGGTGTCGTCCAATACCTTCACGTCGCTGCCGCTCATCGACGCCGACACGCTGGAGTTCGAGATTCACGTCGACGGCCGCGTCTCGACCGGCGGCCTTGGCGGCCCGGCGATTCTGCCGTTGTCGCTGGCCAAGGTGGCGCAGCTCGCGCAGGCTTTTCCGGACCGGCCGTTCTCTGGCATCGGCGGGATCTCGGCTTTCGAGCATGCGCTGAGCTACTTTCTGCTCGGCTGCGGCACCGTGCAGGTGTGCACGGCGGCGATGCTCGATCACGCCGTCGGGCCGAATATCATTCGATCGCTGATCGAGGGGCTCACGCGATTCATCGATGCGCATGCGGACAATGGGTGGAAGCACGTGGAGGATTTCGTCGGTCTTCGGCGCGATCGCGTCGTGGCGCAGTCGCAGATCCGCCGGCCGGACGTTCGAGATTATCGCGGCGGCTACGACGCCGAAGGGTACGCGGAGCCTGTCACGACCTAATCAACGGTATCGCCGATCGGTCATCGCTCTTCTGACCCTGCTCGCCTTGTCCGGGTGCCGCCGGCGCGACGCGCCGCCGCAGATCGACGACGAAGCCGAAGCCTACGTCCGAATCGTGCTGGCGCTCGGCGATCGCGATCCGGATTCGCTCGACTTCTACGACGGTCCGCCGGCCTGGCAGGCGCAGGCGCACGCCAGAGATCAGTCGTTCGCGGACATCAGGCGTTCGGCCGCCGCCCTGCTCGCTCAGCTGGAGCACGCTCCCGCCACGCCCGCGGACGGCGCCGCTCGACGTCAGTTCCTCGCGCGCCAGCTTCATGCGGTCGTGGCGCGGGTCGATCTCCTGACCGGCCACCGGACGTCCTTCGACGATGAGAGCGAGGCGCTGTTTGGCGTCGTGGCCCCTCCGCTGGATCGCGCGGGCACGGCGCAGGCGCGCGCGGCAATCGATCCACTGCTGCCTGGTGCCGGCACCCTCACCGCCCGCTATGCGGCCTTCGATCGGCGATTCATGATCCCTCCGTCGCGGCTGGCCGACGTGATGACCCGCGCCTTCGCCGGCTGCCGAAGCGCGACGCTGGCGCAGATGCCGCTGCCGGCCGGCGAGCACGTGATCGTCGAGTACGTCGGCGGCACGCCCTGGAGCGCGTTCACGCGCTACGAAGGGCACGCGCAGAGCCGCATCCGAATCAATGCGGACTTCGGCCTCACCGTGGACCGCGCCCTGCAGCTGGCCTGCCACGAGGGCTACCCGGGCCATCACGCGATGAATACGTGGATTGACGCGACCCTCGTCGGGCCGCAGCACCGCGTCGAGCTGACGGTGCAGCCGATGTTCAGTCCGCAGTCGCTGCGCACGGAAGGCGCGGCCACATTCGCGCCGGAGCTGGCCTTTTCCGACGCCGAGCGGCTGCGGTTCGAACGCGACGAGCTCTTTCCGCTCGCCCAGCTGGACGCGCGCGACGCCGAGCGCTACTTGCGCGTGGAGCGGGCGGTCGATGCGCTGCGGATGGTGCAGGCCGACATCGCCCGCCGATATCTCGACGGAACGCTGGAATTCGCGCGCGCGTCGGCGGCGCTCGAAGCCGACGCGCTGATGCCGTCGGCCGACGCGACGCTCAAATTCTTCAATCAATTCCGCAGCTACGCGGTCACGTACACCCTCGGACACGACCTCGCCGCGCGTGCCGTCGACGCGCAATCCACGGTGGACGCGCGCTGGCGGGCGTACGAGGAATGGGTGCTCGGCACGAGGTAATCATTTGTCTCGTCAGGCGATCCTGTGTTGACGCGCAACGCATCGGCCCCGTAATCTTCGCCAGACGCTTCGCATCAAGGAGAGGGTATGCGCCTGCTGATCGCGGTTCTGTGTGTTGCGGGTCTCGCCGGTTGTTCCCAGCCAAACAGCACGTCCACGGGCGCGGCGCCCGGTGCGTCCGCGAAGCCCGCGGCGGCAAAGCTCGGCATCCGGCCCGATGGCGATACCACCATCAAGCCCGACATGTCGAAGGTCACGAACGAAGACCTCAAGAAAGTGTATGCGTACATCGACGCGCATATCGACGACCATGTCGCCAACCTCCAGAAATGGATCCGCCAGCCCAGCATCTCGAACAGCGGCGAGGGCATTCCCGAGTCGGCGGAAATGGTGAAGGGCTTCTTCGAGCAGCTCGGGTGCCAGGAATCGCGTGTGTACGACGTCGGCGTGACCGAGTGGGGCGCCCCCGGCAATCCGGTCGTGTACGCGAAGTGCGACGAGGGGGCCCCGCGCACCATCGCCATCTATTGGCAGTACGACACGATGCCGATTACGCAGCCCGACGCCTGGAAGGTGCCGCCGTTCGAAGCGCGCATCGTCGAGCAGGCGCCCTTCAAGAAAGTGCTGATCGGCCGCGGCGCCACCAATTCGAAGGGGCCGGAGATGTCGCAGCTCAACGCGCTGATGTCGATCAAGGCGGTGACCGGCAAGCTGCCGGTCAACGTCATCTTCGTGGCGGAAGGCGACGAGGAGCGCATGGACGTCGGCGTCCGTAAGTTCATCGTCGATCATCCGGATCTGCTGAAGGGCGCCGATGCCTTGATCGGCGAGTCGGGCAGCCAGTCGCCGAGCGGCGGCGCAGGCGTCGGCGGCGGCTCCGAGGGCTGCGTGTACTTCGAGCTGACCACGAGCGGAAAGTCATGGGGCCGCGGACCAGTGCAGTCCGACATCCACGGCGCGAACACGCGCGCGGTGGACAGCCCGGCGTGGCGCCACATGAAGATGCTGGCGTCGCTCGTGTCCGACGATGGGAATACGCCGCTGGTGAAGGGATTCACCGACGGCATCGAGCCGCTCACCGCGGCGGAAACCGCCGCGCTCAAATCAGCAGCCGAGAAAACCGACCTGAAGGTGGCGGCCGAAAATCTCGGTGTGGCGCGTTTCATCTCCGACGATCCCTTCACGATGCTCAAGATGGCGCGCTATGGAATCTCGTTCAACCTCGATGGGATCTGGGGCGGCAACATGTATGCGGGCGGCGCCGGCGCCATCCTGCCCAACAAGATCACGTCCAAGCACAATATCCGCTACGTGCCGAAGATGAACGGCCTCGAGATCGTGAAGCGGATTCGCGAGCAGCTCGATCGCAACGGCTACAAGGACGTAGAGCTCAAGATCATCGGCGACGTGCCATGGTCCAAGATGTCGTACGACACGGACATCGCCCGCGCCATGACGCAGACCTACGATCAGATGAACATCCCGCACGGGCAGCCGGCGAACTATTCGTCGATTCTCGGCGGCTACTGGCCCGCCTACCTCTTCTCGAACCAGGAGGTCGGCCAGAAGGTGGCGCCGGTCTCGATGCCGATCGGCATGGGCGGCGCCGGACACGGCGGCAACGCGCACGCGGCCAATGAGTACTATGTGATTGAAGGCGCAGGGAAGGTGTACGGGATGGCGGGTGCCGAAAAGGCCCAGGCGAGCATCTTCTACAACTTCGCGGCGATGTCGAAGAAGTGAGTCTCATTTCGATTCGCGACCTCGCAAAGGTCTACCATGTCGGCGACGTGTCGGTGCACGCGATCCGGCACATCGCGCTCGAGATCGATGCCGGCGAGTTCGTCTCGGTCGTCGGACCGTCCGGCTCGGGCAAGTCGACGTTCATGCACATCCTCGGCTGCCTGGATCGGCCGACGTCCGGCCAGTACTTGCTGGACAATCGCGACGTCTCGCAGCTCTCCGACGATGAGTTGTCGGCGATTCGCAACAAGCAGATCGGATTCGTCTTTCAGGGATTCAACCTGCTCGCGCGGACCTCGGCGCTCGAAAATGTCGAGCTGCCGCTGCTGTACGCCAACGGGGGGCGTGTCTCGCCCGCCGAGCGCCACCGGCGGGCTGTCGCCGCGCTCCAGGCCGTGGGGCTGGGGGATCGCATCGAGCACCATCCGAACCAGCTCTCCGGCGGCCAGCAGCAGCGCGTGGCGATTGCCCGCGCCCTGTTGAACGACCCGGCGATTCTTCTCGCGGACGAGCCGACCGGCAACCTCGACAGCCGCACGAGCGTCGAGGTCATGGACATTTTTCAGCGGCTCAAGACCGATCGCGGGATTACGATCATTCTGATCACGCACGAGCAAAGCGTGGCCGACTACGGTTCGCGCATCATCCGCTTCAAGGACGGGCGCATCGTCGAGGACCGTCCCAACACCGCGCAGACCGTGGCCGCGAGAGAGCTCGCCATGCTCGGGCCCGTGGTGGACGACTAGCGACCGGCCAAGGGCGGCTCGAATGGACCGCCGACAAGGAGACGTTGATGTCCTTTCGATCCAGCTTCGCAATCGCGCTGAAAGCGCTTCGCCGCCACAAACTCCAGACGGCGCTGACGATGCTGGGGATGACGATCGGCGTGGCCGCGGTGCTGACGATGATCGCGCTCGGCACGGGCGCGGAATCGGCGATCGAACAGCAGGTGCGCGCCGCCGGGATGAACCTCATCGTCGTCACGGCGGGAAACTACAAGTCCGAGCAGCAGGAAGACGACGGTGGCGTGGTGGATCACCAGGGGCGCCTGGAGCGCGGCCGGGAGCAGCCGGAGGTGATGCTCGCAGCGTTCCATCCGGAAGACGACCCGATGGAGAAGCACGATCATCCGCTGGCGAGCCAGCGTCTGGGCGACCTGGAAGCCGGGCTCGGCGCCGCGGCGACGCTCACCGCCGCCGATGCTGATGCCATCCGCCGGATCAAAGGCGTGCAGTACGTCGCCGAAGGCGTGCACCAGAACGCGCATGTCACAGCCGGCGCCAAGCGGTGGTTCACGCGGCTGAACGGATCGGATACCGAGCTGCCGCTGATTCGCCGCGCGTGGTCGTTTCCGAGCGGCCGCTTTTTCACGGCGCGCGAGCAGCGTGATGTCGCGCAGGTGCTCGTGCTGGGGAGCGTCGCGGCGCAGAAGCTCTTCGACACCGCCGACCCCGTCGGCCAGACCGTCATGATGTGGAATCAGCCGTTCAAGGTGGTGGGCGTGCTGACGAGCACGAGCCCGCTCGTGACGCCGGCCCCCGGCGACGAGCAGTTCGACGCCGTCTACGTGCCCTTCACGACCGTGCACAAGCTGCTGAATCTGTCGAAGCTGAACGACATCACGATTACGTCGGCGTCCACGGGCGACGTCACGCGCGTGGCGAAAGACGTCACCGATCTGCTGCGCGTTCGTCACGGAATCACGCTCCGCAAGCCGGACGACTTCACCGTGACCACGCAGGCGCGTCAGGCGCTCGCCAAGGGCGGCATGCGGCCGGAGGTCGCGCGCGCGGTGGTCGGCAACGTGGCGGGCCTCGAGAAGGTGACGCTCGAGCAGCTGTCGAAGACGCTCGATCAGGCGAGCAAGACGATGACGGCGCTGCTGGCGAGCATCGCCGGCGTCTCGCTGCTGGTCGGCGGCATCGGCATCATGAACATCATGCTGCTGTCGGTGACCGAGCGGACGCGCGAAATCGGGATCCGCCGTGCCGTCGGAGCCCGCGCCAGCGACGTTCGGCGGCAGTTCGTCGCCGAAGCGATGACGCTGAGCCTGGTGGGCGGCTTCGTCGGCGTACTCCTCGGCTTCGCGGCGTCGAGCAGCATCTCCCAGATCCTGCGCTGGTCGTCCACGATCTCGGCGGGCGCGGTGGCGCTGTCGTTCGGGATCGCGGCGCTGGTGGGCATCTTCTTCGGCTGGTACCCGGCGCGCCAGGCCGCGCAGCTCGATCCGATCGAATCGCTCCGATACGAGTAGCCGTTGCAGCCGCGCGCCAGACGAAGCCCACGACCATGCCACTGTTGATCACCAGCATCCGCCTCGCCGTCCGCGCGCTTCGCCGCAACGCCATGCGGACCCTGCTCACCATGCTCGGCATGATCATCGGCGTCGGCGCCGTGGTGACGATGGTGGCGCTCGGCAACGGCGCGCAGCAGAGCGTCGAAACCGACGTGCGCTCGGCCGGCACCAACCTGATTCACGTCAAGGCGGGCAACTTCACCCGCGGCGGCGAAGAGTCGAACATCGCCACCGGTCTGGGATCGGCGACCACGCTCGTGGTGTCGGACGCCGACGCGATCGCTCATGAGGTGGCCGGCGTGAAATACGAGTCGCCGGAAGTGCGCCTGCGCGGCTGGATGAGCGCCGGCACGGAGCGCTTCTACGGCCAGATGCTCGGCACCAACGCGTCGTACGGGCTGCTCTATAACTGGACCTTCGTGCGCGGCGGCCGGTTCTTCCAGGGCGAGGACGTCACGTCGCATGCGTCGGTGGCCGTCATCGGGACGACGGTCCGCGATCGGCTGTTCGGAGAGGGCGTCAATCCGGTCGGCCGCACCGTCACCATCCGGGATCGGCCGTTCACGGTTGTCGGCGTCACCCGGACGACCGACGAGGATCAGACCGAGACCGTCTTCGTGCCGTATACGACGCTGCAGGACGTCCTGTCGCTCTCGTATCTGCACTCCATCACGGTCGAAGCCGGGCAGGCGGGCGACGCGTCGCAGATCGCCGCCGACGTGACGGCGCTGCTCCGCAAACGCCATGCGCCGCACATCAACGAGGCGGTCGCCTCGCTGCGCCGCAGCGGCGTCATGGGCAATCAAATGCCAGGGGCCGGTGGCGGCGCCGGTGCGCCCGACGATTTCACCGTGAAGACGCAGGCGTCCGAAGCGCTCACGAAGGGGCTGTATACATCGGTCGCCGCGTTCGTGCTGGCGAACATGCCGAAGCTCGACGAGGTGAACCTCCAGGAGATGAACAGCACCCTGCAGCGTGCGGGGACGACGATGACCGCGCTGCTCGCCGGCATTGCCGCGATCTCGCTCGTCGTCGGCGGCATCGGCATCATGAACATCATGCTCGTGTCGGTGACTGAGCGTACTCGCGAGATTGGCATCCGACGCGCCATCGGCGCGCGGGCGCGCGACGTACTGCTGCAGTTCCTGGTCGAAGCCCTCACCCTGAGCATGGTCGGCGGCGCCGTCGGCCTGGTGGTGGGATTCGTCGCGTCGGGCCTGCTGACGTGGGTGCTCGAGTGGCCGACCGCCGTCTCGCCGTCCGCGGTGGGGCTCGCCTTCGGGATTGCCGCCGCCGTCGGGATCTTCTTCGGGTTCTATCCGGCACGGCGGGCGTCGCAGCTGACGCCGATCGATGCGCTTCGCCATGAGTGATCGTCACGTGTTTGCTGCCGTCGTTGTCGCCATCGCGGGGCTGTGCGCGGGCGGATGTCATACGCCAGCCGCGAGTCCGGCCACCTCGTCAGCCGCTCCGGCGGCCGCGCCTGCGCCGGCCACGTCTGGTGGCGGCATGGCGGGCATGCCGGGCATGGCCGCGGCGCCCGGGATGCCGCACGGCGATCACAACCCGCGTCACGGCGGTCTCGTGATGATGAAGGGGGAGATGCACTACGAGGTGGTGCTCGACCCGACCGGCCACGCGCACCAGCTGTTTTTCACCGACGCCACGCGGGAGGATCTGCCAGCGTCGATCGCCTCGACGGTGGTCCTGACGATTCACCGGCCCGATGGATCCGAGGAGCCGATTCCGCTGCAGATCGACGAGGCCGGCGAGAGCTGGACGGGGTCGGGCCGTCCGATCGCCGACGCACCGGGGACAACGGTGCGCGTCGCTTTCACGATCAACAGCGAGCCGTACTGGATCGACCTGCCGTACAAGCCCAAGTAGACGCGCCGGTCGCGACAGTCACATCGCCCGGCGGCGCTGCAGGATCTGCGTGAACGATTTGGCGCGGATTTCCTCGACCGTCAAGCCGCTCATCTCGGCAGCCTCTGCCTCCGTGATGGCGCCGCAATTCATCGCCCGCAGGAAGTAGTTCAGCAAGCCCTGCCCGGTCGCGGCATCGTCGAACACTTCGCGGACGAGCGTGGCCTGCGCGGCCTGATCGACGAAGTTCTTCAGGCGCTCAGACGCCGCGGCAAGGCCGTCGAGGAAGAAGGCGTAGACCGCGGCGTAGCGCGGGACGAGCTGGCCCGGATGGAGATCCCAGCCCTGATAGAAGCCGGAGATCAGCGAGTGCCGCACGTGGTCGGCGTGCACGCGCCACGCGCGCTGGACGACCGCCGTGTTCTCCGCGCGCTGCGCCGGCGTGAGGGATGCGCCGCCTGGTGACGCCCGATGCGGGCCGATCGGCAGGATGTTGGTCGCGCCGTCGGACAGCCAGATGCCGGTGCCGGCCAGCGCCACCTGCATCACGTGCCTGGCGAAGTCGCAGGCCGGGTGGGCCATGTGCTGGTAGGCGGCGGTGATGCCGCACGCGGCCGTGTAGTCGTAGGCGCCGAAGTGCGCGCCGACGATCCGGCGCTGGCCCTCCGCGACGAAGCGGGGAAGCGCCACGGAGCCGTCCTCGGCGAAGACGGCCCGCGTGGTTTCGATCATCACCTCGAAGCGCAGCGTATCGTGCGCGAGGTCGCGCCAGTACTCGAACGCGTCGCAGGCGGACGCCATCGCCGCCACTTGCTGCGGCGTGGTGATCTTCGGCAGCGTGACGACGAAATTGGGCGGCAGCGCGCCATCCGTGCGCTCGACGAGACGGGTGAGGAACAGATCGAACGTGCGCAGGCTGCGGCGCTTCATCTCCTCGCTCAGCGGCTTCACGCGGATGCCGATGCCGGGCGGCAGCGAACCGGCCGATAGTGCGGCGGCGACCTCGTCGGCTGCGTGCAGCGCCGCACCGTCTTCCTCCTCGTCCGGCCGGCTGCCGAATCCGTCCTCGAAGTCGATGCGAAAGTCTTCGATCGGTTCGCGCGCGAGCTTCTCCACGAGACGCGGATAGATGCGCGCGGCCAGCGCCGGATCCAGGCCGAGGGCCGCGGCGAGCGCGGCGGCATCCGGCGCGTGCTCCGCCAGCATCCGCCGCGCCACATCGCCGAGCTTCCGCACGAGACCGGCGTCGAAGAGATGAGCGCCGCCGTAGACCGTGTGCACGGGCTGGCGCCGCGGCGAATCGCCGGGAAACTGAACTGCCGCGCGTATGTTGGCTTTGTCGAGCAGTTCGAGGAAGGACGTCAGGGCATTCTCGGGGATCGTCGTATCAGGCATGACGCCGCAGTATAGGATCTTCCGTTCAGCCTCCGAAGAGGTCTTCGTATGCGTACATCAAGGCCGCGTGCGCAACCGGCACGGCGACGACGATGCCGATGCCGAACGCGAGCGCGCCCGCGAGCACCATCAGCGCGGCCACGAGGGCGAGCGCGAACGCCATCCACCACTGCTGATGGACGACGCGCCGGCTGACTTCCATCGCCGTCCAGACATCCATGCGCTTGTCGATCACCAGTGGCAGGACGAACATGTAGCCGACGGCCAGGTACACACCGGGTAGCACGAGCAGCAGGATGCCGAGCGACGTCAGCGCGCCGGAGAGCAGGCCGGCGAGCACCAGGGGCAGGAAGTACGCACGGCGGAAGCCTGCGAACGTCTCGTCCGCGCCCGCGCGAATCCCGCGGATGCGGCGGATGTTCAGGTAGTACAAGCCCCCGATCAGCGGACTGTTCACGACCGTGCCCAGGAGCCATCCGACGCGCGGCACGAACGTGATCCCGATGATGATGGTCCAGACGACGGCCGCCGCGCTGACGAGCAGGAGTGGGTTCGCCCGAACCAGGTGCCAGCCGCGCGAGATGCAGCGGGCTGCGTCGAGCCGTGCGGCGCGCTCCAGGTAGATCGCGGCGATTAACTCGGGCTTGCCGCGGGCAGGCATGTCCGCGTCGAGTGGGGACGCCTCCTCGGGCTCCCGCGGCGGCGCCGGCGGCATCAGCTCGGGCAGCGTGTTGAGGGCCTGCCAGTCGGTCTCCCCCTCGCGCCGGACGCGCGAGTACTTGCTGGCGCGCCCTTCGGCGAGCCACTGGTGCACGTCGGCTGCGGTCAAGGGGCCGTTCATCTTGCCGTCGGCCGCAATCACGTAATACATCAATCTCCTTGAAGTCCGATGCCTATAATGGCGCCGTGCCGCAGGCTTCCGCCAACGAGCGGCGTCTGGCTGACGGGCGGGTCGAACTCGTCGACACGAGCCGCGTCGAGGCCAGTCCACTCTACAACGACGACCTCGCACCGGTGCCGATCGCGCGCCGCACCTGGACCACCTACAACTACGCCGCGCTCTGGGTGAGCATGGCACATTGCATCCCGACGTACATGCTGGCCTCGGGTCTGATGGCCGCGGGCATGAACTGGGCGCAGGCGCTTGTCACGATTCTCCTCGGCAACACCATCGTCCTCATCCCGATCCTGCTGAACTCGCACCCCGGCACGAAGTACGGCATTCCATTCCCCGTGTTCGCCCGCGCCGCGTATGGCACGCTCGGTTCCAACGTGCCCGCGCTGATGCGCGCGCTCGTCGCCTGCGGATGGTTCGGCATTCAGGCCTGGATCGGCGGCGAGGCGCTGCAGACGATGTTCAGGACGCTCGTGCCCGGGTGGCCGCTGCTGCTCGGCGCCGGAGTGGCTGGACACACGACCACCGAATGGCTGTCGTTCCTGCTGTTCTGGGGCCTGAACGTCTTCATTATCTACCGAGGCATGAATCTGCTTCGCGCGGTGGAGAACTGGGCGGCGCCGTTCGTGCTGGTGATGACCGGCGCGCTCGTCTGGTGGGCGGTGTCGCGGGCGCACGGCTTCGGGCCGCTGCTGGCCCAGCCCGGACGGTTCCACACGCTGCGCGCGTTCCTGCCGGTGTTCGTGCCGTCGCTGACGGCGATGATCGGGTACTGGGCGACGCTGTCGCTGAACATGCCGGACTTCACGCGCTTCGGCCGCAGCCAGCGCGAACAGATGCTCGGACAGGTCGTCGCCTTGCCGGCGACGATGTCGCTGTTTGCGGCGATGGGCGTGCTGATCACCAGCGCGACGGCGATCATCTTCGGCGAGTCGATCTGGGATCCGGTGCAGCTGGTCGGTCGCTTCACGTCGCCGGTGATCGTCGCGATCGCGATGTTCACGGTCGTGGTCGCGACCCTGGCGGTGAACATCGCGGCCAACGTCGTGTCGCCGGCGAACGACTTCGCGAATGCCTTCCCGCGAATCGTGAGCTTCAAGACCGGCGGCTTGATCACTGGCCTGCTCGGCATCGCGATTCAACCGTGGCGTCTGCTCGCGGATGCGTCGGGTTACATCTACACGTGGCTCCTCGGATACTCGGGCGGCCTGGGATCGCTGGCGGGCGTGCTGATCGCCGACTACTGGATCGTGCGTCGGCGGCGGCTCGACCTCGAGGATCTCTATTTGCCGGACGGCGTCTATCGCGGCTGGAACCTGCGCGCGATTGCGGCCACGGCCATTGGCTGCACCCTCGCGTGGGGCGGACTCGTGGTCCCCATCCTGGCGCCGCTCTACGATTACGCGTGGTTCGTCGGGTTCTTTGCGTCCGCACTGGCGCACATCGCGTTGACGCCTCGTCCGCCGGCGAGTCTCAAAGAACCCGCGTTGCACGCGTAGTTCGTGAGCTCACCCGGCTGAGGGCGCACGACCGCGGCAAGCTCGGCGCGAATCGATCCACGGCGCGTTTGGCGTCTCGCTGGTGACAAACCGTGACGATGCCGGCGCCCGAAGGCCGATTACACTATTTGGGCGACGGCCCCAGCGCACCTCAACCATCCGATCGCATCCAAGGATCCTTGATGACCTCCATGCCCGCCGCGACTGCGGCGCCGATGACGAAGGAGCAGCGCGTCAACCAGCGCAACGCCGTGCTCGCCGGCTTCCTCGGCTGGACCCTCGACGCCTTCGATTTTTTCATCCTCACGCTGATTCTCGACGACGTCGCGCGCGCCTTCGGGCGGACGCGTCCGCAGATTGCGCTGGCGATCACGCTGACGCTGGCGATGCGCCCGGTCGGCGCGGTCGTCTTCGGCCTGATGGCCGACCGGTTCGGCCGCCGTATTCCGCTGATGCTCAACGTGGTTCTGTATGCGGTGATCTCCGTGCTGTGCGGCCTCGCGCCAAGCTACGGCTGGTTCATCGGGCTGCGGATGGTGTTCGGCGTGGCGATGGGCGGGGAGTGGGGCGTCGGCGCATCGCTGGCGCTGGAGTCGGCGTCGCCGCGGCTGCGCGGCCTGCTGTCCGGCCTGCTGCAGGAAGGCTACGCGATCGGCAACCTGCTCGCGGCGCTCGCGTTTCGACTGGTGTATCCGTACTTCAACGCGATGTACCCGGGCAACGGCTGGCGCGTGATGTTCTTCCTCGGGGGCGCGCCGGCGCTGCTGTCGCTGTTCATCCGCTCGAAGGTGAAGGAATCGGAGGCGTGGCACGAACACCGGACCGACTGGGTAACCTACCGACGCGCGCTGCTGCAGAACTGGCCGCGGTTCCTCTATCTCGTCCTGCTGATGACGATGATGAACTTCATGTCGCACGGCACGCAGGACATGTATCCGACGCTGCTCGGGACGATGGGCTACGCGAAGGGCCACATCGCGGACATCACGATGCTGTCGATGATCGGGGCAGTGCTGGGCGGCCTGGCGTTCGGGTACTACTCGGATAAGTCGGGCCGGCGGCGGGCGATCATGACGGCCAGCAGCTGCGCGCTGGTGGTGGTGCCGTTCTGGATTGCGGGCTTCAGCCCGCTGTTCACGCTGGTCGGCGTGTTCCTGATGCAGTTCTTCGTGCAGGGCGCGTGGGGCGTCATTCCGGCGCATATCAACGAGCTGTCGCCGGGGAGCCTGCGCGGGTTCTTCCCGGGGTTCGCCTATCAGCTGGGCGTGCTGTGCGCGTCGAGCATTCCGTACCTGGAGTCGGCGCTCGGCGAGCGCTTCACGTACGAGCAGTCGATGGGCGGCCTCGTCACGGCGGTGATCATCGGCGCGTTCCTGGTCACCTTCTTCGGGCCGGAGGCGCACGGCGTATCATTCAGAAAGAGTCCTTCGCGGCTCGAGGCTAGGGACTAGAGGCTAGCGGTCCGAACCCCGCTCCAGCCTCCCGAGCCTCTAGCCTCCAACCTCTGGCCCCTCTATGGATCTACGTCAGCTCGAGATCTTGCAGGCGATCGCCGAAACCGGTTCCTTCACGGCCTGCGGACGAAAGCTGCACGTGTCGCAGTCGGCGATCAGCCGGCAGATTCTGCTGCTCGAGGACGAGCTCGGCGAGCCGCTGTTCCTGCGCATCGGCCGACAGGTGCGCATGACGCCGGCGGCCGAGAGTCTCGTCCAGCTCGGGCAGCGCGTGTTCCAGGACGTCCGCGAGACGGTCGGCGCGATCACGGACCGCACGCGCGAACTGCGCGGCACGCTGCGGCTGGCCGGCGGCATGACCGTCTGCCTGTATGTATTTCCGCCGCTCCTGAAATACCTGCGTCGGGTGCACCCGCAGCTCGACGTCCGTCTGACGGTCGCGACCGCCGCCCAGTCGGTGCAGGCCATTCGCGCGGGACGCGTGGACGCCGGTCTCCTGACGCTGCCGGTCGAGGAGTCGGACCTCGTGGCGGTGCCGTCGCTGCACGAGGAACTCCTGATCGTGACGACGCCGACGCACCCGCTGGCGCGGCGCAAGCGCCCCGGGAAGGTGCTGCCGCGGGATCTCGACGGCCTGCCGTTCATCCTGTTCGAGACGGGATCGGCGACGCGACGCGTGATCGACCGCTTCTTTCTCACCGAGCGGGTCGAGCCGATCGTCGTGATGGACACCGAGAACGTGGAGATCATCAAGGCGATGGTGAAGACGGGGCTCGGCATCGGCATCGTGCCGTATCAGGCCGTGGCACGCGAGCTTCACGCCGGTCAGTTTTTTTGCGCCCGCGTCGAAGGGCACTCGCTGCTGCGGGAGACAGGCTGGGTTTACGCGCGCGCCAACCGGACGCCGCGGGTGATCCACGAGCTGCAGCAGGCGTTCGAGGCGGTCCGCGGCCGGCTTCGTCTGGCGCCGCCGCACAGCCGAGGTCGCGTCACATAATCGCCATCCAGCCCGCATCCATCTGAATATTGGATGGATCCTATCGGATCATTCTATTTCCGTTGTACGTGCACGCTATGGCATCGTGTTCGCGGAGGGCACATGGGTATCGAACGGGAACGCGTCATCTCGATTGTGTTGAGCGAAGCCGAATGGCGGGCCTTCATCGCCAGGCATCCCGAACCGGTGGTGTGGCTGCGCGAGCGGATCCGGGATGATGCGGCCGCGACGGAGTCGGAGCGCCAGGTCGCCTAAAGACCGCCCGACGATTGCGCGTCGGGGATCGTCAGCTCGAAGATCGTCCGTCCGGGGCGGCTGTCGACCGAGATCTCGCCCTCGTGCTTCTGGACGATCGCCTTCACGATCGACAACCCCAGACCGCTGCCGCCCGCCATGCCCCGGCGGGACGAATCCGCCTTATAGAAGCGGTCGAACACGTACGGCAGATGCTCCGGCGCGATGCCCGGACCGGCATCTTCCACCGACAACACGATCACCGCCGGCGGATTCGCGGGCACATCGCCGGACCCTGGCGCCCTGAACCGCCGCATCTCGTGGCGCGCGTCCAGCCGGATCGTCGATCCCGGCGGCGCATACCGTAACGCATTCGCCGCCAGGTTCTGCAGCGCCTGCTCCAGACGATCGCGGTCGCCGATGATTGCCTCCGCACCGGGGCCGATCGCCGTGTCGATCGTCACGCCGGCGGCCTGACATGCGCGTTCGTGGCGCGCGGAGACGCGCGCGAACAACTGCGGCACCGACACCTGGGACACCGTGAAGGCGCCGCCGCCGCCCTCGAGCCGCGCGAGCTCCAGCAGATCCCCGATGATGTGCTCCAGCCTCGCGGTCTCGTCACCGATGATCGAGAGATAGCGCGCCCGCGTCGGCTCGTCGAGCGGGATCTCCGGCATCAGCAGCGTTTCGAGGTACCCGCGCATCGCCGTCACCGGCGTCGTCAGCTCGTGCGACACGTCGGCGAGGAGCTGGCGGCGCACGCGATCCGAGGCTGCGAGCGCTTCGGCGCGCGCGGACAGATCGGCCGCCATGGCGTTGAAGGCGCTCGCCACCGCGGCGATCTCGTCGCCGCCCCGGTCGGGCGCGCGGGCCGACAGGTCGCCGGCGCCGAGGCTGTGCGCGGCGGATTCGAGCAGCCGCAGCCGGCGGCGTGCCGGGCCGAAGATCAACAGCGTCGCCAGGACGGTCCCCAGCACGAGGACGCTCGCCGCCACGAAGGCGAGCATCGGCGCGAACCGGCCCAGCAGAAAGCCGAATGGCGCCTGCGGCGGCACGACGACTACGCCCGCCACTTCGCCGCGGACGACGATCGGCACCGGCCGCACGAAGCGTGGGCCGGTCAGCTCGCGTTCCGCGAGCAGCGGCCGGTTGTCGCGCTCCTGCCGGTCGGGATTCTGGAATCGATCGCGGCGGCCGAACGGCGGAAACGGCGCGTCGCCCTCCCGCCGCGCCGGACGCTGCAACCGGGCCCGTGCGATGCCGACGAGCGATTCCGGAATCGTCTGATCGCCGCTCGAGATCACGCGCCCGTCGCTCATCATCACAAAGAACGGATGCGTGTACTGGCCGTATTGCTCGCGGATGTAGTGCACCAGATCCGTCTGCGGATCGCGCTCCAGCACGCTGGCGAGATCCATCGCGACCGCGATGGCGAGGCGCCCGGGCGACTGTCCCGGCAGCGTCCGCCCCGATCGCGAGACCGTCCACACGAACAGCATCGCCTGGACCACGAGCATCATCGCCAGGAAGCCGACGATGCCAACGGCGATGCGCCAGTAGAGGCTGCGATACCACTTCATAAAAGCAGGGATCAGGGATCAGGGATCAGGGATCAGGGATCGGGGATCGGGTCTGACGCGCGCCGATCGAGGATCAGCGAC
>DATATJ010000096.1:0-7450 GCA_036268855.1 Vicinamibacterales bacterium
GGTCGCTCGGCGTGGCGATGGGTCTCTGCGCGTGCACCGCCTATTTCATCGTCGTCGTGTTTGCATTCGTCCTGCCGGAGACGCGCGGCCGCGATCTGAGAACGATGAGCGTCGAGGCGGCATCGGCGTAATGGCCGAACAGGCATCGAGACTCCGCGATTCGCGTTTTCCGCAAATCCATGGCGCGGCGTGGCAATGGCGGTCGGCAGAACCGGTGTCGTACGACGGGAGCCCTGAATGAAGAAGGTCATTGTGCGTAATACGCCCCGGTCCGACCCGGATGTGATTAGGCTCCTCGGAGAGCTCGGAGTCGCCACCGTACACGAGGCGCAAGGTCGGACGGGACTCATGCGGCCGTTCATGCGGCCAATTTATTCCGCGGCGCAGGTGGCAGGCTCCGCCGTCACGGTGTCCTGTCAGCCCGGCGACAACCTGATGATTCATGCCGCCATCGATGTCGCCCGCGGTGGCGACGTGCTGGTCGTGGTCACGACCTCCGAGTCGATGGACGGGATGTTCGGCGACCTGCTGGCGGAGTCGTGCCGCGCTCATGGAGTCCTCGGTCTCGTGATCGATGCTGGCGTGCGCGACGTGACCGAATTGACCGGAATGCGCTTTCCAGTGTGGGCAAAGGCCATTTTTGCCCAAGGCACAGTCAAGTCGACGCCAGGCTGCGTGAACGTGCCAGTGGTCTGCGCCGGGGCGGCGGTTTCTCCGGGTGACGTCATCGTCGCCGATCAGGACGGCGTCGTGGTCGTGCCGCGAGCCGACGCGGCATCGGTCGCGTCGCGCGGCGTCGCGCGGCGGGAGAACGAAGTCCGGACGCGTCAGCGCCTCCGGGCCGGCGAGCTCGGACTCGACCTTTACAACCTCAGAGCCAAGCTGGTGGAGCTCGGCGTCGAATGGGTGGACGCCAGCGAATCAGAGCCGTAAAAACTCGACGCATCTCGAAACTGCTCAGTGCTGCGCGGTCTTCGGCGTCGTGCGCACGGTCGGATACGTGATGCCGAGCTGCTCGAGATACGTCTTGTACTTCGTCGGATCGTAGTAGTACTTCTTCATCTCGGGCCGGTACTTCGCCATCGTCTGCTCGTTGAGCCAGATCGCCGGCTTGTCGCCTGGCCGAATGAACGAGACGTACTTCGTGTTCTTCGTCTGGACGTTGTTGAAGTAATCCCACGCCTGCGTGACGAGCTCCGGGCGCATCAGGAAGTCGATCACCGTCAACGCCACCACCTTCGATCCGTAGTAGATGCCCTTGTGCGCTATCGGCGTCGCCATCGACACGGCGTTCGCCCAGTTGTGTCCGGGGCCGGCCTGCATGTTCGCCGGGTAGTTCAGCGTGACGGTCGGCACCACCCATGAGATGTCGCCGATGTCGTCCGAACCGCCGCCGCGGCGTTCCTCGTCGGGCACCTCCGAGCGGCCGCGCAGCGGCTCGAGCTTCGTCGCGAGCCCGATCTCCGGCACCTTCAGCTCGTGCTGCAGCGCTCTCGCGAGCGTCTGATCCGCCTCGGTCCATTGAGGCAGCCCCACCTTCTCGATGTTGGCGTACATCGTCTCGGCGATCGTCTTGTTGAAATGCCCCGACCACGCCGAGCCGAGGAGCTGTGAAGAGACCTCGGTGTTCGACATCAACGTGGCACCCTTGGCCATGGCGTCGCCGATTTCCCAGAGCGCCTTCGTGTTCGGATAATCGGTGTCGCGAAAATAGTACCAGACCGACGCCGTCGGCGGCACGACGTTCGGCTGGTCGCCGCCGTTGGGAATGGTGTAGTGCGAGCGCTGCTGCAGCCGGAGATGCTCGCGCCGGAAGTTCCACCCGGTGTCCATCAGCTCCACCGCGTCGAGCGCCGAGCGCCCGCGCCACGGCGCGGCGGCCGCGTGCGCGCTCTCGCCCTTGAAGTCGTACTCGACCGACACGAGCGCGTTGGAGAGGCTCTCGCCCCAGTTGGCCTGCATGTTCGAGCCGACGTGCGCGAAGATCGAGATGTCCACGTCCTTGAAGGCGCCCGCCTTGACGAAGTACGCCTTCGCGCCATCGAGCTCCTCGGCGACACCCGGCCACAGCCGCAGCGTGCCCTGCAGGTGCTGCTGCTCCATCACCTTCTTCACGGCGAGAGCCGCCGCAATCTGCAGCGGGACGCCCGAGTTGTGCCCCTCTCCGTGGCCAGGAGCGCCCGCGATGATGGGATCGTGATAGGCGACGCCCGGCTTCTGCGACGCTTGCGGGATGTCGTCGATGTCCGAGCCGAGCGCGATCACCGGCTTGCCCGAGCCCCAGCTGGCCATCCACGCCGTCGGTATGCCGGCAAAGCCCTCCTGGACGTCGAAGCCGTTCTGCTTGAGGATGCCGGTCAAGTACTTCGTCGTCTCGAACTCCTGGAAGCCGAGCTCGCCGTAGCTGAAGACCTGATCATTCATCCGCTGAATCATTTCCTGCTCGCCATCGACCTCGCGGCTCACGTCGCGTTTGTATTGATCGAGCTTGGCGTTGGCCGGCGGAACGGGCACGCGCGCCGGTTGCTGCGCCGCGGGCGCCACCGTGATCGCGATTGCGAAGGCGACGGCGAATAATCGAGACACATGCATCGCGGCCTCCAGAAAGGCGGAGTGTAGCGCATCGCCCCGGCGACGCGACATGAATTGCGGTGATCTCAGATGTTCGGGGAGCGGACGGTATGAAGATCGGCTGGCGGCCTGACGTTCGAAGAGCCGGGCGGGGCAGCCAGGCTGACCCCGCCCGCAAGAACTACGGCAAATCCAACGACCAGGCGCTGCGTCCGTGCGTGGCGGCGAAGAGCACGCGCTTGGCGCCGTCCGGCACGATCGTCAGCCCCGCCACTTCCACGTTCGGCAGCCCGGATCCGGCAACCACCCAGGCGGTCGTGCCGTGCGTGAGCTTCATCACGCCGAAGTCGGACGAGGCATACAGATCGCCTGTTTTACTGTCGCGCACGACGGCCGTGATCGGGAAGTCGGGCAGGTTGAAGCTGCGATCGACCCACGTCGCCGCTCCCGTCCCGCTCCAGGTCACCTCGAACACGTGGCCCGGCTGCGCCGGCGTGTTCACGTTGTAGCCGGAGTACGAAATCCACGCGTGGTGCGCATTCGCAGGATCGATGTCGATCGCGGTGATGTACCGGGTCGGCGTATTGGCCTGGGTCGGATTGGGATCGATCCGCTGCCAGACCACCGATGCCGCCGGCGCGTCAGTGTTCTCGGAGATGAACACGCGACCGGTGCCCGTCGCGACCCATGCGGTGCCGGCGTTGCTCGGCGTGCGCTGGATCCACGCCACCGCGCTGCCGCGGCGATCCGCGCCGTAGTTGACCACGGAGGTGTCCGTCAGGTCGGTTGCCCCGGGGGGACCGATCCGCACGAAGTCGCCGCAGCCCGCTTTGGTGGCGGACGTCGTGAACTCCGGACAGTTCGCCTCGAGGAACGCCTGGTTGCCGCCCCAGTCCTGCGTGCGCCACACGCTGAAGGACCCCTGGAAGATCGTGCCGCCGTTGGCCTTGTGGGGATCGGCGATCAGCGGCGGGTAGAAGAACGACGACTCCGGGCTGCTGATGATCGGCGCCGAGATGATCACCCACTTCGTGGGCTCGCCGTTCTGGAAGTTCGCGTCGTTGGCCTGGCCCGTAAACGTATTGACGCGCATCGCATCATTCGTCGAGCTGAAGCCCGACAACCCGCCGTCCCCGTACATGATCTGATTCCAGGTGGCGTTCGCCGCGTGGTTCCCGCCATTCTGCCAGGTGCCGTTGTCCTGCGTGCCGCCTTGAATCAGCGTGTTCGGATGCTGCGGGCTGAACGACAAGCTCTGAAACTGCAGCGTCGAAAAGCCGCGGTTGATATTGTTGGCCAGCTGCCTCGGCACGCGCGACAGCAGACCCTTGCAGAACGCGGTATCCGCCGCGTTGAGCCCGCGGGTTTCGCATTTCGCCGAGACGTCAGCGAACGCGCCGTCCGAGCTGACGATGCCGCCGTCGGAACCTTCCCAGTACATGTACGGACTGTCCGGCGATGTGACGATGGCGTGCTGATCCGGGTGCGTGAACTCCGCGTGTGTCGGATCGCCATCCTGCGTCAGATCGCTCCAGGTCGTTCCGCCGTTGCTCGAGAGCAGGACCGCGCGGCCGTTCGAGACGCCGCCGATCTGCCCGTAACTGAACGACCCCATGAGATAGACCACGTCAGGAAAACCGGCGGGCGTGTATACGACGTTGTCGTACCAACACTGCGTCCCGCAATAATCCTGCACCTGGGCGCCGCCAAACTGCGCGAACGTCGCCGCGGTGTCGGCGTTGTCGCTGCGCCAGAAGTTCGCAAGATGCCCCGCGGCGCCGCCCTGACCCTCGCCGACGTACATGCGCGTTGCGCCGTTCGGAAGGGTCGTCACATCGAACTCGCTCCGGTCGATCGCGGACGCCGCAACGGTCGCATCTTGCGCGACGAAAATCTGCGTAAACGAGGCGCCGTCGTTCGTCGAGCGCCAGATGCCCTGCTGGAAGGCATTGACGTAGATCATCCCCGCATGCGAGGGATCCATTTTGACGGTGGTCGAGCCGCGCGCGGGCGCCGGAGACGGCCAAATGAGGTTGAATGTCGCGCCGGACTGGCGCCACAACCCGCGAATCGCGAGCGGATGCCCGTCGCCGGCGCTCGACAGCGAGCCGCCGATCACGGAGCTGACGCCGCGCACGCCGCTGCCGATCGGCACGAGGAGATTCCCCGAGCCGTCCAGCGTCATCTGGCCGATCGATCGCTGGAAGAAGACGTCGCTGCCGGCCACGAACGACCAGGTGTCGCCGCCGTTCGTCGTCTTGTAGATGCCCACGCCGGCTTCCGAATCGGCCGACGCATTCTCTTCACCGGTCGCGGCGTAGAGCGTGTCGCCAGTGGGATCGCGCGGATCGAGGAGCAGCGATCCGATGGCGTTGGTGCCAAAGCTGCCGGAAATGTACTCCCAGTGCTGCGAAGGATTCGTGTGCATGGCTTTCGACGTCCGCCAGACACCGCCGCCGGCCGCCGCGACGTACAAGCGGCAATGGCCTTCGGTGCAGTTGGGCGCCAGCGCCATGGCCGTCACGCGGCCCGCGGTGATGTACGGTGCGGCATCACCGAGCGCGTTCAACACGCCAGGCACGTTCGCGATGCTCGGCCCGATCAACTGCCACGCGCCGCCCGAATGACCGTGCGCGTTCAGCGACGCCCAGCCATTCCACGCGCCAATGGTCGCCGCGCCGGAGATGTCGCTGGCGGGATAGGCCCTCTTGAGGAAATCCTCCATGGCCGGCGTATAGAGACCACTGCGAATCTCGCCCGAACCGAAGCGCGCGCGCTTGTTGACGGCCTCTCCATCGTCCCCCTTCTTCAGGGCAAAGCCGCCCGCGGCCCTGGTGCGATGCGAAACGGATGTTTTCGTGGCGACGAACGCGAATGCCGCTCCAGCAGCAACGAGAGCTCCGGCGATCGCGACGCGTAGAACTGAACCTTCGAGACTGGAACGACTGAAGCGGCGGTGGGGCATCATGGCGTCCTTTCCTCAGGAGTGGACCGATGACGGTGACCGACAAGTCGAGACCCGAATTCGCGGGCGCAGAATACTACTACTGGATCCCGTAGATCGAAATTCTTGCGTGGGGATTTCACAGTCAGTTCTAATGCACACCTGTTGAGGTAGATGGCAGAGGTAGGAGGCCTCCGCGCCGAATCCGGTCGTCGGGATCGGCCTTCCCCTGCAGCCGCGAACCGTATAGGGTGATCGTGTGGACGTGGAGCGGCGCGTGTTTCGCGGCGTCGTTTGGGCGTGTGGTTTCTGCTGCGCGATCGCCGCATCCCTGCCCGCCGCAAGAGCGCAGGGCCAAGGCGCGCATCACATCGGTCCGCCGAATGGCCGCGCTCCAGGCCCTCGGACCGCGCGCGGCGAATCCCCGGCGCGCCGTTCCGGCGGCGACCGCCCGGCCAGCCGCATGCGATCGCCGCAGATTCCTTCGTCTCTCGCCCTCGCGCCTGCACTGCGATCGCGACGGCTGACGCCGTTCGTCGGAACGCTCTACGACGACGAAGCGCTGACGCCCTCGAATTCGGTTCCGTGGCCGGGCCCCGAGACGGTGGACACCGAGCTCGCTCCCGTTCCCTTCATTCGCAGCGCGTACTCGGGGCCGTCCTCGATCCAGCCGCCCGCTCCTGGCGCATTTGCGCGCGCGTCGTCGACAGCAATGGGAACGGTGCGCCTCGACGTCTTGCCACGCACCGCACAGGTGTATGTCGATGGGTTTTACGCGGGCACCGTAGACGCGTTGGAGGCGCGGGGCGGCCTGACGGCTGACGCCGGCTGGCATCGGCTCGAGCTCCGCGCGCCGGGGTGCCAGACGCCCGCCGCGAACGTCACGATCGAAGCGAACCGCACGATCGTGTTCAGGCTTGCCCTCCAGCCAATCCCCTAAAGGCCGCGCGAAGGCGGGACGCTCGTAACGCGAACGCGGGGCGTCGTAACGCGAAGGCGGAATGTCGTAGCGCGAAGGCTTCAGCCGAGCGTACCGGAGCGCGAGCGGCGCTCGGCTGAGGGCCTTCGCGCTACATCGATTTGGAAACGGCTCTAAAGCGTTCGCGCTCCACCGATCTGAAAAGTGTCGGCGCGCGTGCCCGCCTTGCCGACGCGCGGCAGAAGTGCGACGCTATGGGCCCGGTGCGGCCATCGTGGGCCTCGCCGATCGATCGAGAGGCCTATCAGTGACGTCCAGCCGCATCGTCAACGTCGGCGTGCTCGGCGCGGGTGCCTGGGCGCGCGGCGCCCATCTTCCTGGCTATCGACGCGACTCCCGTTGTCGCGTCGTGGCGATCGCGGATGTCGAGATCGATCGCGCGCGATCGGCCGCACGGGAGTTCGACATCCCGCTCGCGACGGCCGACGCCCGCGAGCTGATTGCGCGCGCCGACATCGACATGATCGACGTCTGCACGCCGAGCCACACGCACTTCGACCTCGCATGGGCCGCGCTCGAGGCGGGCAAGCACGTCCTCTGCGAAAAGCCGGTCGCGTACGATTACCACGACACGATCCGCGCGCGCGACCTGGCCCGGAGAAAGCACCTGAAAACCAAGGTCGGCCTGACGTTCCGGTACAGCCCCGCGATGCGATATATGCGCGAGCTGGTCGCAGGCGGCTTCATCGGCACGCCGTTCATCTTCAACGGCTACGAGCAGAACTCGCAGTGGCTCGATCCGATGGCTCCACTGCGACAAGAAGATCATCTCGCCGATCCGTCGGTGCTTCAGATCTCGTCGGCGCAGACGTACGGAGCGCCGATCATGGATCTCGCGCACCACTTCATGGGGAGTCGGTTCGCGAACGTCGTCGGCACGATGAAGAACTTCATTCCCGAACGGATGGTTCGCGCGACGGGGACCGTGATGCGGATGAACATCGACGACGGCGACA
>DATATJ010000097.1:0-15844 GCA_036268855.1 Vicinamibacterales bacterium
ATCCGCCTGGCGCCAGGTGAGACGCTGCTGCTGTATACCGACGGACTGATCGAGGCGCCGAATGCGGTGGGCGAAGAGTACGGACTCGAGCGGCTTGCCGCAGTGGCGGCAACCGCAAATCGGCAGCCCAGGGCCATCGTCGATTCATGCCTGCGCGACCTGGCCGCGTTCCGCGGCGCGCCCGGCTCGACAGACGACCTGACGATCCTCGCGATCAGCCGTTCGTAAGAGGACGGCGGCGAAATCCGTTTGCGCGACTTCGGCACCGTCACGAGCACGTGACTCTGCGACCGGAGCCCCGCCGCATCGGTGCACGTGATGGCGACGGTGGAGATGCGCCCCGTTCCGGTACCCGGTCGCTCTGCGCGCAGCCGCAAGCGATGCGCGCCAGCGATCTGCCAGTCTGGCGATGTATGACCGTCGCCGGCACCGTCGATCGGGTCGTTGCGCGTGGCACTCAGCGCGCATGCGGGCGCCGGATCCTGATCGTCTGTCACCTGATACGCGATCGCGACGTCCACGAGTTTGTGATTGGGCGTCTTGAAGTGCGTCAGCTCCAGTGCCGAACGCGGTGACGACGCGGCCGCCTTGTCCGAAGGTCTGATCGATGCCTTCGGTCTGGGCGTGGATCGTCCCGAAACTGAGGACGATGAACAACAGCGTGATGAGAGTGACTGGGCGTGCGATCATGATGAGCACTCCCCCCCTCAGGAATGGGGGTGCCCGAGCAAGCGGGGTGCCGCCCTTTTTCGCCATTGTTTCCACGACCGGCATCCCCGCGGTGACTGTTTCTGATTCAGAGGACAACATGTATCCGGTTCTGTTCCGCATCGGCACGTTCGACGTCACCAGCTTTGGTGCGCTCGTCGCAACCGGCGCCCTCGTCGGGCTCTGGCTGTTTCAACGCGAGCTGCGCCGCTCGGGGCTCCCCGAGAGCGGGTTCGACGCAGCCGTTGCCGGCGTCATTGGCGGTCTGGCAGGTGCCAAGCTGCTGTGGATCGTCGAGCATCTCCGCGAGGAGCCGCTGATCGATCTCGTTCTGAGCCGCGGGGGGATGAGCTGGTTCGGCGGCTTCGCCGGCGGAATCGCGGCCGGCTTGTGGGTGATGCGCCGGAAGGGGCTGCCGAAAATTCCGGTGCTCGCGGCGGCGACGCCTGCGCTCGCCATTGGCCAAGCGATCGGTCGGATCGGCTGCTTTCTCGTGGGAGACGACTATGGCCGCCCGTCGAATCTGCCGTGGGCGGTCGCCTTTCCTCAGGGTCTGCCGCCGACGACCGTGCCGGTTCATCCCACGCAGCTGTACGAGGCCGCGGCGCTGGTGCCGCTGGCGTGGCTGTTGTTCCGGTTTCGACGGCAGCGGCGCGCCGACACGTTCGTGCTCGGGGCGTATCTGGCGCTCGCCGGGCTTATCCGTTTCGCGATCGAGTTCCTGCGCGTGGACGTTCGCGTCGTCGGGATCCTGTCGGTCGCCCATATCGCATCGCTGACGGCTGTCGTCGCCGGCGCCTTGTTGTGCCGAAGAGCTCTCAGCTAGTATGGGCAGGCGTTCCTGGACGCGGGAGACAATTCCATGTTGAAGAAGGTGCTTCTCGGTCTGCTCGTCGTCGCAGTTGTCGGTGGCGCCGGTCTGTTCTTCTGGGCCCGTTCGGTCCTTGCCCAGGACAACGTTCGGACCGCCATTGCAGCGAAGCTGACGGAGACGCTCGGCCAGCCTGTGTCGATTGGCGGCATCGGCGCCACCGTCTATCCGAGAGTAACGGTCAACCTCGACAACGTGACCATCGGACCGCAACAGAACATCCGCGTTGCGTCACTGCGCATCGGCACCGATTTCAGGGCCCTGCTGTCGCGGCGGATCGAGCACGGCAGCATGCGGCTGACAGGCGCGCGGATTCAACTGCCGCTGCCGGTGTTCAACACGGGACCGCAGAGCGGCACGCCGCCCACGACGACGGCGGGAGCGTCTCACGCGGCCCCCGTGGAGATCGTGTCGATCGACGAGATCGTGTTGAGCGATGTCGAGATCGTCAGCGGCAGCCGCACGCTCCATGGCGACATCGAAGTCGTCCCGCAAGCCAGCGGCGTGCTCGTGAAGAAGGTGTCGCTCACCGCTGACAACGCGAAGATCGACATTGCCGGACAGATCACCGATCTGTCTGGTCCGACCGGCGAGCTCACCGTCAGGGCGGGCGCGCTCGACGTGTCGAGGCTGCTGGAGTTCGCATCCGACTTTTCGAAGCATGCGGGAATCAGCAGCGATTCGAGTGCGGGTGCGCCGCCGGCCGCGACTCCCGCATCAACGGTGTCGCCGGGGATGAACATGGCCATCACCCTCGAGGCCGACCGCGCGACGCTGGGGACGCTGTCGCTCGAGAAGCTCTCGGGACGGGCGCAGCTCACACCCGCGGGGATGACGCTCCAGCCGATTTCTTTCGGTGTGTTCGGCGGACACTACGATGGCTCGCTCGCGCTGACGCTCGGGGCCGTGCCCGATTTTCGGTTGAAGGCGAAGCTCGCGGCGATTGACGTCGGGGCGGCCACGACTGCAGCCGGCAGCCCGAACACGATCACAGGGCGTCTTTCTGGAGACATCGACGTGACGGGCCGGGGTCTGGACGCGAACAGCGTCGCCAGGAGCGCCCGCGGGACGGTGCGCGCGGACGTTACCAACGGCGTCGTGAAAAACCTCGGCCTGATTCAAGCCGTCGTCGTCGCCACGTCGATGCGCGGCGGCTCGCTGTCGCAAACCTCCGCGAGCTCCGAATCGAAGGACGAGCCGTTCACCAGGCTGGGCGGCACGTTGACGCTGGCGAACGGCGAGGCGACGACGCAGAATCTGCAGTTCGAATCGAAGGACGTCAGCGTGGGCTTGACTGGTGCGGTGAAGTTGAACGGGAGCGCCGTGGATCTCAAGGGGCGCGCGCAGCTGTCGGAAGCCCTGTCGCAGCAGGCCGGGCGCGATCTCGTACGCTACACGCAGGAGCAGGGGCGCGTCACGCTGCCGGCGACGATCGCGGGACCGGCAGACAACCTGCACGTCCGCTTCGATGTGGCCGACATGGCGAAGCGCGCCGTGGTCAACCGCGCGCAGGAAGAGATCACCAAGGGGATCGGCAGATTTTTCAAGAAGAAATAGGTCAGACCCGGCCACGGCGCCATCACGCTGGCGCGACGTTTATCAATCCCCGCTCCGCTGACGGATCGGCCCGCAGGTCGGGATGATCTGTCAATCACAATCGTCGTGTCACACCAGCCTGCCCTGATTCGTCATGATTACAGCAGGCCGCGCCCAGCCCGGCGGTGTGGCTGCCACGAACGGTTCGGCTGGATCGTTTGTCGCCGTTCCTACGTCTTACCGGATTAACGGCGCGGCGGGCGCCCGGACCCTGGGGCCTAGGTCAAAGTGTTCGACTTTGGGATGGAGGGTGAGTGTCGTTTTCGGCTACGGTGATCGATCGCCAGTGTGCGGATACCGACCAGATCGACGCGTTCCACGAAGTGTTGTCTACGCTCGGTGGTGCGCTCGACATTCGCGAAGTGTTCCATCGTGTCAGCACTGCGGTGACGCGCATTGTTGCTCATGACGAGGCCAATCTCGCGCTGCTGACCGAGGACGGATCGCGTTTCCGTCTGTACGCGAGCACGCAGAACGACCAGTCGCCGTCGCCTTGCGTGACCGAGCGCTGCGTCGTCCGCGACCCCTCGGCGTCGCGTCTGTTTCCCGAAGGCTTCGGCGGCGACCGCGGCTTTCAATCCGGCCTTCGAGTGCCGGTGCGGATCGACGGCCAGCCGATTGGCGCGCTGGCATTGCTCTCTCGCCGCCGGAACGCGTACTCCGAGCGCGAGCTGTTCCTTGCCGAGCGTGTCGCCGACTACCTGGCGATTGCGCTGTCACATCAGCGTCTCGCTGAAACCGCCCGGGGGGCCGCTATCGAGCGCGATCGCGCCGCACATCTGGAGAGCTCAGTCGAGTTGCTGCGCGCCATTGCGGGCGTGCTCGACATCCGGACCGTGTTCCCTCGCGTGTCGGAGATCGCCAACAAGGTCCTGCCGCACGATCGCATGACCATGACGTTCGATGCCGCCCACGGCGAAATCGTCATGCAGGCCGCGTCGAACGACGACTTCGTCCACATCGACCGCATCAAGCTCGCAGGCCATCGCGAGCGGCCCGCGGGACAGGACGGCGTGCTCATCGTGCACGACTTGCAGAGCGAGTCGCTGCCGATCGCCGACCCCGCCGATCTGCAGGACCGCGTCGTGGCTGCCGGCTATCGGTCGTTTCTCGCCGTCAACGCCAGCGCGCGCGACCAGCGCCTCGGCGTCGAATTCTGGTCCAAACAACCCAGCGCCTTCAGCGACGACGACGTACCGACGGCCCGCCGGATCGCGGATCACGTGGCGCTCGCGGTCTCGCACGAACAGCTGGCCGAGGCGGCGCGTCAGGTGGCCGAGGTTCGTGCGCGCGCCGAGCGTCTGGAACTCCGCGTCAAGTCGCTTGCCGAGGAGCTCGACCAGAAAGCCGGGCACGGGCGCGCGCTGGGGGAGTCGGACGAGTGGAAGATGGTGCTCAAACAGGCGGCGCAGGTCGCCTCGACCGAGACCACCGTCCTGCTGGCGGGCGAATCCGGCACGGGAAAAGAGGTCGTCGCGCGGCTCCTTCATCGCGCGTCCAACCGCAAGGACGGGCCGTTCGTCGCCATCAACTGCGCGGCGCTGCCCGAGCAACTGCTCGAATCTGAGCTGTTTGGCTACGAGCGCGGCGCGTTCACGGGCGCGCAGCAGTCCAAGCCCGGCCAGATAGAACTGGCGTCTGGCGGCGTGTTGTTTCTCGACGAAGTGAGCGAGATGAGTCTCCCGGCGCAAGCCAAGTTCCTGCGCGTCCTCCAGGAGCGCGAATTCCAGCGGCTCGGGGGCACGCGCCTCCAGAAAGCCAACGTGCGTGTCGTCGCGGCCACGAATCGCGATCTGCGCAAGGCGGTCGAGCGCGGCGACTTCCGCGAGGACTTGTATTACCGCATCCAGGTCTTCGAGCTGCGCATTCCGCCGCTGCGCGAGCGGCGGAGCGACATCCTCCTGCTGAGCGATGCGTTCCTGCAGGAAATCGGGAAGTCGTTCGGCCGCCCGCCGGCCGGCCTCACTCGCGACGCGATGTCGGCGCTGCTGCGGCACGAGTGGCCAGGGAATGTCCGGGAACTGCGCAACGCGCTCGAGCGGGCGGCGATCCTGTGCGAGGGGGGGCTCATCACGGCGGAACATCTGTCGCTGCCGGCCGTGCAGCGAGCCTCGGCGCCGACGACGGACTTGAACGTGGTCGAACGCGAGACGATCGAGCAGGTCCTGCGCGAGACGGGCTGGAACAAGTCGAAGGCCGCCCAGCGGCTCGGGCTCTCGCGCACGCAACTGTACGTCCGGCTCCGGAAGTACGAGCTCGAGAAGCCGTCTTTCTCTTAGGGGATCGTCGGCTCGGCAATCAGTTCGCGCGAAGGCTGCAGCGCTGCAAGCGCGGGTGAATGCGCCTGGCCATCGACGTCCAGATTTTCCGATCGCTCTGTACCAGCGCTTCGATCTCGTCCTTCGTCAACTCGAACCCCTGATCACGTAGCTCTATCAGGGTGTCGAGCGGGCGCTCGATGAATCGCTCTCGAAAATCCTCATCCGTCACCAACCGGCCGATCACGAGTTGAATCGTTTTCTGAGACACGTGTCTGCATGGGCAAGGTGCGCGCCAGCGGCACCGCCGCGCGGACGCGCGAGAATCCGTGCGCGGTGCGGGTGCGCTCCGCGGTGGCTGCATCAGCTGGATCACGGTGGGTGCGTGCGGATACGCACTCTGCGCGTGGGTGCGCAGCCGCCACCGGCAGCATCGATCGCGCCGCGCGCCCGCCACGCCGGAAATGACCACAACCTCTGGCCGATCCGGCGCCAATCGGCTCAGGCGCGCAAGCGGATCGCAACTTGCCGTGTTGACTCTCCGGTATGGACGCACTCGCGCACACGTCGCCGCATGCATCGACCTGGAGGCACATCGAGGTCGGCGCGATCCCGTGGGCGCACGCGAAAATCGCGGCGCTCGCGATCGCCACGGTGCTGGCATTCGGCTTCAGGGTGACTGCGCTATCGACGTACGGCCTCAGCGAAGACGAGCTCAACAAAGTTCATGCGATCGATCAGTACCGCGCCGGCGACTTCGGCGCCAATGCCGAACATCCCATGCTGATGAAGCTGGCGATGTGGGGCAGCGTGGATCTCGCACGCGCGTGGAACCGCGTCGCTCCGGCCGATCGGTCGGTACCGCTCGAGACGGCGCTTCGCCTGCCGAACGCGATCGCGGGGACGGCGACGACGGGCGCCTTGTTCGGCGTCGCCGATCTCCTGTTCGGCGGCGCAGCGGCAGCGGCGGCGGCGCTGATCTGGGCGTGCGACGTCAACGCGATCGGCATCAACCGCATGGGCAAGGAGGACTCGTTCCTTCTGCTCTTTTTTCTGCTGGCGGTGCTCTGCTACGAGCGCGCCAAGCGGTCCGGATCTACTGGCAGCGCCGATACCCAACGTTGGTATGCCCTCAGCGGCGCCTCCTTCGGGCTGATGCTCGCCTCGAAGTACATGCCGCACTACCTCGGGATCTACGCGCTGTTCAACACGGTGACCGATCCGCATCCCGGCCGCAACAAGCCGCGCAAGCTGCTGTACTACGGCTCGATGCTGGCCGTCTTCGCGATCGCCGACTTTGCGATCCTGATGCCCGGCACCTGGCAGTACGCCGCGCGCTATGTCCAGGGCGCGATGCTCGCCCACCACGGCTTTCTGTACGCCGGGCAGTTGTACGTCACGAACGTTCCCATCTCGCCGCTTGGCGTACCCGCGACGTACTACCTCCATCTGCTCGGCACGAAAGTGCCGATCGCGCTGCTCGCCGCGGCGGTGCCCGGCGCCATCGAACTGGTACGGCGGCGGCGTGAGCGCGGCTTCGTACTCCTGCGCGTGCTGATCGTCTTTCTGCTCGTGCCCTACTCGCTCATGGCCGCCAAGTTCGTGCGCTACTCCCTGCCGATGCTCGCGACGCTCGATCTGACTGCCGCCGTGGGGCTCGTCGCGGGCACGCGCTGGCTGCTGCGCAAACAGTGGCTCACACGGCTGACGCGCGTCAGCGTCTCCGCGCTCGCGCTCGTCGTGTTCGCCGCCGCACTCATCGTCTCGGTGCGCTCGGCGGCGCCCTTCTATTCGGTGTTCGAGAACGAAATCGGCGCGCGTGTCGAAGCTCCGGGCGCGGCGTTTCCGGAGGAGACCTACGACTACGGCGTCCGCGAGGCGGTCGCCGAGATCGCCGCGCTCGCCGCGCCGTCGGCCGTCATCGTGAGCGATGCGCCCTCGGTCGTCGTGCACTACCTCGAGCGCTCGGGCCGCCCCGACATTCAGTCGCGCTCGCTGTCGGGCGATGGGTTGCCGGTCGGCCGGCGTGACGCATGGGTGATCGTGCAGGACGAACACGCCACGTTTGAAAACCACGCCCTCGTGCAGCAGCTGCGGGCGCGCCACTTACCAATCATGCAGTTCACCGCGCGGAATGTCCTGGCCGTCCAGGTCTTCCGCGTCGCCGGGAAATGACCATGGTCCGTCGTCTTGTCGTCAATGCCGATGATCTCGGGCTGACTGTCGGGGTCAACGACGGGATCTTCGACGCACACGAGCTCGGGATCCTGACCAGCGCCAGCCTCTTCGCGAACGCGCCGGCCACCGCCGACGCCATTCGCCGCGCCCATTCGCTGCCGTCGCTCGGTGTGGGCGCGCATCTCGCGCTGGTGGACGGCACGCCGATCCTGCCACCCGGTAACGTCCCCACGCTGGTCACCGGCGATGGCCGGTTTCCCTCCTCATGGAAGCCCTTCATCGTCGCCTGCCTGCAGCGGCGGATCTCGCTGAAGGAGGTCGAACGCGAGCTGACCGCGCAAATCGAGCGGCTCCGCGACTCGGGGGTGGCGCTGACGCATCTCGACGCACACAAGCACGTGCACGCGTTTCCGCCCGTGTTCGCCATCGTCGCCAGGCTGGCGGTGCGCTTCGGCATACCGGTCGTGCGGATGCCCTACGAGCAGCCGTCTCGATGGACGACGTTGCTGGCGGCCGGCGGCAACAGCCGCGAGCGGCAGATCGCGCGCCGGCAAGCGCTGCTGAACGCCGCGATGTGGCCGTGGGCGCAGCGGAACTATCGCGTGGCCGCGTCGTTCGCGCTGCGCACCCCGGGTTTCCTCGGGCGGATTCACACGGGCGTCCTGACGCGTTCGGCGCTCCGTACCGCGCTGCGCACGGCCTCGTCTGCCGTCACCGAGCTCATGGTGCACCCCGGCTACGTGGACGACGCGCTGCGGCAGACGGGTACCCGGCTGCTCGAGTCCCGTCGGCAGGAACTGGAGCTTCTGTGCCAGCTCGACACCCGCGCTCTCCTGCTCGGCGAGCGCATCGATTTAATCCGACACGACCTTACTCATGTCGCTAGAAGGAGCCTGCACTATGTCTCGTAATTTACTGGGCGCCCCGCAGCTGTCCGTCGTGGTGCCTCTCTTCAACGAAGCTGGGACGCTCGAGCAGCTTCACCGCCGTCTCACGGCCGTGCTGTTCGCGCTCAACATACCGGCGGAGATCATCTACGTGGACGATGGGAGCAGCGACGGCACGACGGAATCGCTGGCCAGTCTCGCCGCTCGACACGCGAACGTCCGAGTCATCCCGCTCGCCAGAAACTACGGGCAGACCGCGGCGCTCGCGGCCGGGTTCGACGCCGCCGCCGGCGACGTCATCGTCGCGATGGACGGCGATTTGCAGCATGCGCCCGAAGAGATTCCCAAGCTGCTCGCCAAGCTCAACGAAGGTTACGACATCGTCAGTGGCTGGCGCGAGCAACGCGTGGACAACCTCTGGACGCGGCGCGTGCCCTCCAAGATCGCGAACTGGCTGATGGCCAAGCTGTCTGGCGTTTCCCTGCACGATTTCGGGACGACGTTCAAGGCCTACCGCGCGCCTGTCATCAAGCGCATCCGGTTGTACGGCGATTTGCACCGCTTCATTCCCGCACTGGCCAGTTGGGGAGGCGCGCGGATTGCCGAGGTGCCGATCGCGAACATTCCGCGGCCGCAGAACGCGTCGCACTACGGCTTGTCGCGCACGTGGCGGGTCGCCGCGGATTTGATCACCGTGCGGTTTCTCCTGCGCTACGTGACGCGACCACTGCATTTCTTCGGGCCCATTGGCTTCGCCAGCGTCACGGGCGGGGCGCTCGGCGGCAGCTGGATCCTCGCCACCAAACTCGTCACGGGCGCACCCGTCTTCCTGGAGCACGGCCCGCTGCTGCTGCTCAGCGCCGTGCTCGTGCAGACGGGCATCGTGCTCATCGGCCTCGGGCTGCTCGCCGAGCTGTTGACCCGCATCTACATGGATGGCCGTCATCGCCGGATCTACACCGTGGCGCGCCGCGAAGTGAGAGCGCGCGACGAGTGGACCGGTCCGCGGCCGGTGCCTGTCCCGGTCCGAACCGGAGTGCTGCAGTGATGCGCTGGCAGACGAGGGCCGTCGTCGTCGCCGTTCTGGGCGCGCTCGCGACCGGTCTGCACGCCAACGCAAAGCCAGCCGCCACAGCTCCGAACGTCCCGGCGTCGGCGCAGCCATCGTGCGAGCGTTATCACTATTCGATCGCCGCGCGGATCCGGCCGTTGCTCGTCTTCTGGATCGGTCGCAGCGGGGTGGGGGACGCCGTGGCCACGCGCCGCCGTGCGCCGGGTGACACGACGTACTCGCTGCTGATCGGATCCGATCCCGAGCGCGCTCCGCGCCGGATCAACCGCTGGGGTTTCATCGAAGAGGAGATCCACGGCGCCGAGGCCCGCTTGATCGGTTTGATGACCGAGTCCGACGAGGAGACGGTCGATGAGGCCGAGGCCACGCTGAAGGCGCAAGCGGGCGGGCGTCATCCGTTCAAGGTGATTCACGGCACGGTCAGCGGCGAGCGGGCCACGTCGCGCGTCACGTCGATTGCCGCGCCCGAAGACTACACATTCCGTCAGGTGCAGACCGTTCTCGACCTCGCCGAGCGCACATCATCGAGCGGCAGATCGCGCGTGCTCCAGCTGCCCGCTGCCACGCGGCCCGGCTTCCTGGCGGCGCTCGCGGAGGCCATGCACAGCACGTCGCCGGCCTGCATCAAGTACGTCTACGACGGCCGGATCTACGAGCTTCGCGAAACGCATCGGCAGCACGTCCCGGACGTGCAAATCGCCGGCACGTCGTACGGCCGCGCCGCCGCCGCCGACTTCGTCATCACGAGCGATTACGACGGCAAGCGCACGCCCTTCTCGATGACCTATGGAACCGAGGGACGCTACGCGGAAGTGCCGCTGACGGTGAAATATCAACCCCGGTGGTGGATGCAGGTGTCTCTCACCATCGAGGGAGTCGAGGAAGGGCCGGTGACCTCCGGAGGGGCCACGCAGTGAACGTCCGGCTCGTGCTCCGCGCCGCCGCAGCCCTCGCGGGCGTCGCGCTGTTCGTGCAGTCGCTCCGCCTGATCGGCCTCGAGCGTCTCGTGGAGGGTCTCGGCCGCGTGGGGTGGGGGTTCGTCGCGATCGTGGCGCTCTCGGGCGCACGCGAAGCCGTCCGAACGCTCGCGTGGATCCGAACGGTCGAAGGACCGACGCCGCTGCGCTTTGCGCAAGCGTTCCGCGCCCGCCTGGCAGGCGAGGCGCTGAATGCGCTTCTGCCGATTGGCATGGTGGTCGGCGAGCCGACCAAGGCGTCGCACGTCGCCGGCTACATTCCGTTCTCGACCGCGTGCAGTGCGCTCGCCGTGGAGTTCGCGTTCTATTGCTTCTCCCTGGTGCCGATGTTCTGCGTGGGCTTCTCAGCCTACGCGCTGGTGATGCACCTCGGCCCCAGCGCCCTCACCGTCGCACTGGGAATGGGTGCGGCTGCCATCTTCGCGCTCCTGGTGCCACGCGTCCGCCGGAACTGGCGCCTTGCTGCGCATGCGGCGCCTGGCCGCGAGCCGGGCAAAGAAGAGAAGACGGCGCCGACCGATTCCGCGCCGTCCACGGCTGATCGTCTTCGGCATCTGGGCGACATCGTGTTCGGGTTCGCATCTCGCCATCCCGAGCACTTGCGCGCGATCGCGGCTTGCGAGATTGCTTTTCACGTGCTGGCGGTGGCCGAGGTCTATCTCACGCTCCGGTTCGTCAGTCCCGTGCGACCGACGCTCGCGTCGGCGATCGTGCTGGAGACGGTGGACCGCGCGATCACGATGATGTTCAAGATGCTGCCGATGCGCGTCGGCGTGGACGAGGCGGGATCCTCGCTCTTCGCCGTACAAGTGCAGCTCGATGCGGCAACCGGCGTCACGCTCGCGCTGGTCAGAAAGCTTCGCGTGCTGATCTGGAGCGCGGTCGGTCTGGCGCTGCTCGTGCGGCGTCCACAACTGCACGCGCCCGCAGGTGCGCGCTCGTGAGCATCATGTGTGTCGCTGCGCAGCCGGCGGCCCGTTGCTGCTCGCTCCCGCTGTCGTCGGGTTTCGCTAAAACCTTGGTGCTCAAACGCATCGCGTAGCCGCGGTTGCGCGTGCGCATATGGCCGCGACCTTGCCCTGCAGGTTAGTCATGATTCGCAAGAGCCTCGTTATTTTCGTTCTTGGCGTTCTCACAACAGCGTTCGCAGGCCTCGCCGAGGCGCAAGCGCCGTCTGCGAGCGTCGCGGGCACCGTGTCGGTTACTGGTACTGATGGTCAGCCATTCGTGGTGCCCGGCGTGACGCTCACGCTGACGTGCACGACCGGCGATCCACGAAGCGGCGTCTCAGATTCAGAGGGCGCGTTCACGTTCGCCGATCTTCCCGGTGGCGATTGCTCGATCGTCGCGGATCTCCAGGGCTTCAAATCGGCGCGGCAGAATGTCGCGCTGCAACCGGGCGAGCGCTCGACGGTGGCGCTGCAGCTCGGGCTCGACACGCTCCACGAAGAGGTGACCGTCGATGCGCGCGCCGACGGCAGCGAGAGTCCGATCGAGAAGCACGTCTCGCAGATCAGCGCGCAGGTGATGCAGATGGCGCCCATCGCCACCGATCGCGTTCAGGACGCGCTGCCGCTGATTCCGGGCGTCGTTCGGGGGCCGGACGGCCTGCTGAACGTCAACGGGTCGCGCAGCAATCAGAGCGCGCTGACGCTCAACAGTGCCAATGGCACCGACCCGGTCACCGGCGAGGACGCGATCGAGCTGCCCATCGATGCAGTCGAATCCGTGCAGGTGCGCGGCGCCGCGTACGCGCCGGAGTTCGGCCTGTCGGCCGGAGCGGTGACGACGGTGGAGACGCAAAAAGCCGGAGCGGCGTGGCATGCCACGCTGAACGATCTCGAGCCGCGCATTCGGGTGCGCGGCGGCGAGCTCCACGGGTTCGAATCGTGGACGCCGCGTGTGACGATTGGTGGACCTATCGTGCCGGGAAAACTCAGCGTCCTCCAATCGATGCAGTACGAGTACAGCCAGACAGAGGTCTTCGGCCTTCCGCCCCTGCAGAGCGATACGAAGCTCCAGACGTTCGAGTCGTTCAGCCGGGCGGATGTGGCGATCAGCCCGGTGAACCACTTCACCGCGTCGGCGATGGTGTCGCCGCGCAAGACGACGTACGCGGGGCTGAACACGTTCAACCCGCAAACCGTCACATCCAATATCCGGAACCACAACGTCTTAGGCAATGTGTCCGATCAGATCGTCGTCGGCGCCAATGGCCTGTTCGAGACGCGCGTCAGCCTGAAGGAGTTCGACTCGACGATCTATCCGAGCGCCGGGCGCGATCCCATGGTGCTGGCGCCGGACGTCAATACGGGCAGCTACTTCAACGACCAGGAGCGGACCAGCCGGCGGGTCGAGTGGCTGAACACGTACGCGTTCGCGCCGCTGGGGCCGGCGCACGTCTTCAAGGCCGGCGCGGGCGTGACGCACGAGACGTTCGACGGTACCAGCACGAGCCGTCCGGTCGACATCGTGCGCGAGGATGGGACGCTGAGCCAGCAGGTCGCGTTCGAAGGCGCGGGACGGCTGGGGCGCGACAAAACCAGGCTGCTCGGCTATGCGCAGGACACCTGGAGCGCGACGCCGCGGCTGACGCTTCAATACGGCGCCCGCTACGACTACGACTCGATTACCGGTGACGTGAATCTGGCGCCGCGCGGCTCGTTCACGGCGGTCGTCTCCAGCGATGGCCGCACCGTGGTCCACGGCGGCGCCGGTGTCTTCTACGACCCCATCCCGCTCAACGTCGCGAGCTTCGCGCAGATGCAAACGCGCGTCGTCACATCGTTTGACGATGATGGCGCGACGGCGTCTGGCCCGTCCGTCCTGATGCCGAATGTCGTGCCGTCCGCCCTTCACACTCCGCGCAGCGTGAGCTGGAACGCGGCGGTCGATCGGGAGTGGACGAAGAACTTCTTCGTTCGACTCGGCTATCAGCAGCGGGAGAACCGGTCCGAATCCGTTGTCGACGTGGTGCCGCTGCCGGACGGCGGCGCGGCGACGGCGCTGCGGACCGACGGCAGCTCGCGCTACCGGGAGGCGCAGGCGACCGCGCGGTACCAGTTTCACGGCACCGATCAGATCGTCGGGTCCTACACGCGATCCTCGGCATTCGGGAACCTGAACGACTTCAATACGTTCTTCGGCAACATCGAGGACCCGGTGATTCGTCCCGACGCGCGCGGCCCCCAGGCGTGGGATGCGCCGAACCGCGTGCTCTTCTGGAGCAGCATCAGCCTGCCGCGCGGTTTCGCCGTCTTCCCGGTGATCGACATTCGGAACGGGTTTCCGCTCTCGAACGTCGACGCCGACCGCGATTTCGTCGGGCCGCGCAACGCCGTGGGGCGGTATCCGACGTTCGTGTCGCTGGATGCGCAGATCACCAAGAAGCTGCGACTGTTCCATCACAACGCGACGATCGGGTTGAAGGTGTTCAACATCACCGATCACTTCAACCCGCGCGACTACCAGGGCAATCTGGCGAGCGCGAGCTTCGGGAGCTTCAACAACAGCGTCGGCCGCACGTTCCGCGGCAAGTGGATCTTCGAATTCTGATTCCATGTTCTTCTCCGCCGGCCTCGATCTCGAGTGGGCGCAGCGCCGCTGGCCCGCACAGCCCATGCGCGACGAGCTGCTGCGACGCGGGCGGGCGAGCGTGCAGGCGCGCATCCACCGCTGAGCCACGTGCGGACCTGACTCAGGCGTGGGCGCTGGCGCCGGCGCAAGCCCTTCGACAAGAATGGAGGGCGGCGCGGAGACGACTGTAGCCATGGACGGCAGCACATCAATGTGACGATCGCGCGCACGGTCAGCCTGCTCGGTTCGGTCGCGGTGGCGGCGGCCGTGTCGCTTGGCTGTGTGGCCGCGCCCAAGCGCGTGCTGACGATCTCCGGCAGTGCCGTCGGAGCGGAAGGCGACGTCATTCGCCGGCAGCTCGATCGGTTTCGTCAGCTCCATCCGGCGAGTCAGGTTGCGTTGCGCGTCGCGCCGGATGCGGCCGATCAGCGCCATCAGCTCTACGTGCAGTGGCTGAACGGACATGCCGCCGATCCGGACGTCCTGCAGCTCGATGTCGTCTGGACCGCCGAGTTCGCGGCCGCGGGCTGGCTCGCGAAGCTGGATCGTTTCCACCCGCCGGTCGATCGATTTTTCGCGACCGCGGTCGCCGCCGCGCGATGGCACAACACGTTGTTCGCGCTGCCATGGTTCGTGGACGTGGGGACGCTGTATTGGCGCACCGATCTGATGCCGCGCCCGCCCCGCGACCTCGCGGATCTCACACTTCTCGCGAAGCAGGCCCAGAACGAGGGGCGCGTTCCGTACGGGTTCGTCTGGCAGGGCGCCCGGTACGAGGGGCTCGTCACGGTGTTTCTCGAATATCTCAGCGCGTTCGGCGGTGCCATCCTCGGCGACGATGGGCGCGTCGTCGTGGACTCCGAGGCAGCCGTGAACGCCTTGACCGGCATGCGGGACGCCATCTACGTCGATCACGTCGTGCCGCCCGCCGTCCTCACGTGGCAAGAAGAGCAGACGCGCTTCGCGTTTCAGAACGGCCAGGCCGCCTTCATGCGTAACTGGCCCTACGCGTACGCGCTGATGGAGGACCCGGCCCAGTCGCGTGTCGCCGGCCATTTCGCCGTCGCGCCGATGCCGGGCGGACCGGGAGGCCGCGCGTCCGGTGCGCTTGGCGGATCGACGCTGGCCATCAACGCTTTCAGCGATCAGCCCGACGAGGCGTACCAGCTGATCGACTTTCTTCTGCAACCCGAGCAGGTGATCGAGCGCGCGCGGGTCGCCGGCCAGTTTCCGTCGCTGCGTGCGCTCTACGATGACGGCGCCCTTGGCCACATCCTGCAGATTCCGCCGGCGGAGGCGAAGCGGTTGATCGCGGCAGCCGTGCCCCGGCCGGTGACGCCGGTGTACACCGAGCTGTCCGCGATCCTGCAGGTGTCGCTGCATCGGGCGCTCACGCGTCAGCAGGAGCCGCGCGAGGCGCTGCACGACGCGGCGTCCGCCATGCGCGCGCTTCTCGCGCGCGTGCACCTGGATCGGGACGCGTGGTGAGCCGCCTGCGTCCGGCCGTCGGCGCGGGCCCGCCAGGCACGCGCGCCGAAGTCCGTCTCGCGTGGACGCTCGTGCTCCCGGCCCTTGGCGCGATCGCGCTGGTGGCGATTTTTCCGATTGTCTGGACCGGCTGGGAGGCGCTGCACGCCGACGATTTGCGCCTGCCCTGGCTCGGTCGGCCGCTGGTCGGCCTCGCCAACTATCGCGAGGTCTTGAGCGATGCCCGATTCTGG
>DATATJ010000098.1:0-3556 GCA_036268855.1 Vicinamibacterales bacterium
ATTTGAGGAGTTGAGGAGTTGAGGAGTTGAGAATCTAGGGGATTTAGACATTTGAGGACTTATTCTCAAATCCCCAAATCCCCAAATCCCCAAATCCTCAAATCCCCAAATCCTCAAATCCTCAAATTTGAGATATCAATGTGAAGCTCCGCGATCTCGCTGACCGTCTCGCCTGCCGGCTCGAAGGAGACGGCGATGTCGAGATTCGCCGCGTTGCCGGTATCGAGCAGGCGGCCGCCGGCGATCTGACGTTCGTCGCCAACTCGAAATATCAGGCGCTCCTCGAAGGCACGCACGCATCGGCCGTGATTCTGGGCGCCTTGACGATGCCGGACCATTCCGTCCGGTTCGCCATCCTTCGCAGCGATCACCCCTATCTCACGTTTGCGCAGGCGCTGGCGCTGTTCCACCAGGATGCGCCCCCGCCCGCCGGCGTCGACCGGCTCAGCGCCATCGCGCCGGATGCGCAGCTGGGCGCGGGCGTGTCGGTCGGTCCGTTCGTGACGATTGGCGCCGGCGCGTCGATCGGCGCGCGCACCGTCGTGTATCCGAACGTCGTCGTCGGCCGCGGCGCGCGGATCGGCGCCGACTGCGTGCTGCACGCGCACGTGTCGATCCGCGAGCGCGTGATGATCGGCGACCGCGTCGTCCTGCACGACGGCGCTGTCGTCGGCAGCGACGGCTTCGGATTCGCACGGCAGCCGGACGGGACGCACCTCAAAATTCCGCAGCACGCCGACGTGGTCGTCGAGGACGATGTCGAGATCGGCGCGAACACGACGATCGATCGGCCGGCTGTCGGCGAGACGCGCATCCACGCCGGCACGAAGATCGACAACCTCGTGCAGATTGCGCACGGCGTCCGCGTCGGCTACCGCTCGCTGCTGGCCGCGCAGGTCGGCATCGCCGGCAGCACGATCGTCGAGGACGATGTGATGCTGGGCGGGCAGGTGGGCGTCACCGGCCACGTCCGCATCGGCAAGGGCGCGATGGCCAGCGCGAAGACCGGCATCACGGGCAATGTGGATCCCGGCGTCCTCGTGTCGGGATACCCGTCGCTGCCGAATCTCGAATGGCGCAAGACGCAAGTGCTCGTCCGCCATCTGCCGGAGCTCAAGAAGCACGTGGCGGAGCTCGAACAACGGATTGCCGAACTGGAGGAGAAGCTCGCCGCATGCCAGACACCGACGGATCGCTGATGCGGCGCGCGGCACTTGCCGCGTGCCTGTTCCTGACCCTGGCGGCCGCCGCGTCCGCCCAGCAAACGGAGCCGCCCGGATTCGCACCCGCGCCTGCTGCCCCCGACTTTCTCACGCGCTACGACTTCCACCTGTCGGCCGGAAAGTTGAACCTGAGCACGCCGGACGGCGTGGAGGATCCGCGGTTCGTGTGGGACACGCATTTCGGTGGCGACCTCGACGTCGTGGATTACGTCACCGGCCGCGTCTCGATGCTCGTGGACTACGAGGCGGTGCTGGGCCGCGAGTTTCGCGCGTTCGATCCGAATCAGGGCAACTACACGCTCGAAGCGTCGGCGTCCTGGCGCGTGAACGGCACCGAGATCGCCGGCGTGCTCCACCATGTGTCGCGTCATCTCGGCGATCGGCCGAAGCGGTTTCCGATCGCCTGGAACGTGCTGGGTTTGCGCGCCATGCGCCGAATCGAGGTGGCGGGAACGACGGCCGACGTGACCGTCGGCGCCGGCCGCATCGTCCAGCACTCGACGGTGGACTATCAGTGGACGGGCGACGTCGACGTGCTGGTCCGGCATCCGATCAACACACGCGTCGGTCTGTTCGCCCGAGGCACCGGCCAGGGCTTCCTGATCAATTCCGACGTGTCGAACCGGGGAAAACAGCTGGGCGGCAAAGCGGAAGCTGGCGTGCGCCTGAATGGTCCGCGCGGGGCGGTCGAGCTGTTTGCCGGGTACGAGCGGCGCGTCGATGCCGATCCGCTCGATTTTCAGCCGCAACGGTGGGCGCTCGCGGGATTTCGCCTGCTGGCGCGGTGACGCCGTGTGAAAAAGTGGTGACGCCGCGTGAAAGGGCGGTCACCTCATTTTTTCGCCGGTCACCTCGCGAAACAGCCGTACGACGGCTGTTCGCATGGATAATCGGAAGATGAAGTGCTCTCTCCGCACGCTGGCCGCCCTGTTGATCGCGGCCGCGATTGCCTGCGGGGCCGCCGGGTTGTCGGCGGCGTCCCGTCCGCCGAAGCTTCCGTATCAAATCATCACGCTCCCGAACGGGCTGACGGTGGTGCTGTCCGAGGATCATTCGACCCCGATCGTGAACCTGCAGGTCTGGTATCACGTCGGCTCGAAGAACGAGAAGCCGGGACGCACCGGCTTCGCGCACCTGTTCGAGCACTTGATGTTCAAGGGATCGCAGAACGTCGAGCCCGAGGCGCACACCTCCTACATCTCGTCGGTCGGCGGCCAGAGCAACGCGTATACAACCGACGACGAGACGGTGTTCTGGGAGACGGTGCCGTCGCAGTACCTGCCCCTGGCGCTGTGGCTCGAGGCCGACCGCATGGCCACGCTGCGGATCGACAAGGACACGTTCGCGAACGAGCGCGAGGTGGTGAAGGAAGAGCGCCGCATGCGGATCGACAATCAGCCGTTCGGCCGGCTGAACGAGATCATCTACGATCAGGCGTTCACGACCCATCCCTACAAGCACCAGACGATCGGCAGCATGAAGGACCTCGAAGCCGCGTCGGTCGAAGACGTGCGCGCGTTCTACCGTACGTTCTACGTGCCCTCGAACGCGACCGTGGTGCTCGTCGGCGATTTCGACACGACCCAGGCGCTGCAGCTGGTCAACACGTTTCTCGGACGCGTGCCGAAGGCCGACCACGCGGTGCCGCGCGACATACCGAAGGAGCCGCCGCAGACCAAGGAAAAGCGCGTGACGCTTCAGGAAGCGTGGCCGCTGCCGGTCGTCGTCGTGGCGTACCACATCACGTACGACGGCAACCCGGACTCCTATCCGCTGCACATCGCCTCGAAGGTGCTCTCGGACGGGCAGAGCTCGCGCATCTACAAGGCGCTGGTCTACGAGAAGCAGATCGCCGTCGCGGCGTTCGGCCAGGCGAATCTCATCGAGGATCCCAACCTGTTCTATGCCGTCGGTATCGTCCAGCCGGGGCACGCGCCGCAGGAAGTGGCGGATGCGCTGATGGTGGAGCTCGACCGGCTGAAGGCCGAGCCGATCACGGCGCACGAGCTGCAGCGCGCGAAGAATCAGTTTGCCCGCGACTACATCCTCGGCCGGCAATCCGACCAGGACAAGGCGCAGGAGCTGGCGCACGCGGTGGTGATCCACAACGACATCAAGACCGCGGACGCCGAATTCGATATCTTCCAGAACATCACGGCCGCGGAGGTGCAGCGAGTGGCGCGGACCTACTTCACGCCGGAAAACCGGATGGTGCTGACGATCATGCCGTCTGGAAAGGCGGGGGCGTCCCGCGGCCCGCAGGCTGCCGGGGAAGGCCAGGGGGCGCCGCGATGAAAAATCGATCGCGCAGGGTGTGCTGGACAGGTGTCGTC
>DATATJ010000099.1:0-11690 GCA_036268855.1 Vicinamibacterales bacterium
CAACCTCCGCGCACGAACAGTCGAAGACGTCGTGCAGGAGAAACGCGGCCCGCTCGAGTGGCGACAGGCGCTCGAAGGCCAGCAGCAGCGCGATCGAAAGATCCTCGGCGAGCTCTGTCTGCGCATCGGGGGCCAGCGCGCTCGTGTCGACCACCGGCTCGGGCAGCCACGGGCCGACGTAGGCCTCGCGTCTGGCGCGCGCCGATCGGAGGACGTCCAGGCAGATCCTCGCCGTGGTCGTCGTCAGGAACGCGCGCGGATCCGACACAGCATCGCGATCGGCGGCGTGCCAGCGTAGATACGCGTCCTGCACGGCATCTTCGGCCTCGGCGATCGACCCGAGCATGCGATAGGCCAGGCCGCGCAGGCGGCGCCGGTGCGGTTCGAAGCTCAGCGCAGGATCCGTCATCAGGCCCGACCCACCGTCGACTGCCGAGGCGAAAGAGACCACGACGCAGTTGTCGCTGCGCGATCGATCGCCACCGGCGTGCCGCCGACAATAATCCGCGAACAGACCTGGCCGTGGCCCATCGCGTACTTCACCGTCGGGTACATCCGCGCCGTGGTGATCGCGAACGCCAGCGAGACCACGGCCTTCGGTCCCCACCGCTCGACGATCGCGCGACGATAACCGTCCGCCGTCGCGTCATGCGCCAGAGTCGCCCGGGCGAATCGCCAGGCGAGCTCAACATCCTCCGGCATCGCCGTCGCATCGTCTGTCAGGATGGCACGAAGGACAGCGGGCGGCACACCCTGGCGCTCGGCCATCGCGGCGGCCAGTTGGGTGCAGGGGCCGCAGTCTTCGGCTCGAACCGCCGTAATCCCGGCAGCGAACAGTGCAGCGGCCGGGACGTCCTTGCGGTAGTTGCCGAGGCTTGTGGCGCGCGCAAACATCCACGCCGCCCGCGGGCTGATGCCGATGATCTCCTTCAGGTAACTCGCGTCGTAGTTCCACTTCCGCTCGAACATCTCGACCATACGCCGCAGCAGCCATTTCAGCATGATTCCCTCCTGTCAAACGTGTCTATACACACATGACGAGGCAGGGCATCCCGGTGTGACATGGACGCTCGGCTAAAGCCTTCGCGCTACCTCCTTCGCGCGGCTACATGCATCTCGAAACGGTCTAGGCCATAGGCGCCGGTTCTCGACCGTTGAACCTCGGAATCCTCATCGGCTTGCGCATGTGCAACGCCAACGCCGCGATTCCGGCCGCGTACGCACGGCGATGCTCCTGCGTCCATGGCGGACCTGGCGGGCGGCCCGTCCGCGTGATGAACTCGTCGATCTCGCCTGGTGTGACGTCCAGTTGCGAAGCGGCCCATGATGTTTCGTCGCCACGGCGGCACTGGTGCACCTCGAGGCCCAGCTTCTGCGCCGTCCGGCAGAAGGCCATTTGGTACAGCATTCCGTCCGCCGCGCACTGGAGGCGATACGACGCCCGGACCGCCGCGACCGATTCGGGAAGTTCGGCAAAGGGCGGTTCGCGGATGGCGAGGGCGACGACCGCATATGCGGGAGCCAGTTCGGTCACGACGCGTGTCCACGCCTCGGAGGTGCGGGCCGCGATCGATCGCTTCACGCGCGCGATGAGCGCGTTGCCCTCGTCTTCCCGCATGCCGATCGAGTCGTGTTCATACGGCTGCGTCGGGAGGCCCGAATCGATCAGCCTCATGCGCCGTCGCTCGACGACGGCCGGCGTCCGGCCGGGCGCGGCGACGCAGACCAGATGTGCCCATCCGGTATGCTCGGCCACGCTCACCACGCAGGGCGCGCTCCTCATCTCCTCACCCTTTTCCGCTTCGCGGAGCGCACGAGATACGGCCGGAGGGTCGCCTCGAGATCGTCGCGCAAGTGATCGGCGGCGGTACCCTCCCGATACAGCGTCCACGCCAGGAACGAACCATCAAGCGTGATCTCGATCGTGCGGGCCAGCGTCCGCACGTCGGTACCGGCGCGCAGTTCGCCGACAGATACGGCATCGGCCACCAGCTGTTCGTAGTGCGCTCGCGTCGCCCGCTTGAGCCGCAGCAGGTGACGACGCAGCACCGGGTCGGCCAAGTCGTTCTGCAGGTAGGCGAGATTCCGCAGCGCGGCGCGAGGCGACTCGGCCAAGCTGGCATGAACCGCGGTGGCGGCGCGTATCGCCCGGAGCGGCGAAGCCGGCCGGGCGTCGAGCGGCGCGCCAACGCCGATGTCGCCTGTGGCGGCGGCGTGCCGGGCGTGCGCGTGCAGCAGTGCGCGCTTGGAGCCGAAGCGCTGCACCAGCGCTCCCGCGGTCAGGCCCGCCTCCGCAGCGATCTCGCGCAGCGTCAGCTCCATCGGTCCGCGGCGCAGCATGACCCGCACGAGCGCCGCGTACACGTCGGCATCCTCAGCCTTGCGGCGGCGTGGGCTCATCTCGTTCTTGACATAAACTAAACCGTTGTTTAGTTTATCGCAACAGGTCCTGTCGCAACACGCCGGCATCACGGTTCACGAACATGGCCAAGAGAAGACATTCCCGCAAGCCGCTGACCGGACGCGTGGCCCTCGTGGCGGGCGCGACGCGCGGCGCCGGCCGCGGCATCGCGCGGGCGCTCGGAGAAGCCGGCGCGACGGTCTACTGCACCGGCCGCAGCGTCACGGGTCAGCCGTCGCCGTACGGACGGCCCGAAACGATCGACGAGACCGCCGCGATGATCAACGACGCGGGCGGCAAGGCGGTCGCCGTTCGGGTCGATCACAGTGTCGAGTCCGACGTGCAGGCGCTCTTCGGCCGGATTGCCCGCGCGCACAAGCGAGTCGACATCGTGGCCGACAGCGTGGCTGGCGAGCTCCCGCTGATGAAGCGGTACGGCTTCATGTGGCAGACCGACCTGGCGCATGCCGACGAAATCTTTCGCCAGGCGTTGACCTCGCGCATCATCACCGCCAAGCACGCGGCGCTCGCGATGATGCGCAACAGGCGCGGCCTGATCGTCGAAGTGACCGAGAACGATCTGCTCGGCCTCGGGGGCAACCCGATGGCGCACGTCGTGAAAGTGGCGCAGAAGGCGCTGCCACTCGGCTGGGCCGCCGAGCTCGAACCGCACGGCGTCGCGGTGATGGCGATCACGCCGGGATTTCTCCGATCCGAGTCGGTGCTGCAGCACTTCGGCGTGACGGAGGCCAACTGGCGTGACGCGGGCACGAAGGACAAGAACTTCCTCGAGTCCGAGTCGCCGCTCTACGTCGGGCGCGCGGTCGCGGCGCTCGCCGCCGATCCGGACGTGCTCGACAGCACGGGAATGCTCTACGGTTCGTGGGAACTTGCGCGCCGGTACAAATTCACCGACTATGACGGCCGCCGTCCGGACTGGGGCCGCCACACGATCGACTGGTCGGGAATGCCGAAGGCCTGGATCGACCTGTTCCGAACGGGCACCGCGCTGGAGATGCGGTGGCACCGCACGCTGCAGGCGCGAACGAGAACGTTCCACGCAAAGATACCGTCCTGATGTCCCGCCGCATGAGCGGAGTTGCCTCACTCAGCAGATGTGTGGGGACCGCCCTGCGGCGATGCCGGCGCCCGTGATTCGTGCGGTGATAAGGTGGCTTGCGTTCGCTGCCGGTCACGTGGACGCTTGACGTCGCCCTGACCGACCACAAGGAGCTCACGACTATGAAACCGAAGAACACGATCTGCCTCTGGTTCGACAAGGACGCGCAGGAGGCCGCGCGATTCTACGCCGCGACCTTTCCGAACAGTGAAGTGACCGCGGTTCACAAGGCGCCTGGCGACTACCCGAGCGGCAAACAGGGAGACGTGCTGACCGTGGAGTTCACCGTGCTCGGCATTCCCTGTCTCGGTCTCAACGGTGGTCCGGAGTTCAAGCACAACGAGGCTTTCTCGTTCCAGATCGCGACGGACAATCAGGAAGAAACGGATCGGTACTGGAAGGCGATCGTGGGCAATGGCGGTAAGGAGAGCCAGTGCGGCTGGTGCAAGGACCGCTGGGGTCTGTCCTGGCAGATCACGCCGCGTGTGCTCACCGACGCGCTTGCGGCCGGCGGCGCCGAGGCCAGGCGTGCCTTCGAAGCGATGATGCCCATGACGAAGATCGACGTCGCCAGGATCGAAGCCGCGCGGCGCGGCTGACAGAGACACGACGCGTTGAGGTCTCCCCATACACTTCCCGCACGCACGCTCGCCGTGGAAACCGCCGACGCTTCGTGACGATTTCGCGTTTCAGTCCGAGTGCCGCTAGCGCGGTTTTCGATTCGATGTAGCGCGAAGGCTTCAGCCAAGCGCCGCGCGGCGCCAGAAACGCTCGGCTAAAGCCGTCGCGCTACGTCTACGCTGATGTCGAATCCGCGTTAGAGCATCATCGATGCGGCTCTTGTCGGTCCCGCGCCGAGGAACCCGATGTGCTCTCCGGTCGCGTAGCGCGCGCTCGTGATCCGGGCTTTGCTGAGGACGAGGCGTCATTGCCGGCATGCTCAGTCTGTCGCGCAATCTGGTCCTGATCACCGGAGCCTCCGCGATGGGTGCGGTATTCGCACTGGCCGCCGGGTCGATCGAGCTACTCCGCGGATCCGGACGCCGTGGGCGCTGGGATGCGGATCACCTTCGCGATCGCGGCCATGCTGATCGCGGTGGGCATCGCCATCGCCATCACCACGGGCCGCTCCAACGCGCCACTCAACGATCGACCTTCACGCGGCGACCGCCTGGACGGGCACCGGCACGGCGATTCGTTGCGGAGCGCGTTTCAGCCGCTGGACGTGCCGCAGGACGACTGCGATGCCGCCGACAATCGCCAGCTGCACCAGCGTGTCGATCAGCACCGTCGCCGGCAAGGCCAGCCGCGAGAGCAGCAGCAAGGCATAGACGTGGACGACGAACGCGCCGAGCGACTGCTGTCCGAGCGTGATGAACACGGCATGCAGCGGCCGCATCAGCGACCAGTACCGCGTCAGGACCGCGTACGCCGTCGCCAGGCCGACGCTCAGATTCAGCAGACGGCCGAGGCCGAGATCTTTCAGCCCGAAGTAGCGGCCGTACAGAGACGTGAACCGGTCCGGCGACACCAGACCCAGGTGCAGCCACGACGGCCCGTCCGTCCACGGATTGCAGCACGCGAAAAACGCGAACGCGCATGTCGCGAGCACCGCGGCGGCCAGCGGCCACCTCGGCAGGCGCTCGACGAACGCGCTGATCGGGTCGCGATGGTAGCCGACCGCCATGCCGTGCACGAACAACACCTGCCACGCCAGCAATGGAAACGATGACTCGAAGCTGGCGGTTGTGAGTGCGTGCGGGTCGAGCCGGTGCCACAAATACAACGTCCAACTCGCGGCCAGCAACAGTCGCCATGCTCCCCGGCGCAGGAGCAACAGGCACGGCACCGCCGCGGCAACCAGCCACACATACATACCGATGATCTCGAACGCCCAGAGGCCGGTCCGCATCAGCAGCAGATCCCGCCATGCGGCCGCATCCATCATCCGTGGCGCGAAGAACCAGGGACGCCCGTGGCCGCCCGACGGCGCAACCGCGTGGACGTCCACCCCTATTGCGGAGAGGGCGAGGACGGACACCGTGACGGCGACGAACGTCACGTACAGGAACACTGCGCGCCGGGTCAGGCCGCGTACGGCCGCAGCCCATCCGTTTCGTACAGCGCGGCGTCCGTACACCATTCCCGTCACGATGCCCGACAGCACGACGAACACCTCAGCCGCGGTCACGGTCCACAGCCGTTCATACGAGAACCAACTGAGCAGCGACGGCAGCTGCGAGTGATTGATGATCACGCACGTCATCGCGAGACCGCGCAACCAGTCGATCCGGTAGTCGCGCGAGCCCGACGATGGGGCGTGGCTCGAGTCCATGCGGCTCCGGAAGGCAAGGCCGATGCCTACGTTTGTTCCGCAACGACGCGATGGAGCCGACGCAAAACGTGACGCTCAGCCGTGGAGCGAGCACTCTTTACGAGTCGCTTCGGCCAAGACCCGGCTATACTGGTCGGCGCTCCCGCGACAGCCACCAACACGCTGATGAAATCTTTCGGGACCGCTCCTTCTGTGCGTCGACGTGTCTCTTCAGCTGCCGCCACCGCGGCGCTCGCCGCGCTGACTATCGCGCTCATCTCCGGACGCGATGCCATCGCATCCGGAAATGCTGACGCGTGCGAACGTCTGCGCGACCTTGCGCTGCCGACCGCATCCGTCACCGCTGCGCAAGCGCTTCCGGCGAACGCCGCGCCGTTCCATGCATCGCGCCCGTTCTGCCGCGTGCAGCTGACGATCGCGCCGACGCGCGACTCAGATATCAAGGCGGAAGTCTGGCTGCCCACGCAGAACTGGAACGGAAAGTATGAGGCGGTCGGCAACGCCGACGCCGCCGGCGTCATCAGCTACGGCGCGATGCGCGAGGCGCTCGCGCGCGGATACGCGACAAGCTCTACCGACACCGGCCACGTCGGCAACACCATGGCGTTCGCGATCGACCATCACGAGAAATACGTGGACTTCGGCTACCGCGCCGTTCACGAGATGACGACGCGCGCGAAAACGATTGTGGAGGCGTTCTATCGCGCCCGCCCGGCGCATTCGTACTGGAACGGCTGCTCGCAGGGCGGCCGCCAGGGCGTCACCGAAGCCATCCGCTACCCCGCAGACTACGACGGCATCGTCGCCGGCGCGCCAGCGATCGATTACATGCACCTGCACGCCGCCCGGCTCGCGCTGAACCGGTTCGTCCATCGATCGGCGGAGAGCGCGATCCCTTCCGCGAAATTCCCCGCGATCCACCGCGCCGCCCTCGCCGCGTGCGACACCGGTGACGGTGTCGCCGACGGGCTCATCGCCGATCCGTCCCGATGTCATTTCGATCCGATCGTGATCGAGTGCCAGCACGGCGACGCGGCGTCGTGCCTCACCGCGACGCAAGTCGACACGGCTCGTTCGATGTACGCGCCGGTCATCGATCCCGCCACCGGGCGCCTCGTGGAGCCGGCGCTGCTGCAGCCCGGTTCGGAGCTTGGCTGGTCGCGTCTCGCAGGGGACGCGCCGTTGATCAATTCGGTCGATGCGTTCCGCTACGTCGTCTTCAGAAACGCGAAGTGGGACTGGCGCGGCTTCAGGCTGTCATCCGATCTTCCCGTCGCCCTCGAGACCGACGCCGGCGTGATCGACCGCACCGAGCCCAATCTGCGACCGTTCTTCGACGCCGGCGGCAAGTTACTGCTCTATCACGGCTGGGCCGATCCGCAGGTGCCGGCCGCCGCGACCGTCGATTACTTCAATGCGGTGCTGAAGACGACCGGCAGCCAGGCGCGCGGCGCATCGATCGAGCTGTACATGGAGCCGGGCGTCAGTCACTGTTTCGGTGGTGAGGGTCCGGATATGTTCGACGCCGTCGGCGCGCTCGACGGCTGGATCCAGACAGGACATCCGCCACGGATCGTCGCGTCGCACGCGTCAGACACCGCAATCGATCGCACGCGGCCGCTGTGTCCCTACCCGCAGATCGCGCAATACACCGGCACCGGCAGTCTCGACGACGCCGCGAACTTCCGCTGCGCACAGACCCCGAGTCGGAGCCCGGGAACGAGCGGCCCGCCAGCTGAGCGAACGAAATGATCGAAGTCGGCGTGGGGCCGGCCCGCTAGGACACGATCTCGACGTACCCGTCGGTTCCATGCACGCGGATCCGCTGCCCGTCCCGGATCAGCACGGTGGCATGCTCCACTCCCACGACAGCCGCCAAGCCGTACTCGCGTGCGATCACCGCGCCATGGGTCATCTGGCCTCCCACCTCCGTCACCAGGCCTTTGATCCCGACGAACAGCGGCGTCCAGCTGGGATCCGTGAAGGCGGTGACCAGGATGTCGTCCGCTTCGAGGTCGGCTTCCGCCACGTCGAGGATCACACGGGCCCGTCCTTCGACGGTTCCCGCCGACACCGGTAAGCCGACGAGCGCGCCGGCTGGCACGTTGTCGCGTCGGTACGCGCCGGCAATGGCCTCGCCATCCGACGTGAACACCCGGGGTGGCGTGAGCGCTTGATACGACCTGAACGCGTCCTTGCGCTGGCGAATGAGCTGGTCGTTCAACTGGTTCGTGCGCACGACGTCCTGAAGCTCTTCGAACCGGAGATAGAAGATGTCGTCCTTCTCACGAAGCACGTGGGCCTGCACAAGGCGCTCGGCTTCCTCCAGCAGGGCCTGCTTGTAAATGAAATAGCGGCTGATCATGCCGTACTTCGGGTACTCCCGGTACCCGATGAACGTCCGGACGCGATCAATCATCCGCTTGGCTTCGCTCACCTTCTGTTCGCCGTCCGGCAACGCCCGCACGCGCTCCAGCAGTTCCTGCTCTTTCTTCCACGCCCGATGTCGCCCCTGCTCGAAGCGCCGCGCGCTCGCGCCCGGCTCGAAGTTCCTGACGTTGCCGAGGATCATGGGCACGAGCGTCGTGGGGCGTTCGCTCCAGCGCGGCCTCGTAATGTCGATCTCGCCGGCGCCGCGCATGCCGTACTTCTCGAGCCAGGCGCGAATGGCGTCTCGCGCTTCCCGCCCACCCGCGAGTGTGGCCATCTCGTCGAGGAAGCTGTCGTCCTCGACATGCTGCAGGAAAGCGATCACGTCCGGATGCCGGCGGACCACGTCCGCGACGTCGAGCAGCGCCAGCCCCATCTCCGACGTGACGTTGTTCGGGACAGACTGCGCGAGCGTATCGGCCGCGTTCTTCTCGCCCAGCCACGCCTCCAGATGGTCGTTGAGCCACCAGGTGGCCTCAATGGCCGTCATGAACACCCGATGGCTTCGGGGATCGAACAGGATTCGCTTCAGCTCCTGCAGGTCCGTCAGGATGAAATCGAGCAGCGCCGATCCGGACTTCGTCTGGATGTCGCGCTTCACGGCGGCGATGGAGGCCTCGCTGCGCCCGATCAGATCGGTGACGATCGCCGCGTCGGTCTCGATCGGGGCTGGCGTGCCGCCAGCTTGTCCCGCCGAAGCCTCTGGCCGAAGGCGGACCGGTGCCGCGCTGGCGTCCTGGTCCAGGAGCGACGGAATGAAGTCGCCGCGATCGAGGATGGTCTGCAGCGCGTCTCCGATCAGCAGATCGGATTTCCCCAGCAGCTGCAGAAGGGCGGCGCGGGTCGCGGGCGAAGCCAGGCGCCGCGTGACGTCGACGAATAGTCGCCCGCCGGCCTCGGCCATCGGCGCAGGGGTCGTCAGCTGCCACAGCGAGAGCCCCAGCGGCTTCAGCGGGTCGGTCATCATCTGCTGATGACCGACGGACACATAAACGTGGTTCTCTCGATCGCCGGTCACGGGGATCGGAAACAGTGTGGTAATCGGCCGGCTCTGGACGATCGCGAAGCCGTCGTCGGCCAGGCACCACTCGATGTCCTGGGGGCGGCCGAAGTGCGCTTCGATCCGCCGGCCCAGTTGCTCGAGCCGCACGACGTGCGCATCCGTCAGAGCGGGTTGCCCGGCGGCAGCCGCCTTGGCGATCATCTCGCCGTTCCGCACTTTGTAGACGTCGGCATTCACCAGGCCGGAGACGAGTGACTCGCCGAGGCCGACGCTCGCCTCCACGGAGGAGATCTTGCGATGGCCCGTCACGGGGTCGGCTGTGAACAGGATGCCAGCCACCTGCGGGAAGACCATCCGCTGGACGACCACCGCCATGTTGACTTTTCGATGCCCGAAACCGCTGCGCAGACGGTAGGTCACGGCCCGCTCGGTGAAGAGTGAGCCCCAGCATCGGCTGACGTGCTGGAGGATCGCGGCCGGGCCCACGACGTTCAGGTACGAGTCGTGTTGGCCGGCGAACGAGGCCGTCGGCAAATCCTCCGTCGTCGCACTGGATCGCACGGCGCAGGCGGCTTGTTCGCCGAGGCGTGCATGCGCGCTGGTGATCGCCGACGCCACATCGTCCGGGATCGCGATCGCTTCGATGGTCCGGCGGACCTCCGCGCTGAGCACGCGGATCGCTTCCCGGTCGTCCGGCTTCAGGCGCGACAGTTGATCGCGTCGACCCTCGGTCGAAGACGCTTCCGCGATGATCCGCTGGAAGGCGGCCGTCGTCACGCAAAAGCCAGCCGGCACGCGGATGCCCTCGATCCGCGAAAGCTCCCCCAGGTGCGCACCCTTGCCGCCAACGACTGCGACCTGCGTCTGGTCGACTTCCTGGAAAGCCAACACGTAAGCGTTGGCGCTCGAACAGCCGACTCGCATTGCCACCGGTTTGGACATCGTCCGGCAATGCTGCATCAAGGCCCGGGCCTTACGGCAAGCCCCCGGTGCGCTATAATCTGAGAGTGACAGGGAGCGGGGACGTTCCTTCCCTTCCTCGCCCGCTAAATCTAGGCAGCCCGGGCTATCTGCCGAATCGCCTTCACAAGTGTGTCCAGCTCGCCTGGCATGATGAAGATGTTCGGCGTGACGCGCACGCCGTGAATGCCGGCAGCGTCGTTGTCCACAGCGTTGGTCCAGATCCGGTATTTGTCGAGCAGCACCTGGGCGAGATCCGTCGCCTTGACGCCCTTCACGCCGACGTTGGCGATCGCGCACGTGCGCGCCGCGTCTGACGGCGTATTCATGATCACGCCCGGAATGCCGCGGACCTGGCTGGTCCAGTAGGTCTGCAAGTGCCTGAGCCGCGCTTCCTTCCGCTGGATGCCAATCGTCTCGTGAAAGGCAATGGCGGACCCGATGGCCAAATCCGTGTGCACCGGATGGGTGCCGGTGTGATTCAGCTTCATGATGTCGGCGTCGTCGGTCATGCGCCAATCGGCGAAGGTCGGCCAGAGCTTCGCGATCTTGTCGCGGCGGACGTGGAGGATGCCGGTGCCGAGCGGGCAACCGAGCCACTTGTGCAGTGACGCCGCGTAGTAGTCGCCGCCGAGGTCGGGAATCCTGAAGTCGATGTGCGCGAACGCATGTGCGCCGTCGATGAGCACGTCGACGTTCCGCGAGTGCGTCATGTCGGCGATCTTGCGCACCGGCAGAATCTGACCGGTGACGTTGACCATGTGCGAGATCATCAGCAACCGTGTCCGCGGCGTGATCGTGCGCGCATAGAGCGACACGATCTCGTCGTCGCTCTTCGGATCGAGCGGGAGGACGACCATCCTGTTGACGATGCCGTATCGGCGGGCGATGAGCTTGAACTGCGCGATCATGTGCGGGTAATCCGACTCGGAGAGGACAACCTCGTCGCCAGCCTTCCAGTCGTATCCGTTGATCACCGTATCGATCGACTCGGTCGTGTTGCGGGTGATGCACAACTCGTTCGGCGCGCAGCCGGCGAGGACGGCGACCGTGTCCCGCGCCGCGGCCTTGTCGGGCACCTGCGTAGTCCGCAGGTAGTACGATCCCTGGTAGTTGATCTCGCGCACCTTCTCGATGAAGGCTTCAAGGACCGGTGTGGCCTGGATCGTGTAGTAGCCGCTCTCCAGGTTGATGTAGTCGGGCGTCAAGCGGTAACTGGCGCGGATCGCAGCCCAGAAGTCTTCCTCACGAGCCAGTTGCGAGGGGGGCAGATCGGCAAATCGCGCCCAGACGGTGTCGCCGAGCAGCACGCCGAGCGTTGCGCCGGCGGAGGTGCAAAGGAACTCGCGCTTGTTCATGGCTGGGCCGGGATCATATCCCGAGCTCGCATCCGAAGAACTGCGAATCGCTAGCGCCTCTCCAGGAACCCTCTGCCTTCGAA
>DATATJ010000100.1:0-2554 GCA_036268855.1 Vicinamibacterales bacterium
CCGGACCGAGACCCGTCCCCCCGGACCGGTACGCTCAGTCGGCGCGGAGGGCGAGCATCGGGTCCACCCGCGTCGCCCGCCACGCGGGCCCCAGACACGCCACCGCCCCCGCGGCGATGAACAGGACGCCGACCGCCAGAAACGTGACCGGATCCGTCGGCCGCGTGTCGAACAGATACGCCGACAGCAGACGCGTCAGCGCCATTGACGCGGCGACGCCGATGGCCAGCCCCGCCACCACCAGCACCAGACCCTGACGCAGCACCAGCCCCAGAACCGAGTCGCGGCTGGCGCCAAGCGCCATGCGCACGCCGAACTCCTGCATCCGCTGCGAGACCGACGTCGCGATCACCCCGCTGATCCCGCTCATCGTCACCAATAGCGCCAGCCCGGCGAAGACCGCGAGCAGCGTCGCCGTGAGCTTCGGCGTCGCCAGATACTGGTCGCGCAGCGCGTCGAGCGTCTGGACGTTCTCGACCGGCATGTTCGGGTCGATCGCGTGCACGTCTTCGCGGATCACCTTCGCCGCACTCAGCGGATCGCCTGCCGTGCGGACGAGAAACCGGCCGGCCAGCCCCTGCGACTGGCTGAGCGGCGTGTACACCTGCGCCGTCGTGTCCTGATCCAGCCCGAAGGCCTTCACGTCGCCGACGATGCCAACCACGCGCGCCCACGTGTGCCCGCTGTCAAACGACACCTGCGACCCGACCGGATCGCCCTTGTCCCAGAACCGCACCATGGCCTTGTTGATGATCGCCACCGCCGGCGCGTCGCGCCGATCGAGATCGTTGAAGGCGCGTCCTTCCACCACGGGGATGCCGAGCGTCTGAAAATAATCGGGTGTGATCACGCGCACATCAGCCGACGGCCGCTTGTCCGGATCGTCGGTCTTGCGCCCCTGAATCTCGAACGGCGTGCTGTTCGGCGAACTGGCGCTGAGCGGTACGGCGTTGGTCACCGCCACCGACACCACGCCCGGCTCGGCCTGCAGGCGCTGCATCACGGGCTCGTAGAACCGCAACTGACTCTGCGCATCCGGATACTTCGAGAAATTCGTAAAGGCTTCCGCCGCCAGCACCCGATCGGCGTGATACCCCGGGTCGACCAGCTGCAGACGATAGAAGCTCGACATCAGCAGGCCGGCGCCGATGAGCAGCACGACCGAAACGGCAACTTGCGCGACGATGAGCGCGCTCTGGACGCGTTGGCGCCCGACGCTCTCGCTCGACCCGCGGCCGCCCTGCTTCATCGCGCTCACCAGATCGACCCGCGACGACAACGCCGGAAATGTGCCGAACACGACACCGGTGGCAATCGACACGAGCAGCGTGAAGCCGAGCACCCACGGGTCGATGCCGATTTCGCCCGTGCGCGACGTGAAGCGCCCGACGAACGTCGTGAGCAGCGAAATGGTGGACGCGGCGAACAGCAAGCCGACCACGCCGCCGGCGAGCGACAGCAGCGTGCTCTCGGTCAGCAGCTGGCGGACCAGGCGGCCGCGTGCCGCGCCCATCGCGGCGCGCACGGCGAGCTCGCGATCGCGTCGCAGGAGCCGCGCCAGCGTCAGGTTCGCCACGTTGGCGCACGCGATCAGCAGAATCAACCCGGTCGTGGCGAGCAGGATCAGCAGCATCGGCCGCGCATTGCGCGTCAGCTCGTCGCGCACCGGCAGCGTCGTCGCCGTGAAGCCGGAACCGGGGCGGTAGACGGTCGGGTTCGCGCGCGTGAAACGGCCGCAGATCGTCTCGACGTCGGTCGCGGCGCGCTCGCGCGAGACGCCTGCCTTCACGCGTCCGAAGACCGTGAGACCCGAGAAGATCCGCCGGTTCTGATCAATGCGCTTTTCCGCCGCCGCCCGGAAGGGGCACGCGGAGACCGACATGTAGACGTCGTTTTCCTGCGGGTAGTGCGGCACGTTGGGCAGCACGCCGACGACCGTGTGCGGACGGTCGTTCATCTCGAAGACCTGGCCGACGATCGCCGGATCGCCGCCGAACTTCGTCTGCCAGTACGAGTAACTCAGGATCAGCACCGCATCCGCGCCCGGCTTGTCGTCGTCCGGCCGGAAGGAGCGGCCGAGGATCGGCTTGATGCCCAGCACGTCGAAGAAATCGTGCGAGACGACGCCGGTGTTGACCCGATCGGGCTCGCCGCGCTTGAGCAGATCGAAGTTCATCTGGTGATACTCGACGAGCGCGTCGAACGCCTGCGTCTGCTCGCGGTAATCGTACAGTTCCTTGATCGACACGCCGCTGTTCGCGCGGCCAGCCAGCGGCGCCGACTGCCGCACGAGCACGAGCCGATCGCCGTTGGCATAGGGGAGCGGCTTGAGCAGGACGCCGTCGATCACGCTGAAGATCGCCGTGTTGGCGCCAATGCCGAGGCCGAGTGTCAGGATCGCCAGCGCCGCGAAGCCGCGATTCTTCAGCAGCGTTCGGACGCCGAATCGGACATCGCGAAAAAGCTGTTCCATGGATGCGCCTCCTCTGCCCCTGGCGCGGCGGCCGGCCGGGCGCAACGGGCCTCGACCGGTCGTATTGTAGCTTGTCTACAG
>DATATJ010000101.1:0-8105 GCA_036268855.1 Vicinamibacterales bacterium
GTTTCGATCACCTCGAGGTGGACGTGCGGCTGGTCCTCGACAACCACGCCAGCCGCCTCGGCGCGCTCGAACGACATCCGCAGTAAATCAGCCGGGAGAACCCGCCTTTTCTAGTGAGCGTTTGCCCTGGAGAACGCCTTCATCTCGGGACGCCGATAGTTGTGCTCCATCGCCTCCATGTCGAGATCCATCGTCTCGAGATCGCTGATCGCGAGCAGCGGGAAAGGCGACAGGCTCGGGACATCCACCGTCTTCAGATAGCCGGCGCACGTCTGGCACACCTCGATACGGCGCGCGAGATTCGCTTCGTCGGGCGCCGCGGTGACAAACGGCTCGCCGCTCTCGCCGCAGTAGACGCAGGCGTACGTGTTCAGCTCCCAGGCGGTGGCGCAGAACGAGCACCGCAGCGTCCGGTGTCCGCCGACGACTTCTGCCAGCGCCGGCCACGAACCGCACGAGGGGCAGTAGCCGCGGTTCCAGTGGTCCAGCGCTTCGGCGAGGCCCGGGTGCGCGAAGAGCGAGCGCTGCAGGGCATGGGCGAAGGGGCCGACGGCCAGCTCTGCGATCAACCAGACCAGATCGGGCGCGAGCCCGCGATGAGCCGCCCCGGTCCGGATCGCGGTCTGATTCCGCGTGAGCGACGCGGTCAGCAGGGACGCCGGTTCGATGCCGCCGCTGACCAATGTGTCCCGGATGTGCTCGGCAGCCTCGCCCGCGCCACCAGCCGCCAGCGCCTCGCACAACGTGCCAAGGACCGGCGTCAGGGCGGCAACAGGCACCGGGATTGGCTCGGCCGCGAGAGCCGGGACGCCTTGCCGGAGCTTGGCCGACAGGTAACGGGGCGGCAGGGATAGGCGAGGGAGGCCGGCGGCTTCGATGGTTTCCGCCGCGCTGACGATAATGGTGATCAGGCGGCGCTGGAGCGCCACGGCCGGCTCGAGGTCGGGCCGGAGCGCCAGGATGGCCGCCCAGCGCTGCTCGGCCGCGTCGGAAAGAGCCCCGGTGTCGATGCGGGAAACAGGCACATACGCCATGAAGTTGCTATAATGTTGCCATGATTAACGTTTCCGAAACGGCGGCCTCGAAGATCAACGAGCTGCTGACCGAAGAGAACAAGGGCGGCAGCGGTCTGCGGGTCTTCGTGCAGGGCGGCGGCTGCTCGGGCTTCCAGTACGGCCTGATGATCGAGGAAAACGGCCAGGGCTCGGGCGACATGGTGTTCGAATCGCATGGCGTCAAGCTGTTCGTCGACCCGATCAGCGTCCGCTACCTGAACGGCGCCGAAGTCGACTTCGTAGACACGATCACCGGCGGCGGCTTCACGATCAAGAACCCGAACGCGAAATCGACCTGCGGCTGCGGCTCTTCGTTCAGCGTCGACTAGGAAATTCGCGCCTGGTGGCTTGGTGAGTTGCCCCGCTCCATTCCCGACACCTCGAGCCTGCACCCGGCGGGCGGCAAACGATCCGGCAAGCGCGATCGCGTCCTGAATATCTTCCTGCGCCAGCAGGGTCACCTGAGCGCAGACGATCTGTTCGACCTGGTACGCCGGGAAGACAGCGGGATTGGCCGCGCCACCGTCTACCGGACCCTGCAGTGGATGGTGGACGCGGGCCTCGCCCGCAAGGTCGATTTCGGCGAAGGGCGCTCGCGCTTCGAGCCGTCCTACCGTCACCCCCGGCATTTCCACTTAATCTGCAACCGCTGTCATCGTTCGTCGGAGTTCCTGAGCTCCGACGTCGAGACGCTCATGGACGAGATCGCCGGCGCGCGCGGTTTCGAAACCTCTCAGGCGGTGGTGCAGATCTACGGCATCTGCGAGGACTGCCGCACCGGCACGACGACGCCGCCAATCGACGGCGCGACGACCGAGCTGGTCTTCGCGCGCGACGCGCTGCGGATGGCCATCGCCACCGAGCGCAGCGGCCTGGAGTTCTATACGCGCGCCGCCAAGATCACCGGCGACGCGCGCGGACGCAGCGTCTTCACGAAGCTGGCTGAGGAGGAGCGGCATCACCTGGCCACGCTGCAGACGCGCTACAGCGAGCTGCTGGCCACCGACCCCTTGCTCGAGTCGCGGCCGACGTTTCTCTTCTTCAAAGGCGCCGCCAGCGGCCTTTTTGCCGCCGGCGCAGAACAGCTCAAAAAGGGAGTGGACGACGAGCAGGCGCTGCTGATCGGCATCAAGTGCGAGCGCGGCTCGCACCAGTTCTTCAAACGCTACGGCGAGCGGTTCGAGGAGTCCGAGGGCAAGCGCATCTTCCTCGAGTTCGCCGACGAGGAGCGCGAGCACCTCGAGCTGCTGATTCGCGAGTACCGCGCGCTGCGGGATCGCCAGGCGCCCGCCCGGCGCCGCGCCCGTTGATCGATCTCCACACGCACACCACGGCGTCCGATGGACGCTGCACGCCCGCCGATCTCGTCGTGCGCGCTGCCGCCGCCGGCGTCACGGTGCTGAGCATCACGGATCACGACACGGTCGGCGCTGCGGCCGAGGCGTCTGCCGCGTGCCGCGCGGCCGGCCTGGAGTTCGTCGCCGGCATCGAGATCACCGCGGTGTATCGTGAGGTCGATGTCCACGTGCTCGGCTATTTCCTCGACGTTCAGCACGCGGGGCTGCGGACATTTCTTCAGGAGCAGCGGATGCGCCGCGTCGAGCGTCTGCGCGAGATCGTCGGGCGCCTGGAACGGTTCGGCATCCATCTCGACGCAGACGCTCTGGTCCAGCCGGCGATCGACGATCCGTCAAAATCGGCGGGGCGGCCGTGGATTGCGCGCGCGCTCGTCAACGCCGGTCATGTCGCCAGCACGGGAATGGCGTTCGACAAGTGGCTATCGCGCGGGCAGCCGGCATTCGTTCCGCGCCTGGCGGCGACACCGGAGGAAGTGGCGGCGCGGATTCACGACGCGGACGGCGTCGCGTCGCTCGCGCATCCGGGACTGCTGCGGCGCGACGAGTGGATCCCGGTGTTCACGGCGGCCGGGCTCGATGCGCTCGAGGCCTACCACAGCGAGCACGACGCGAGCGCGACCGCGCGCTACCTCGAACTGGCGCGGCGGCATGCCCTCCGCGTGTCGGGCGGATCGGATTTTCACGGAGACCCGTCGCACGGCCCACCGCAACCCGGCGCGGTGTCGCTGCCGCGCGCCGCGTACGATCGTCTGCGTCAGCCGCGCGCGGCGTCGGCCGGGGGTCCTTTCGAAACCACGCGCTCCGCGCCATAATTGACGCTACATTGGCTCAAGCCCTGCTCACCGCGGTCGGCCTCGGCCTGCTCGGCCTCATCGTTACGGCAATTGTGGGGTTGAGCGGCGCCGACATCACCCGGCACATCACCTTCGGCATCTTCGCGACCATGGTGACGCTGCTCGGACACTCGATGATGATGTTCTACCTGATCGGCAAGGGCAAAGCCGTGAAGGACGCGATGGCCGAGCACAATGTCACCGGCGATTACCATCGAAGGATCGCCGCGGCGCGCAAGCCCGTGTTCTCCATCGCGACCTACGCAATGGTAGCCACGATGATCACCGCGATTCTCGGCGCGAGCGTGGACACGCACGTGCTGCCGCCGATCGTCCACGCGATGATCGCGTACGGTGCGATCGCCTGCAATTTGGCCGCGATCAAGATCGAGATGGACGCGCTCGCCGCCTCCAGCCGCGTCGTCGACGAACTGAACCACCTGCTCGGCGCGTGACCCCCGCCCTGATCGAGCTGGCGGATATTTCCAAGGCGTACGGCGCGCTGCGGCCGCTGCGGATGGCGCGGCTGGTTGTGGCAGCGGGCGAGTCGGTCGCCATCGTCGGTCTCGATCAGCCGGCCGCCGAAGTGTTCCTCAACCTGCTCATGGGCACAACGCTGCCCGATCGCGGGGGCGTTCAGGTGTTCGGCCGCCTCACCAGCGCCATTGCCGACAGCGCGGAGTGGCTCGCATTCGTCGATCGGTTCGGCATCGTCAGCGAGCGTGCCGTGCTGCTCGAGAGGCTGTCGGTCACGCAGAACCTCGCCGTGCCATATACGCTCGAGATCGAGCCGCCTCCGGAAGACGTGAGGCTGAAGGCCGAAGCGCTGGCTGACGAAGTCGGCATCGCCGCCGTGGCCTGGGCGCGGCCGATCGGCGAGGCCGACCGCGCCGTGCGTGCCCGCATCAGGCTGGCGCGCGCGCTGGCGCTCGATCCGGCGGTGCTGCTGGTGGAGCATCTGAGCGCCGGCGTGCCGGCCGCCGCCGTCGCGCCGCTCGGCGCCACGATTCGGCGCGTCGCCGCACGCCGCGGCGCCGCTGTCGTCACGGCGACCGCGGACCTCGAGTTTGCGCGGGCTGTTGCGCCGCGCGTCCTGCGCTTCGAGCCGGCCACCGGCGCGCTGTCCGAGCGCCGGGGCTGGCTGCGCGGCCGTCTCGGGTAGAATCAGCTGCAAGGAGACGGAACCATGTTCATCAGCACACCGCGAACGTTGCTCGCCCTCACCCTGGTCGCGGGATTTGGCGTGTGCGCCGGCGCGCAGATGTCGAAGCCGGCCGCGAAAACGACGAAGAAAGTTCGGGTGTTCTTTGTCGAGCCCAAGAACCACGCCAAGGTGACCAGCCCGGTGCACATGAAGTTCGGTTCGGAGGGCATCGAGATTTCTCCCGTGCCCGCCGGTGAAGTGACCACGACGCGGCCAGGCGTGGCGCACTATCACGTCGGCATCGACACACCCTGCTTGCCGCCGGGGAAGACCATCGTCAAGGGCACGCCGTCGTGGGTCCACTTCGGCAAGGGCGAGACCGAGTTCGACACTCAGCTGACGCCGGGTCCGCACAAACTGGCGCTTCAGCTCGGCGATGACCTGCACAATACGATCGCCGGGGCCTGTTCGACCATCACGGTCAACGTCGCCAAATAAGGGTCGGTGAGCGACATTTTTTGTACACGGCCGTATGCGTTTTCGCGGGCCGAAATTGTCGAGCCGACGAACAGTGCCAAAAATCGGGCTGGTTTAATGAAAACGTGGTGGAACGAGATTTGAAATCTGACCGCCGGGCATTTGCGCGCCCAAGGAGACTCGAATGCCAGGCGGCACGATCAAACGACTCGTTCGGGACAGAGGCTTCGGATTCATTCGCGACGACGGCGGGCAGGAGTGGTTCTTCCATCGAAGCTCGGTGCAGGGCAGCTTCGACTCGTTGAACGAAGGTCAGCGCGTCACGTTCGACGAAGAGCCATCGGCCAAGGGCCCTCGAGCGGGCAACGTTCGCAGCGAGTAGAGCGACCAGACTGACCCCCACGGTCATTCTTTTCGACATCGACGGCACGCTTGTGCTCACCGGCGGCGCGGGGAGCAGAGCGATGGCGCTCGCCTTCGAAGACGTGTTCCGCGTACGCGACGCGTTCACCGGTATCGCCATGCCGGGACGCACCGACGCGTGGATCCTGTCGGGGGCTGCCGAGGCGCACGGTATTCCGGCTGGCGCTCGAGGCATCGAGCGCTTCCGCGCGGCCTATCTCGACCACCTCTCCCGCGAAATCGAACGGCCCGCGGCCGGGGTGCGCAAGGGCGTCATGCCTGGCATCCGCCCGCTGCTCGAGGCCCTCGCCGTGCGACCGGACGTTTATCTGGCGCTCCTCACGGGAAATTACGAGGCGGGCGCGCGGCTCAAGCTCGAGTACTTCGATCTCTGGCGCTACTTCCGCTGCGGCGCATACGGCGACCACCTGCCCGACCGCAACGCGCTGCTGCCGCTGGCGCTGACGCGGATTGTCGAGTGTGACGGACCGGCCGTACGACCGGCGCAGGTGGTGGTCGTCGGCGATACTCCGTTCGATATCGCATGCGCATTGGCCGGCGGAGCGCGGTCGCTCGGCGTCGCGACGGGCAGTCATAGCGCCGCGGAGCTCCGCCGCGCGGGTGCCGATGTGGTGTTCGAAACGCTTGCCGATACAGCGGCGGTCATCGAAGCGATCGGCGCGCTGACGGGCAGCTCGAAAGAACCGTGATGACGCGGGGTTTTGGCGGAAGCGCCTGGGAGTCGAACCCAGCCTCCCCGCGTGAGCAGGGAGCGACCGATTTTGAAGACCGGGAGGACCACCGGGCCCCGTTCGCTTCCGGATACGCTACAGGATGGCAGATTTCAGCGCGGGATGGCAGATAGCGGGCCGGCGGCGGCTAGAAGACGACGAAGACTGCAGATTCCAAACCGTTCAAGGCTGAAATCGAATCTGAAATCTGCAATCCGAGCTCTGCAATACCTCAGGTCGCGACCAGCGTCATCCCTCAATCAAGCGGACATCGCCGGCACGGGGGCCCTTTTGGGAGTCTTCCTGAGTGAACTCCACCCGCTGGCCTTCGCGCAACAGCTCAAACACCGCACCCCGAACCGAACTGCGGTGGAAGAAATGCTCTGTGCCGCCCTCGTCGCGGATGAATCCGAAGCCCTTGTCGATGAGCAGTCGTGCAATGGTGCCGGTTGGCATAGCCCGAAGCCTCCGTTCCGAACCCCCAGGGACATCCCAAGGGGACCCAGCCGGGCTCCGACGTGTGCGCGCTGCAACGACGCCGGACCGGCTCAGTCATTTCCAGCCGTTTGCTGAGCTGGAAAACGGCGACAGTCTAGGTAGTTCCCGCCCGGAAGTCAAGCGACAGCCACCCTTTAGCGGTCGGAGGCATTTGTTTACACCTGCCACGTCTCCGGTTCCTCTCCTTCCTCATCATCGTCTTCTTCGCCGTCGTCATCGTCGTCGTCATCTTCGAAGTCATCGTCTTCGTCGATGTCGTCGTCTTCGTCCTGAAGCTCGAAGATCATGGAGACAACCCTTTACGAAACAGGCTCGGCGCTTTTCGGTTTCGGCAATGTTGGTGATGGATAAGTGGACCAGAAATGTCGTCCACACTTTGGACACACCCAGAATTGGTCAGGTGTCCACGCCATGCCAGGACCGGGATCGCGCATGTCCATCGCGGTGCCGCAACGCTGACAGCGAATGTGGATCTCAAGCTCGGTCATGGTCGCGATTCTAACGCAGGAGTGTGACGTTCGGATCTACGATCGACGCGTGATCCCCGCGGTGGTGCTCGCTGCTGGCGTTTCGAGTCGTATGGGTGGCCGTCCAAAGGCGAACCTTCCGCTCGACAACGGACACACGTTCCTCACGCGCATCGTCCTTAGCCTTCTCGACGCAGGCGCTGACGATGTGGTGGTGGTGGTGGGGCATGAGGCGGAAGCGGTCGTCGAGGTGTTCGGGCAATCCGGCCTCCCGGCGCGGTTCGTCCGGAACCCGGAATTTTCGCGCGGGCAGCTGTCGTCGATTCGCGCGGGGCTGCGGGCGATCGATCGGCCGGGTGTGGCGGCGATGCTCCTCACGCTGGTGGACGTGCCGCTCGTCAGCAGCGCGACGGTTCGTGCCGTGATGGAACAGTACTGGCGGACGCACGCGCCTGTCGTGCGCCCGACGAACGGATCGCGCCACGGTCATCCCGTGCTCATCGACCGGTCGGTGTTCGAGGCGCTGGCGCACGCGGACGAGAACGCCGGCGCCAAACCGATCGTGCGCGCGTACGCGTCGCCCGCGGGAGAGCTGCCGATCGACGACGAGGGCGCGTTCACCGACGTGGACACGCCGGACGAGTACGTTCGTTTGCCACGCTAGAAGGGACGTAGCGCGAAGGCTTCAGCCGAGCGTGTCGGCGTTGGCTACGATTCCGTGTCGTCGTCCTCGCCGACCTGTCCCGATAAGCGCGGTAATCCCGATCCCACGGACGGCGCGAGGAGTCCCGTCTTCGCGTACGCGATCAGCTTGTCCCTCGTATCCACAATGTCCAGGTTTCGCATCGTCAGCTGGCCGATGCGGTCCTGCGGGGTGAAGAACATCTCGCCCTTTTCCATCGTGAGGCGCTCCGGGCGATACGTGAGGTTCGGGCTCGTCGTGTCGAGAATGGAGTAGTCGTTACCGCGGCGGAGCTCCACCGCAACTTCGCCGGTGATCATGCGGGCGACCCACCGTTGTGCGGTTTCGCGCCGCATCATCGCTTGCGGATCGAACCATCGCCCCTGGTACAGCAGCCGCCCGAGGCTGCGGCCATTCTCGCGGTACTGTTCGATGGTGTCCTCGTTGTGAATGCCGGT
>DATATJ010000102.1:0-6807 GCA_036268855.1 Vicinamibacterales bacterium
GTCTTCGACGACGCCGATGATCTCGATGGGATCGGCGCGCCAGCCGTAGGCGAAGTGACGGCCGACAGCGTCGGACGTCCGCATGATCGCGCGCGCGAACGTCCGGTTGACGACCGCCACGCGCGGCGCCCCGTTCGCGTCGCGCCACTCGATGTCGCGTCCGCGCTCGCGTGTGACGCCGAGCGTCTGAAAGAAGCCGGGCGACACGACGTATCGCGTCGCCGACCGCACCTCCGACAGGCGCGGCTCCGGCAGATCGTCCGGATAGATGACGGTCGTTGACTGATCGATGCTGAGCGGCAGCGAGTTCGAGTACGCCGCCATCTGGACGCCGGGCAGGCGCGAAACCGCGTCGAGCGCGCGTCGTTGAAAGGCGGCGCCGTCCTGTTTGCCGTAGCCGCCCAGCCCGAGATCGAATCCCACCATGCCCACGTGCGACGGATCGAAGCCGAGGTGCATCGTGGCCGCCTGCTGCAATCCCCGAAGCGAGAGCAGGCAGGCCGACACGAGCACGACGCAGAGCGCCATCTGCACGGCCACGAGCGCGTCGCGGATCGGCCAGCGAGGGCCGGCGGTCTTCGCCCCATCGGCTTCCTTCAGGGCGCGGTTCGGATCGGTTTGCGCCGCCTGGCGTGCCGGAGCGAACCCGAAGAGCACGCCGGCGGCGAGCGAGGTCGCGCACGCGAACAGCAGCACACGCACGTCGATCGGGATGTCGAACTGAATCGGGAAATCGACGGGACCATGCCAGGCGGTGAGCGCTCGTGCCGCGCCGAATGCCAGCGCGCATCCGGCGGCGCCCCCGGCGAGCGCCAGCAGCAGCGTCTCCGTGAGGAGCTGGCGGACGATGCGTCCGCGGCTGGCGCCGATGGAAATGCGGATGGCGAGCTCTCGCTGGCGATCGGCGCCGCGTGCAGCGAGGACGCTCGCCAGATTCGCGCAAGCCGCGAGCAGCACGAGGCCGGCCAGAAGCAGGACGCCGATCGTGAAGGCGCGCACCGGGGCGCCGAGCAGGTCGCCGACGAGCCCCGGCCTGGTGAGCCTGACCGGCACGCCTTCGTGGGTTTGCGGATACTCGCGTCCGAGCTGCGCGGCGATCGCGTTGAGATCGGCCTCGGCTGCACCGGCCGCCACGCCTGGCTTCAATCGGCCGACGACCCAGGTGTTCCACGTGTACCGGTTCTCGAGCCAGGGATTGCTGACTTCGATCTGTGCCTCCATCATCATCGGCACCCAGATCTCCGGCTGGTAGAACAGCTCCGTGCCGCGGAAGCCTTTCGGCGCGACGCCGACGACCGTGAACGTCGTCCGATTCAGCCGGATCGTCCGGCCGATCACCGAAGGATCGGCGCCGAAGCGCGCGGTCCAGCAGTCGTAGGCGAGAACGGCGAACGGCGCATCGCCCGGGCGCACGTCGTCGTCCTGGTGGAAAAGGCGGCCGAGCGCCGGCCTGACGCCGAGCACGTCGAAGTAGTTGCCGGTGGCGAGGTACCCCCACGTGCGAACCGCCGGACTGCCGCCATCCTCGAGATTCATGGGGCTGATGCGGTAACCGACCAGTCCGTCGAACGAGCGATTGCCGTCGCGGAGATCGCGGTAGTGCGGAAAGGACATGGAGGGGTGGCCGCCGTCGCCCTGCACGAAGACGAGGCGTGCAGGGTCGTGGATCGGTAGCGGCTTCAGCACGAGCGCGTCGACCACGCTGAAGACGACGGTGTTCGCGCCGATGCCGAGGGCGAGCGAGACCACCGCCAGCAGCGCGAATGTGGGCGTCCGCGCGAGCGTGCGGCCGGCATAGCGCAGATCGGCGCGCAGGTCGTCGATCGGCTGCAGGCCGCGGGCGTCGCGGCACTGTTCCTTGTACGACTCGACGCCGCCGAAATCGAGCCGCGCGCGTTGTGCGGCTTCGTCGGCCGCGAGACCGCTGGACGCGAGGTGCGCCGCCCGCTCCTCGATGTGGAAGCGCAGCTCGTCGGCCATGTCGCGCTCGACGGCGGAGCGCCGGAGAAGCCCGCGGAGCAGCGATCGCAGTCGCGCGAGCATTGCTAGACCTCGTGTGGCGTGGCCGCCAGGGCCGCCGCCATCGCCGCGGCGACGCGCTCCCAGCTGGCGGTTTCGTTGCGAAGCTGCGTCCGTCCTGCGGGCGTGAGCGTGTAGAAGCGCGCGCGCCGGTTGTTGTCGGACACGCCCCATCTGGCCGTGAGCAGGCCCTTGTGCTCGAGCCGGTACAGCGCGGGATACAGCGCGCCCTGCTCGATGGCCAGGGCGCCGCGAGTGATGTCCGCGATGCGGAGCAGCACGGCATACCCGTGCAGCGGCCCGAGGGAGACGGCCTTGAGGATCAGGAGATCGAGGGTGCCGGGCAGCAGCGCCGCGCGTTCCACGCTCTCCTAAGACGATCAGGAGAGCAGAAAGGTTGCCGGGAGCGCTACTGCCAGCGCTGAGCCCGCGAGGGCGGCCGATCGCGCACGACGAGCGAGAGGATCGTGCTGACCACGCTGACCACGAGCGCGCCCCAGAACGCCGCCCAGAAGCCCGAGACGTGGAAGCCCAGCCCGAGCGACGTCGACAGCGCGCTGGTGAGCCAGAGCATGAGGCCGTTCACCACCAGCAGGAACAGGCCGATGGTGAGAATGATGAGCGGGAAGGTGAAGAACCTCGCCACCGGGCGAATCACGGTGTTGACCACGCCGAAGATCAGCGCCACGCCCAGAAACGGCAGCCAGCCCCCGGTGCGCGTGACGCCGGGGACGATCTGCGCCGCGACCCAGAGAGCCGCGGCGTTGACGAGGAGCCGGACGAGGAACGTCATGAGCGGACGACCGAGGCATTATAGACATGACCCCGGCCCGTTCCCGCGTTTTCTGGTCTAGACTTCGGCCGCGAGTACCCGGCGCGCATCCGGACCGCGCGGCGGCTCACGAAAGAGAGGCAGATGTGTTGAAGGGATTCCGACAGTTCCTGATGCGAGGCAGCGTGATCGATCTGGCCGTGGCCGTCGTCATCGGCGGCGCATTCGGGGCCGTCGTCACCGCGCTGGTGAAAGACCTGCTGACACCCCTCATCGCGGCGGTCGTCGGCAAGCCGGACTTCTCGGCGATCGCCTTCGAGGTGAATGCCAGCAAGTTTCTCGTCGGCGACTTCATCAACGCCCTGGTCTCGTTCGTGCTCATCGGCGCCGCCGTGTACTTCTTCGTCGTCGTACCGGTGAATGCCTTCATGGCGCGCATGCGCCGCGGCGAGGCGCCGCCGGATCCGACGACCAAGAAGTGCCCCGAGTGCCTGAGCGAAGTGCCGATCGCGGCGCGGCGGTGCGCCTTCTGCACCAGCGCGCTCGTTCCATAACCGGGCGCGCGCGCTGCGCGGCGTCATCCGGCTATTCGGCGCGGAAATATTTTTCGCCGAGCTGTCGATCCGGCCGATCGCCGTTCGACTGATCCACGGAGGCTTCGATGAAATACACCCTGATGATCTACGACGACGAGAAGGGCGGTTGGGCCAGCTTGAGCCAGACCGAACAGCAGCGGATGATCGGCGAGTACCGGCAGTTCACCCAGCAGATCAAGGACAGCGGGCAGTTCGTCGCCGGTGAGCAGCTGCACCCGACGTCGGCCGCCACCAGCGTTCGCGTGCGCAACGGCCAGCGCGTGGTGACCGACGGCCCGTTCGCGGAGACGAGCGAGCAGCTCGGCGGCTACTTCCTGATCGATGCGCGGAATCTGGACGAGGCGATCGACATCGCCGGCCGGATTCCGTCCGCGCGTCTCGGCACGGTGGAGATCCGGCCCGTCGTCGAAGGCCCGTCGGCCTCGTAGCGCAGCGCCGGCCGGTCGCGTCGCTCGAGCCGCGACCGTGGCTGACGCGAGTCGCGTCAGGCCGCGTCAGTGGCCCGCGTCGCGCTGACGCCGGATCGGGCGGCGAAGCGGTGGCGCTGAAATCGCAGATGACAGTCGTGCTGCGACAGGAACGCGAGGAAGCGCTTGTAGTCGCCGGGCGGCAGCTGGAACTCCGCGACGAGCTGACGATAGCTGCCCTGCGTGTGCTCCAGTCCCAGCGCGACCAGCGCGCGAACATCGGCGCGCGTGATGTCGTGGGCCTTGAATGGCTGCTGCACGACGGTCCAGAAGCTCTCGCCCATCTGCATGCGCGCCCACAGGCGTTCTGGTCCGGTTGTCGCGGGATGGTCTGGACTCGGCGCGCTCGACGCCGCGACGATCGGCGCGCCGACGAGGACCGGCGGCCCGCTGTGGGCCCGCCGGACTTCCACGGGGAGATCCTCCGCTGCGACCGGATCCAGGCCGCCCCGGACGACGAGACGCTCGGTCACGTTCTTCAACTCGCGAACGTTGCCGGGCCAGTCGTACGCGAGCAGGCGATCCTCCGCCGCGGGCGAGATCCGGGGCACCGGCCTCGCGTGCGCCTCCGCGGCCGCGGCGAGGAAATGGTGCAGCAGCAGGCGCACATCGTCGCCGCGCTCGCGCAGCGCCGGGACGTGAATCTGGATCACGTTGAGGCGGTAATAGAGATCCTCGCGAAAATCGCCGGCGGTGATTCGTGCGCGGAGATCGCGATGAGTGGCGGTGATCAGGCGGACGTTGGCGCGCCCGCTGGCGCCGTCGGCGCCGACCGGCTGCACTTCGCCGGTCTCCGCGAACCGCAGCAGCACGGCCTGCATGCGCAGGCTCATCTCGCCGAGCTCGTCGAGAAACAGCGTCCCGCCGTCGGCCATCTTCACCAGGCCGGGCTTGTCGCGATACGCGCCGGTGAAGCTCCCCTTGATGTGTCCGAAGAGCTCCGATTCGAGGAGCGTTTCGGGGATGCCGCTGCAATTCACGGCCACGAAGCGCCGCGTACGGCGCGCGCCGTCGTGGTGAATGAGGCGCGACACGACTTCCTTGCCCGCGCCCGTCTCACCGGTGATCAAGACCTTGGCGTGCGTCCGCGCCGCACTCGCGATTTCGGCCCGCAGGGCGACGATGGCGGGGCTGCGACCGAGCAGGGCCACCGGGCTGACGTGCGTGCCGTCACGTTCGACCATCTTGACAATCCTCGCTGGCTGGGAATCCGCGACCCTCATCGGCCGCAGCGTGCCGCGCCGATCGCAATAGTGGTCATTCCGGTGAAACCGTTACACTGATCGTTTTAAGGAACTATATACGACATTAAATGACTTTAATAGCGCGAACGCGGCGAGGTATTACCGTTTCGTGGATCGAATCGACAAAATCCGCAGATTCGATGCAGGCCGCCGCGATCATGGGATCAGGGGTGATTGCGGTAAGACACTGGAAGGACGAGTCTTCTGGCGTTCTGCGCGATTTCGTTCGCGTTGGCACCAATTGTGAAACGCTGAGCGGCATGGTGCCATCAACGCTGTCTGAAGCCACCGACGTGGAGATGCGGGACCCCCTGTTCCAGGAGCTGGATCGCCAGCGGATCGCGAATCAGAGCGGCGATCGCCTCACGCTGGTCGTGGGCATTCATCGCGAAAATCGGGATGCCTGGGTGCAGATCGCGTCGAGCGAAGACGTCGAGGAGACGGTCCTGTTGCACTTCGTGCCCGGATCCAAGCCGGACACGGCGCTGCGGTCGCTTCGGACGTGGTACGAGATGTCGCGCGCCGAGCGGCCCCACCTCGTAGACATTCCGCGAATCATGTAACCGACGTTCGACGTCGGGTTTTCCTGTTTTGCCGGGACTTTCGCACAATCGCGAGCCCGGGAACCTTGGAACCTGGAACCTGGAATCGGTTCCCACGCTCCAAGCTCCCGGGTTCCCACGTTCCCAAGTTTCCAGTTGTCTAGAGCGCCCTCCCGTAGGCCGTGATCTGCGAGGCGAGATCCTCGAGCGTCTCGCCATAGCCGGTTACGAGCCGCACGGCCGACGGCGTCGTGCCGATCACCGCCTCCGCCTCGCGTCCGAGGACCGCCGGCACACACGGCTTGATGACGAACAGACGCACGCCGAGCGCGTAGAGCGGTCCGAGCGCCTGCGGATCGGTGACGCCGGTGTAAACAACCAGCGGGATGTCCCGCGTCGCGTGCGCGTCGTGCAACTGCTGACAGACCGTGTATCCGCTGGTGGGAGACATGACGAGATCCGTCACGATCACGTCAGGGCGCAGCCGCAGCGCCTTGGCGATGCCCTCGTCGCCGCCGCGCGCGATCTCCACGCGGAATCCCGCCGTCGACAGCAAGCGGCCCGCCGCCACGAGCGTGTCGCGGTTGTCTTCGATCAAAAGTAGGAGAGGGTCCCGTTCGGCCACGACGTCGGGCCCGGATGAGGGCGTCATGTTCGATTTGCCGGAGCGACGTAGGCATCCTAGCATGACTGTTCATCGCGCTTTTCATTCGGCGCGCGCGCGAGTACAGTCGAGGTTACGCGACAGCATTCGTGTTAGCATCCGCACTTCCACGCGAGACAGGCGAAAACACGTGTCAAATATCGAACCGATCACCGGCTCCTCGGACGCGCCCGTCACTCCCGCCGATGTCACCCTCGAACCGCCAATCGAATCGAGCCGGGTAGAGCGCGAAGGATTGCCGCGCGGGTACCGTATGCGCGCTGATACTCACTACGTCGATCATCTCGGATCGCAGTCGGCGGGGCAGCCGGTGCGCATGGTGCCGGTCGATCAGATTGCGTCGCCGCTCGCAATGGACGGCCAGGATCTCCGGCTGCTGACCGAGTCGATCCGCACGCACGGCATCGTGCACCCGCTGCTGATCTGCCGCCGCGACAACGGCTACACGGCGATCGCCGGGCACAAGCGTCTCGCAGCCGCACGACTGCTGCGCCTGCCCGCCG
>DATATJ010000103.1:0-36364 GCA_036268855.1 Vicinamibacterales bacterium
GTCCGCCGTGGCTCGGAATCGTGCTCGTCGGCGACGATCCGGCCTCTGAAGTGTACGTGCGCGGCAAGTTGAAGTCGGCGGGGGAGACCGGCCTGCGCGCCGACCTCGAACGCCTGCCGGCGACGGCGCCGCTCGCGACCCTGCTCGAGGTGGTCGATCGGTTGAATCGCAGCGAGGCGCACGACGGCATCCTCGTGCAGTCGCCGCTGCCGGCCGCCATGGGGCCCGATGCCGAGCGGCGCGTGTTCGATGCCGTCGACCCCGCCAAGGACGTGGATGGCTTTCATCCGGTGAACGTCGGGCGGCTCGTGCAGAATCGCGACGCGCTGGTCGCGTGCACGCCGTCGGGCGTCATCGAGCTGCTGGAACGATCGCAGATTCCGATCGCCGGCGCGCGCGCTGTCGTGATCGGCCGCAGCGACATCGTCGGCAAGCCGATGGCGATGCTGCTGCTCCACCACAACGCGACGGTCACGATCTGTCATTCGCGCACGGTCGATCTTCCGCGCGTGGCATCGGAGGCGGACATTCTGGTCGCGGCGATCGGACGGCCGGCGTTCATCACCCGCCCGTTCGTCAAGCCGGGCGCGGCGGTCGTGGACGTCGGCATGTCGCGGTTGACGGATCGCGCCACCGTCGAAGAGGTGTTTGCGCCAGGATCGAAAGGTCGCGACACATTTGAGCGCCGCGGCAGCGTGCTCATCGGCGACGTGCACCCCGAAGTGGCTGACGTCGCCGGTGCATTGTCGCCGGTGCCGGGCGGCGTCGGACCCTTGACGATCGCGCTGCTGCTCAAGAACACGCTCACGGCGGCCATCGGACGCGCGGGATGGGCGCGATGAAAAGAAAAGGCGCTACCCGCACGACGGCCAGGAAGGCGGGCAAGGCCGCGAAAGGCAAAGCCGTTCGGGCGAGCGCGGCCGGCAGAGTCAGGAAGCGCGCGAAGGCCGCGATCCCTGCGAAAGGGCAGCGCGGGAAGGCGAGCGCCGCCGCGAAAGCGAAGCGCGAGAGGGCCGCGACCGCCGGGAAGGGGCGCGCAGGGGGCACAGGCCAGCCGGCTCCGCGGATTCAGGCGCCTTCCGCGAAACCTGCGCCGCGCATGTTGCGAATCGCGCTGACCGGCGGCATTGCCACGGGAAAGAGCTACGTGCTCCAGCAGTTCCGGCAGCGCGGCGTACCATGTCTCGATGCCGACCTGCTGGCGCACGGCGTGATTGCCGCCGGCACGGAAGCGACCATCGCCATCGCCGGGCGCTTTGGCCGCGAAATGCTGGGGCCCGACGGCGCCGTGGATCGCCGCAGGCTCGGCCAGGTGGTGTTCGCCGATCAGAGCGCGCGCCGGGAGCTCGAGGCGATCGTCCACCCGGCGATCTTTCGTGCGATCACCGCGGGGCTGCACGCGTTCGAGATGATCGGCCACTATCCGATGGGCGTGGTGGACATTCCGCTGCTCTACGAAACGGGGCGCCACACCGACTTCGACCAGGTGATTGTCACCACCTGTGCGCCGGCGGTACAGATGGCGAGGCTGCTCGAGCGCGGCATGAGCCCCTTGCAGGCGCAGCAGCGGCTGGCGGCGCAGTGGCCGGCGGCAGAGAAAACCGCGCGGGCCGACATCGTGATCGCCACCGACGGATCGTTTGCCGACACGGATCGCCAGGTCGAGCGCGCGTACAATGCGCTCAGGAGTCGCTCGCATGGCTGACGCGCGATCGTGGACGATGTCGCGCCGGCGCTTTTTTGGATCGACTATCGGCGCCAGCCTCGGCGGCGGCGCGTTGGCGGCGCGGCCGATGCCGGTGGCAGCGCAGCCTGCCGCCGTCGATCAGAACCCGATCCGGCGTCGCGGCGTCGGCTTTCGCGGCGTGGATGCGGCCCGCGCATCTCCGGGCCTGACGCTCTTCGCGCCACTCGGCGGCCGCGAGGTGCACCTCGCAGATATGCAAGGCGCGATTGCGCACACGTGGCACCTCCCGTATCCCCCCGGTTTGTACGGCTATCTCACCGATCGCGGAACCCTCTTCTACAACGGCCAGATCCCGAACGACACGTTTCTCGGCAAGTCGCCGTTCATGGGCGGCGCCGCGCTGGAAGTCGACTGGAACGGCAAGGTGCTGTGGGAAGTGAAGCGTCCGGACCATCACCACGACGGACGCCTGCTGAAGAACGGCAACATCGTGCTGCTGTGCGGCGCCGAGCTGCCCGACGCGGTCGCCGCGCGCGTGCGCGGCGGCCGACGCGGCAGCGAAGCGACCGGCGGCAAGATCTGGTCCGATTCGGTCATCGAGTTGACGACGGGCGGCGAGGTGGTCTGGGAGTGGCACGCGTGGGAGCACCTCGATCCCGAAAACGACGGCTTGACCGCCGTCCAGGACGAGCGGACGGAGTGGACGCACGCCAACGCCGTCTTCGAACAGCCGGACGGCGATCTGCTGGTGAGCTTCCGCAACATCTCGACGCTCGTGCGGATCGATCGCCAGACCGGCGCGATTGCCTGGAAACTCGGTGCGCCGCCGCTCGCCGGCCAGCACTGCCCGACGCTCTTGGCGAACGGCCACATCCTGCTGTTCGACAACGGTCCTCACCGCCTCGACGAGAGCTTTCCCTTCTCCCGCGTGATCGAAATCGATCCGGCCAGCAAGGCGATCGTCTGGAAGTACCAGGAGCCGCGTCCGTTCAACTTCTTCAGCCCGCGGATCTCGAGCGCGCAGCGTCTGCCGAACGGCAACACGCTCGTCAACGAAGGCAATTTCGGCCGGCTGTTCGAGGTGACGACCGGGGGTGACGTCGTATGGGAGTACGTGAACCCCTACTTCGGCCCCGCAACGCTGGCGCCGAAGCTGCAACAGAACGGCGTGTTCCGCGCGTATCGCTATTCAGAGGAAGAAATCACACGAGCCGGAGGGAATCTGAGAATTTGAGGATCTGAGGATCTGAGAATTTGGGGATTGGGGGATTTGAGGGCCTGGAAATCTACGTTCGCCGACAAGCTGTTCAACGCCTCAAATCCACAGATTCTCAACTCCTCAACTCCTCAAATCCTCAAATTCTCAAATTCCAGGACTACACTTCCACCTCCGTCGTATCCTGGGCCGGCGCGATCCGCTCCTCGACGAACGTGTTCCAGTCGTGGCAGTGCGGGCACTGCCAGAGCAGTTCGGTGCTGCGATAGCGGCAGCGCATGCAGACGTGCGGGTCGAGGTAGAAGACCGCGTGCTGCGTGAGCTCGCTGTATCGATCGACCAGCGACGCGGGATGCCGGAGCTGCGCGAGCGCGCGCCAGATCGCCTGGTGGATGCTGAGCGCGTGCGGGTTCTGGACCAGGGCGGCGAACAGGAGATCCAGCGCGTCGCGCGCGTGGCCGCTGGCGGCGAGGGTCCGTGAAAGCGCGAGCCGCGCGCGCCAGTCCTGCGGGTTGTCGTCGATCAGCCGCCGGCACAACCGCGTGAAGCGCTCCGGTGACCCCACGCGCATCGCGAGCGCCTCGAGCCGGTCGAATGCGAGATACGCGCGGTCGGGCGCCACGTCGATCAGCTTCTCCCAGATCGCGGCGGCTTCTTTTTCATTCCCCTGGGCGACGCGCACGTCGCCGAGATTCAGGTACGCCGGCACCGCGCGCGCATCGAGATCGATCGCCGCCTCGAACCGCCGAATCGCTTCGACGTGATCCTTGCGGCGGACGGCTTCCAGGCCGATCTCGTTCTCGAGAAACGCGAGGATCGCCTCGCTCTGCGGACGCGCACCGATGTCGGCGAGCAGCGAGAGCCGCTGGCGCGTGTCGTACGCCTCTGTCCACTGGTGCTGTTCTTCGTGGAGCTTCTGCAGGTTGATCAGCGCGTACTCGTTCTTCGGATCGAGGCGCAGCACTTCGTTGAACGCTTCGAGCGCGCGATCGACGAAGCCGCCGCGTTTGTAGTCGAGGCCCAGGCAGAGCAGGACGTACGCATGCTCGAGCCGGTTCAGCTTCGGCCGCTGCAGCAGCGTCTGGTGCACCGTGATCGCCTTGCCGACCTGTCCCTTTTCCCGGTACAGATTGCCGAGAATCATGTGCACTTCCAGCGCATCGCCATCGAGGCTGGCCGCCTTGCTCAGTTCCTCGATCGCGAGGTCGATCTGATTGGCAACGAGAAAGTTCAGGCCGAGGATGTAGTGCGGCGACTCGCGCGCACGGCGCCGGTCGATCCACTGACCGTCGCGGAGCTTGTAGCGCTCCCACGCTTTGCCGATGGTGAGGCCGGCCAGGAGCGCGACCAGCGTGGCGAGCAGCGGCGCATACGAGCTCATCGATCAGCCACCGACGAAGGCGCCACCAGATACGAGGCGACCACGCCGTCCCAGCGGTCCTGCGCGCGAAGAATCATCTCGATCAGCTCGCGCACCGCGCCGTCTCCCCCCTGCCGCCGGCTCACCCAGTGGACGCGCGATCGCACCTCATCCACTGCGTCTGCCGGCGCCGTAGACAAGCCTACGCGCTCGAGCACCGCAAGGTCCACCACGTCGTCGCCCATGTAGCAGACCTGTTCGTCGTCCATGCAGATGTCGCCGACCATCTGATCGTACGTGTCGATCTTGCTCGCGACACCCTGGTAGACGAGCGTAATCCCCAGCTGCGCCGCCCGCTGCGTCGTCGAAGCGGACGCACGCGCGGAGAGGATCCCCACCGTCAGCCCGAGGCGCTGCGCCCACACCAGGGCGATGCCGTCCTTGATATCGAACGTCTTGCTCTCGGTGCCGTCGCCGTGAATGAGCACCTTGCCGTCGGTGAGGACGCCGTCGACGTCGAGCAGAATGACGCGGATCTTCGCGGCTCGCGCCACGACTTCAGAACTCAGCACTCCAGCACCCCAGCCCTGTTTTCGATTCGATGCAGCGCGAAGGCTTCAGCCGAGCGCCGCGGCGCCAGAAACGCTCGGCTGAAGCCGTCGCGCTACATCTACGCCGATGTGGAAACCGCCATAGCAGCCAGCACCCCAGCACCTCAGATCATCTCCGTCTGCCACAGGTCGTGCAGGTGGACGACGCCGGCCACGCGCCCCTGATCCACGACGACGAGCGAGGTGATCTTGCGCTGTTCCATGATGTGCAGCGCTTCCGCGGCAAGCATCGCAGGCGGAACCGAGACCGGCCCGTGCGTCATCAGTTCGCCGGCATTCCGCTCGAGAATGTCGGCCGCGCGTTCCATGTGCCGCCGCAGGTCGCCGTCGGTGACGATGCCGACCAGCGCGTCGCCTCCGTCCACGACGCAGGTCATCCCGAGCTTCTTGCTCGACATCTCGTAGATGACGTCGCGCATCGGCGTGTTCGTGCGCACGATCGGACACAGCTTGCCGGCGTGCATGAGGCTCTCGACGCGCATCAGCCGCTTGCCGATCTTGCCGCCAGGATGCAGGCTCGCGAAGTCCTCCTGGCGAAATCCCTTTTCGACCAGGAGCGTCATCGCCAGCGCGTCGCCGATCGCCAGCGCGGCGGTCGTGCTCGCGGTCGGCACGAGATTCATCGGGCACGCTTCCTCGGCGACGCTGCAGTCGAGGGTGACGTCAGCCGCCTGTCCGAGGGTGGACTGCGGCGTGCCGGTGATCGTCACGAGCTTCGCGCCGAGCCGACGGATGGTCTCGAGCAGCCGGAGGATCTCGTCGGTCTCGCCGCTGTACGACAGCGCCACGACCACATCGTCGGCCTGGATGACGCCGAGATCGCCGTGAATGGCCTCGGCAGGGTGAAGAAAGAACGCCGCGGTTCCGGTGCTCGTGAGCGTGGCGGCGATCTTCCGGCAGATGATGCCAGACTTGCCCATGCCGGTGAGGATCACGCGGCCGCGGCATTCCTTCAACAGAGCCACCGCATGCTCGAACCGGCCGTCGAGCCGGGCGATCAGCGCGAGGATCGCGGCTGCTTCCGTTTCGAGCACTTTCCGCGCGAGGGCCAGGTCAGCCATCGAGGCGCGCCCCGGCGGAATGCGGCTGCTTGACGATCGCGTCGATCGCTGCGAGGCGCCGGAGCAGCGGCTCGAGCCGATCGAGCCGGAGGGCGTTCTGCGCGTCGCTCTTCGCCCGGGTCGGATCCTCGTGCACTTCCAGGAAGATACTGTCCACTCCCGCCGCGACGCCGGCCGAAGCGAGCGGCTCGATGTACTCGGCCTGTCCGGCGGTGACACCGTCGCCGCCGCCGGGCAGCTGCAGGCTGTGCGTAACGTCGAAGACGACCGGCACTCCCTGCTGGCGCATCATCGGGAGCGCGCGCATGTCCACCACCAGGTTGTGATACCCGAAGCTGGTGCCGCGCTCGGTCACGATCACGCGCGGATTCCCGGCGTCGACGACTTTTGCCACCGCGTGCTTCACATCGTCGGGAGCGAGAAACTGCCCCTTCTTGATGTTGACGATGCGGCCGGTTTCGGCCGCGGCGAGCAGCAGGTCGGTCTGCCGGCTGAGGAACGCCGGGATCTGGAGGATGTCGGCCACGTCGGCGGCTGGCCGTGCGTGAGACGGCTCGTGAATGTCGGTCAGAATCGGCACGCCGTGGCGCGACTTGACCGCCGCGAGCACTCGAAGGCCGTCGACGAGACCGGGCCCGCGGAAGGAGCGGCCGGACGTGCGATTCGCCTTGTCGTATGACGCCTTGAAGACATAAGGGACCCCGACGCGGCGGGCGATCGCCGCGATCTCGCCGGCCAGATCGCTCGCGTGCTGCTCTCCCTCGATCACGCAGGGGCCGGCGATGAGCACGAACGGATGGCCAGCGCCAAATGCGATGGTGCCGAGGCGGACAGCGTTCACGGCGATCATTATATCGGCCGTTGGTCGGTGCGACTGGCGGGAAGAAGAGGGCGGGTCGCCTGCGCGCTAGGCCACCGACTCGGTGGCCCGGCGAACGCCCTGACTCGTTTTGTGCGTGTAGCTCGCCTGCACGAAGCCTGCGAAGAGGGGATGCGGACGCGTCGGCTTCGACTTGAACTCGGGATGAAACTGCACCGCCAGGTACCAGGGATGGCCGGGCAGCTCGGCGATCTCGACGAACTTGCCATCGGGCGACCGGCCGGAAATGCGCAGGCCGTGCTCGGTGAGCGTTCGCTCGTAGAGGCAGTTGAACTCGTAGCGGTGCCGATGCCGCTCGTGGATCGTCGTCGTGCCGTACAGCCGCTGCGCGAGCGAGCCGGGCGCGAGCTCGCACTCGTACGTGCCCAGGCGCATCGTGCCGCCAAGGTCGTCCACGCCGAGCAGGTCGCGCAGCTTGTAGATCACCTTTGCGGCCGCGTCGGGGTTGCACTCGGTCGAATCGGCGTCGGGAAGGCCGGCCACGTTGCGCGCGTACTCCACCGTGGCCCACTGAAAGCCGTAGCAGATGCCGAAGTAGGGGATCGCGCGCTCGCGGGCGATTTGCGCGGCGCGCATCATGCCGCGCGTGCCACGATCGCCGAAGCCGCCGGGCACCAGGACGCCGTCTGCGCCGTCGAGCAGCGAGGCGCCGTTCGGCTCTTCGAGCGCCTCGGCCTCGATCCACTTGATGTTCACCTTCAGCCCGTGCGGGAAGCCGCCGTGGTAGAGCGCTTCGTTCAGGCTCTTGTACGAATCCTCGTACCCGACGTACTTGCCGACGACGTGAATGGTGATGTCGTCGATGGGATGCTTGATGCGCGCGATCAGCTGCTCCCACGCGTCCATGCGCCGCTCGGTCTGCGGCAGGTGCAGGTACTTCAGGACGATGGTATCGAGTCCCTCGTCGCCGAGGACGAGCGGCACTTCGTAGATCGTCGAGACGTCCTTCGCCGTAATCACGGCCTCTTCGGCGACGTCGCAGAAAAGCGCAATCTTGCGCTTGATGTCGGGGTCGAGAAAGCGGTCCGTGCGGCAGAGGAGGATGTCGGGCTGAATGCCGATCGAACGCAGGTCGCGCACGCTGTGCTGAGTCGGCTTGGTTTTCAGCTCGCCGGCGGCGCCGATAAACGGCACTAGCGTCAGGTGAATGTAGAGCGAGTTGTCGCGTCCGACGTCCTGACGGAGCTGCCGGATCGCTTCGAGAAACGGCAGGCTCTCGATGTCGCCCACGGTCCCGCCGATCTCGACGAGGACGACGTCCACGTCGGTCGCAACCGCGCGGATGGCGTCCTTGATTTCGTTGGTGATGTGCGGAATTACCTGCACCGTCCGCCCGAGGTAGTCGCCGCGCCGTTCTTTCTGGATGACCGACTGATAAATCTTGCCGGTCGTCCAGTTCGAGCTCTTCGTGGCGAGCGCGTTGGTGAAGCGCTCGTAATGACCCAGATCCAGATCCGTTTCGGCTCCGTCGTCAGTGACGAAGACTTCGCCGTGCTGGTACGGGCTCATCGTGCCCGGGTCGACATTGATATAGGGATCGAACTTCTGGAGGGCTACCTTGTACCCGTGTCCCTCGAGCAGGCATCCGATGGACGCGGCAGCGAGTCCCTTGCCGAGCGACGACACGACGCCGCCGGTGACGAAAATGTATTTGGTGGCGCGTCCGTCGGTAGTGGTCATAGGCCTGTGTGATCCACGTCCGCCCTCAGGCGGACCCGGCTGGCGCCGCGATCAGGCGGCGCACCTGTTCCAGATCTTCCGGCGTGTCGACGCCGAATGAATCGTAATGTGTTTCGACGGCCTTGATACGGATGCCGTGCTCGAGCGCGCGCAGTTGCTCCAGCGACTCCGCCCGTTCGAGCGGCGTCGGTTCGAGCGACGCGAGCACCATCAGGGCGCTGCGCCGGTAGGCGTAGAGTCCGACGTGCTTGTAGAGCGGCGGCCATCCGCCGCGCGGATCCCGCTGGTGCGGAATCGGCGCGCGCGAAAAATAGAGCGCGAACCCGCCGCGATCGACCACGAGCTTGACGACATTCGGATTGGTCAGCTCGCTCGGCTGTGTGATGCGCCGGAACAGCGTCGTCACCAGCACGTCCGGGTCGTGAGCGAACGGCGCCACGGCTTCGCCAATCGCGCCCGGATCGATCAGCGGCTCGTCCCCCTGCACGTTGACGACGATGTCGCAGTCGAGCGTCGCGGCCACTTCCGCGAGGCGGTCGGTCCCGGTCTCGTGCGCTTTCGTCAGCCGCACCTGGCCGCCGAACTCATGGACGCGCGTTGCGATCCGCAGGTCGTCGGTCGCGACAATCACCTGCGACACGAGCGGCGACGCCGACGCGCGGCGGTAGACGTGCTCGATCATCGGACGTCCACCGATCTCCGCGAGCGGTTTACCGGGCAGTCTGGAAGAGGCGTATCGGGCGGGAATGACGGCGATGATGCGAAGCGAATTGACGGAATCGACCGCAGTACCAGTCGATGCAGGGTGCACGACGAATAATAACACAACCATGCTACGATCGAGGACAGCCACATGAACCTGAAGCGGGCGGCGACGATTGGTGTCGTTGGCGGCGTGCTCGCCGTATGGCTTGCCGCCGTGGCCACATCGAGACGGCGCGAAGCGCCGGCCCCTCCGGTCGCGCGCCGTGCGCCGGTGGACACACGGAGCGCCGCACTCGCCGACGAGATCGCGCGGCTGCACGAGCATCCGCATCCGACCGCCCCGCCGCAGCAACCGGGCCGCAATCTGTTTCAATTCCGTGCGCCGAAGGTGAAGGCCCTGGCGGTTGCGCCGCACGCCGCGCTCACCGAAGCCGCTCTCGCCAACGCGCCGCTGCCGCCGCCTGCGCTGAAATTGTCGGGCGTCGCCGAAGATCCTGGTCAGGACGGCCCGGTGCGCACTGCCGTCATTTCCGGCGTCGGTCAGCTGTTCCTCGTCAAAGAAGGCGAGATGGTGACGCCGCGGTATCGCGTCGCGCGAATTTCCGACGATGTGGTGGAGCTGGTCGACGTCGGCACCAGCGAGCCGCTGCGCATCGCGATGAGGCCGTAGGCGCGCGAGCCGCTCAGCGGGCGCGCTCGACGCGCGAGCCGCCAATCCACGCGGCACGGCGATTCCATTCATGTCCGTCGCGATCATCATCAACCCCATTGCGGGCGGCCGCATGCGCCCGGTCGGCGATCGCGTCGAGCTCGCGCGGCACGCGGCAGCGGCGGCGGGCGAAGCGGCCGACATCTTCGTCACCGAACAGCCGGGACACGCGCGGTCGCTCGCGCGAGCGGCACGCGGCAACGGCGCGCGCCTGGTCGTCGCCTGGGGCGGCGACGGCACGATCAACGAAGTGGCGACGGAGCTCGCGCATGGCCCCGTGCCCCTCGGCATTGTCGCCGGCGGATCGGGGAACGGCCTGGCGCGCGAACTGAACATTCCGGCCGGGCCGGCGCGCGCACTCGCGGCGGCGTTGTCTGCCGTGCCGCGAGCCATGGATCTCGGCGAGATCGACGGCCGTCTGTTCGTCAATCTCGCCGGCATCGGCTTCGACGCGCACGTCGCGTCGCGCTTCAACGCCGCAGCCAATCGCCGCCGCGGCCTCATGGGGTACGCGGCCATCGCCGCGAGATCGCTTGCGTCCTACAGTACCGCTCGCTATGCGATCACGATCGGTGATGGTGGCGTGATGTCCGTACGCGCCATTCTCGTGACGATCGCCAACTCACCGCAGTTCGGCAACGGCGCGCGCATCGCGCCGGCCGCGCGCGTGGACGACGGCCTCCTCGATCTCGTCATCGTCGAGGAGCGATCGCGTGCGCGAACGGTCTGGCATATACCGCGATTGTTCACGGGCACGATCGAGAAGATGGGCGGGTGCACCGCCCGGCGGATTACCACCGCCACGATCGCCTGCGAGGGGCCGATGACGTTTCACATCGATGGCGAGCCGATCGCCGGGGGCAACAGTCTGCGTGTGCGCGTCCACCCAAGCGCGCTTCAGATCGCGGCGCCGTGAGGCCGGCACCGGCTTCCGAAAACCGCGCCCTTACAGCCGCACGAGCCAGACCTCGCGGACCGCGGCCGCGCGCCTGATCGCTGCGACGGCCTCGTCGAGCAGCGGCGGTGTGAGGCCGTTGTCGTCGACGTTCACGACACCTACCGCGCCTGCATCGCCGCGTCCCAGCGCAAAGCTGGCGATGTTGATGCCGTGGCGGCCGAGAATCGTGCCGACTTCGCCGATCACGCCCGGCCGATCGTCGTTGGCGACGATCAGCATCGTGCCGGAGAGCGTCGCTTCGACGGCGACGCCGCGAACGGACACCAGACGCAGGCTCGCAGGCTCGAACACCGTGCCTTCCGCCCAGCGCTCGCCCGTGTCGGTGAGCAGCTTCACCGACACCAGGCCGGCGTAGTGACGCGCCTTTGCGCTGCGCGATTCGACGATGTCGATCCCGCGTTCGGCCGCAGCCGATCGCGCATTCACCATGGAGACGCCGCCGGAGAGGATCGGCCGCAGCATGCCGGCGGCGGCGCTGCTGGCGAGGATTCCGGTGGCGCGTCCGTCGAACGCGGGCCCGGAACCGCGGACGTCGAGGCCGTGGATCCGCGCCGCGCCCATCTGCGCGCCGAGCGCACCGAGTCGATCGGCCAGCCGGATCCATGGCTGCAGCCGCAGGAGCTCGTCGGGAGGCACGCTGGGAAAATTGACGGCGTTGCGCACGACGCCGTCGCGCAGGAAGTCGCGAACGGTTGCAGCGGTCTCCAGGCCGACCAGTTCCTGCGCTTCCTCAGTTGACGCCGCGATGTGCGGCGTGGCGATGACCTGCGGCAGCCCCACGAGCGAACGGTCCGCCGGCGGCTCGACTTCGAACACATCGAGCGCCGCGCCCGCGACCAGGCCGCTCTCGATCGCGCGCTGAAGCGCCGCCCCGTCGATCAGTTCGCCACGCGCAGTGTTGACGATCCGGATGCCGGGTTTGCATCGGCTGAAACGTTTGTCGTCAAACAAGTGCTTCGTCTCGAGCGTAGACGGCAGGTGGAGCGTGAGATAGTCGGACGCAGCGCACAGATCATCGAGCGACAGCAGCTCGACGCCGAGTCCGGCCGCGATGTCCGCCGAGATGAACGGATCGTGCGCGACAACGCGCATGCCAAAAGGGCGGGCGCGAGACGCGACCTCCTGGCCGATGCGGCCAAGGCCGGCCACGCCAAGGGTCTTGCCGCGTAACTCCGTGCCGAGAAAGCGCTTCTTCTCCCAGCGCCCGTCCTTCATGGCGCGATCGGCAGCCGGAAGCGTCCGGGCGAGCGCGAGCATGAGCGCCCACGCATGCTCGGCGACGCTCACGCTGTTGGCGCCCGGTGCGTTCACCACGAGCACGCCGCGTGCGCTGGCGGCCGCGATGTCCACGTTGTCCACGCCTGTGCCGGCGCGCGCGACGATCTTGAGCCGCGGCGCCGCCTCCAGCAGCGCGCGGTCCACCCGTGTGGCGCTTCGCACGAGCAGCGCGTCCGCGTCGGCAAGATCGCGTGCCAGGTCGGCAGACGACCGGCCGGCCCGCGCGTCGAGCGTCCAACCAGGCTGGCCGCCGAGCAGCGCGAGAGCCGAGGCGGGCAGGTCGTCGGAGACGACGATTTTCAATGGGATTTCGCTGGTCCGATGGATCGAAGGTAGTTGACGACGTCCCAGCGTTGATGCACCGTCAACTTTCGGTTGAATGCCTTCATGCCGGTGCCTTTGACACCCAGCTCGATGACGGTGAAGATTTCGCCGTCGCTCGAACCGTGCTTCCACTCGGCATCGGTCAGGTCCGCCGGTTTGGGATCGAGATCGTCTCCCATCATCCCGTCGCCTTTGCCCGAGTCGCCGTGACACTCCGAACAGTGGTTCGCGAACACCTTCGCGCCCGCGGCGATCGATGCTGCGTCTGGCGCCACCGGATTCTTCAGTTTCTCGGCGTCCGCGCGGTGATGAGCGCCGGTTGTCGGATGCTCCTGCTCGCCGGCGGCGATCATCACGGCCGCCGACGGCACGAACGCGATCAGTGCGGCGCCGACGAGCCATGTGCGCATCGGATGCGGCATCGGTGACAACTCCTAGCTACAGTATAATCCGGAGGTTTTGGTCGTCACGAAATTGCGCCGCGTCGTGGTCGCCCTGCCGTGGTGCAATTCGCTAAATCATTCGGCTAGCGATGTAACAACCACTTCAACAACCGTCTTTTTCCACAGAGTTTTCCACAGCGTTTGCGGAAAACTTTCCGATCCGCAAGGTGACCTGACCTAATTCCTATGCCTAATTTCAGCACGTTGAAACCGCCGGCCGATGGCCACGCAATCACCCGAAAGAACGGACGCCTGGTCGTGCCCGACGATCCGATCATTCCGTTCATCGAAGGCGACGGCACGGGCCCCGACATCTGGCGCGCGAGCGTGCGCGTGCTCGACGCCGCGGTCGAGCGGGCCTATCGCGGCACGCGGAAGATCCAGTGGATGGAAGTGTTTGCCGGCGAGAAGAGCTACAAGCAGTTCAACAGCTGGCTCCCGGACGACACCGTGGAAGCGTTCCGCGAGTACTTCGTCGGCATCAAGGGACCGTTGACGACGCCGGTCGGCGGCGGCATCCGATCGCTCAATGTCGCCTTGCGCCAGCTGCTCGACCTCTATGTCTGCCTGCGCCCCGTGCGCTGGTACAAAGGTGTGCCGTCGCCCGTCCGGCATCCCGAGAAAGTAGACATGGTGATCTTCCGCGAGAACACGGAAGACATCTATGCCGGCATCGAGTACGTCGCCGGCTCGCCCGAGGCGCAGAAGCTGCTCGATTTCCTGTCGAAGGAGTTTCCGAAGGAGTTCCGGAAGATCCGCTTCGGCAACGACTCGGCGATTCGAACCTGGCAGGCGCAGCTGGAGTCGATCGGCGCGCCGGCGCGCGAGCTCGCGATTGAGGTCGGCATCGGACTCAAGCCGATCAGCCGCCTCGGCACCGAACGCCTCGTACACAGCGCCATCGGCTACGCCGTCCTGAACGGACGCAAGAGCGTGACGCTGGTGCACAAGGGCAACATCATGAAGTACACCGAGGGTGCCTTCCGCGACTGGGGCTACCAGGTGGCCCGGGACTTCTACGGCGCGGTGCCGATCGACGGTGGTTCGTGGTGCCGGATTCCGGAAGGGAAGCCGGGTGCCGGCCTCACCATCAAGGACGCGATTGCCGACATTACCCTGCAGCAAGTGCTGACGCGGCCGGACGAGTTCGACGTCATCGCCACCCCGAATCTGAACGGCGATTACCTGTCGGATGCGCTCGCAGCGCAGGTCGGCGGCATCGGCATCGCTCCCGGCGGCAACATCAACTACGTGACGGGCCATGCCGTGTTCGAGGCGACGCACGGGACGGCGCCGAAGTACGCGGATCAGGACAAAGTCAATCCCGGCTCCGTGATCCTTTCGGGCGAGATGATGTTGCGGCACCTGGGCTGGCCTGAAGCGGCCGACCTGGTCGTGAAGGGGATGGACGGCGCGATCGGGGCCAAGCGCGTCACGTACGACTTCGCACGCCTCATGGATGGGGCGACGGAGCTGAAGACGTCAGAGTTCGGCGACGCTATCATCAAACATATGTAATTCAGCGCCTTCATCACGGAGACCCGAAAGACCACGAAGGACACGAAGACGAATTTGTCCAAGGATTGCTTCGTGGCCTTCGTAATCTCCTCCGTGACTTCGTGATGAAGAAGCGCCGAAGGAGAGACGAATGAATCGCAAGGTAACCGTCGTGGGTGGCGCAGGGAACGTTGGCGCCACTGTGGCCAGGGGCGTCGCCGAGAGGCAGCTCGCCGACGTGGTCGTGATCGACATCGCCGACAAGAAGGCCGCCGGGGTGGCGCTCGACATGCTCGAGGCGTGCCCGATTTACGGATCGGATGCGCGTCTGCTGGGCACGGGCGACTACGCCGAGAGCGCGGGCTCCGACATCGTCGTGATCACCTCCGGGATGCCGCGCAAGCCCGGCATGAGCCGCGACGACCTGCTGAACGTGAATGACAAGATCATGCAGCAGGTGACCGAGCAGGTCGTGAAGTATTCGCCGAACTGCATCATCATCCCCGTCTCCAACCCGCTCGACGCGATGGCGCAGGCGGTGTACAAGCTCTCGAAATTTCCGCGCGAGCGCGTCATCGGGATGGCGGGCGTGCTCGATTCGTCGCGCATGCGCTCGTTCATCGCGAAGGAGCTCACCGTGTCGGTCGAGAACGTCCACGCGTTCGTGCTCGGCGGACACGGCGACACGATGGTGCCGCTGCCGCGCTACTCGACGGTCGCCGGCATTCCGATCACCGATCTGATGGACAAGGCGACCATCGATCGCATTTCGGCCCGGACCGCGCGCGGCGGACTGGAGATTACTGAGATGGTCGGGACCAGCGCGTGGTATGCGCCCGGTGCCTCGGTCGTCGAGATGGTGGAGTCGATCCTCCTCGACAAGCACAAGATCATGCCTTGCTCGGTGTTCCTGCAAGGGGAATACGGCACGCGCGATCTCTTCGTCGGCGTTCCGTGCAAGCTCGGCGCGCGGGGGCTGGAGCAGATCATTCAGATTACGCTCACGCCGGAGGAGGACGCGGCCTTCAAGAAGTCGGCGGCGGCGGTCAAGGAGTTGGTCGCGGTCATCAATGTTTGAACGGGGAAGAAGTTAGAAGGTAGAAGGTAGAGGTAAGAAGGCAGAAGGAAGAAGCAGAGGTGGAAGGCGGAAAGTTGAGCGACTCCGAGCTGCTTGTCGTGCAGATGTTCGCGGACCGTATCGAGGCGGAGCTCGCTCATTCGGCGCTCGAGGCGGCGGGCATTCCTTCGATTCTTCGGACCGATGACATGGGCGGGCTCCGGCCGCACATGGCGCTGACCAACGGTGTCGCGCTGCTCGTGCGGGCGGAAGACGCACAGGCGGCCGCTGCCGTGCTCGCCGACGACCAGCGCCTTCCCCCCAGGTAGGGCGGGTCAGTTCGGACCCGCCGTTTTCTCTTTCTCACAGCCAACGCCCGCCTTGGCACTCTCGTCTAACGTGCCGGGAGGACGGCATGTCACGCCTCGCGCACGATCTCGAGGTCGCCGCACGGACGCTGCTGCGGACGCGCTTCATCTCCGGGCTCGCAATTGTCGCCTTCGCCTTGGGCATTGGCGTCACGACTGCGGTGTTCAGCATCTTCAACGGCGTCCTCCTGGCGCCACTGCCGTTTCCGCATCCCGAGCAGCTCGTCGCCGTCTATGACACGCAGCCGGCGTGCGCCACATGTCCGGCGTCGTTTCCCAAGTACCACGACTGGGTCGAGCGGAACCAGGTCTTTTCCGCGATCGGCGGCTCGACCGGTGCGTCGTTCGTGCTCACGGGCCGCGGCGATCCGACGCGCGAGCGCGGTACGGCGACGACGGCGTCGCTCGCGGATGTCTTCGGGGTGAAGCCCCAGATCGGCCGTTGGTACACCGCGGAGGAAGATCAGCCCGGCGGGCCGAAGGTGGTGGTCCTCTCGCACGACATCTGGGTGCGGCGCTTCGGCGGCAGCCCGGCCGTGCTGGGCCAGACGATCACGCTCGATGGCCAGCCGTACGAAGTGCTCGGCGTCCTGCCGGCCAGCTTCAGCCATCGGCGCGCCGACCTCTTCGTGCCGCTGCAGCGCAAGCTGGATCCGGCGACGCGGGGTAATCATTTCCTGGTCACCTACGCGCGGCTGAAGCCAGGCATCCCGGTCGAGCGCGCAGCGGCCGACATGCGCGCACTGGGGCAGACGCTGGCGCGCGAGTTCGGCAATAACCACGGCATCGACGTCCGCTCGTACTACGAGGTCGTCGTCGGCAGCGTCCGAACGCCGCTGCACGTGCTGCTCGGCGCGGTCTTCTGCGTGCTGCTGATCGCGTGCGCCAACGTCGCGAACCTGCTGTTGGCATCCGGCCTTGCGCGGCGCCGCGAGCTGGCGATCCGGCTGGCGCTCGGCGCGCGGGAAGGCGATCTTCTCCGCCAGCTCACGACAGAGAGCGTCCTGCTCGCCCTGCTCGGCGGCGCGCTTGGCGTCCTGCTCGCAGAGTGGGTGCTGCGGACGTTCATCGTGCTCGCCGGCACGCAGCTGCCGCGCGCGACGACGGTCGCCATCGACGGCCGCGTCCTCGCTTTCGCCGCGGTGGTGTCGGTGGCAGTGGGCCTCGTCTGCGGCGTCTGGCCGCTCCTGCTGCTGCGCGCCAACGCCCTCGCGTCGGCGGTCCGCGAGGGCGACACGCGCACCGCAAGTGGGGCGGGGAAGCGCGCAGGCAACGCGCTGGTCGTCGCCGAGATTGCGCTCACCTTCGCGCTGCTCGTCGGCGCCGGCCTGCTCGTCAAGAACCTCGCGCTGCTGCGCAGCCGCGACGCCGGCATCCGGACCGAGCACATCGTCGCGTTCGACATCGAGCCGTCCGGGCAGCGCTATCACGCCGATGCGCAGCAACTCGCGTTCTATCGCGAGCTGTATCCGCGCCTCGCGCAGATGGGCAATGTGGAGAGCGTCGGGCTGACGAGCCACCTGCCGATGTATTCCTACGGTGACAACGGCGAGTTTTCGATCGAGGGCGCCAGCCCCTGGCGCGCCGACGAGGCGCCGCTCGTCGAGTATCGCTGGATGTACGGCAACTATCTGCAGACGATGGGGATCCCGCTGTTGAAGGGTCGGATGCTCGATGACCGTGATCGCCAGGCGTCGAAGGCGGTGCTGATCAACGAGGCGATGGCCGGGAAGTTCTGGCCGGGTGCGGACCCGCGGGGCAAGCGGTTCGGCCAGGGCGCCGACAAATCGCAATGGTACGAAGTGGTCGGCGTCGTCGGCAACGTGCGCTCCTACGGCCTCGCGCGAACGACGCCGTTCGAGTTCTATCGCACGATTGAGGAGTCGCCTATCTCTGCGATGACGATCGTCATCCGGACGCGTGGCGACGATGCGACCGCGATTATCCCCACGGCGCGGCAGATCGTCGCGTCGATCGATCCAGCGCTGCCCATCAGCCAGGTGCAGACGATGGAACACGTCGTGGCCGAGTCGGTCGGTCAGCCGCGCCTGATGTCGGCGCTGACCGCGCTGTTCGGCGGGCTTGCCGGGCTCCTCGCGATGGTGGGTGTGTACGGCGTGATGGCGTACAACGTGCGGCGGCAGCGCCGCGAGTTCGGCATCCGCCTCGCGCTGGGGGCGAATCAGGGGCGCGTGCGAAACCTCGTGGTCGGCCGCGGACTCACGCTGGCGTTGGCGGGTGTCGCGATCGGCGCGGCGGGCGCGTGGCTCCTCACCGGTCTGTTGAAGACGATGCTGAACGACGTCAAGCCGACCGACCTCAGCGTGTTCGTGGCAACGGCCGCCGCCGTGCTGGCGGTGGTCATCGTTGCGTCGTACCTGCCCGCACGCGCCGCCGGCCGGGTGGATCCGATGGTCGTCCTGCGCGACACGTGAACGCGCCCGCGAATCCCATGTGACTTCGTGAGAAAGGCCATTATCTCGCGCCGAAGACCGCCTTCGCGTACTCGCGCGTCATGCGCGCGATGTTCGAGATCGGAATCTCCTTCGGGCACACCGCTTCGCACTCGCCTTCGTTCGAGCAGCTCCCGAACCCTTCGGCGTCCGCCTGGTTGATCATCGCGACTACGCGGGAGTACCGCTCCACCTCACCTTGTGGCAGCAGCGCCAGATGCGAGATCTTCGCGCTGATGAACAGGTGAGCCGATGCGTTCTTGCAGGCCGCCACGCAGGCGCCGCAGCCGATGCAGGCCGCCGAATCCATGGCATGATCGGCGACCTCCTTCGAGATCGGGAGGTTGTTCCCATCCTGTGCACCGCCGCAGTTCACCGAGACGAAGCCGCCCGCCGCGATGATGCGATCGAACGCGCTGCGATCGACGACGAGATCCTTGACGACGGGGAAGCCCCTGGCGCGCCACGGCTCGATGGTGACGGTGTCGCCATCCTTGAAGCGCCGCATGTGCAGCTGGCAGACGGTCGTGCCGCGGTCGGGCCCGTGGGCGACGCCGTTCACCATCAGGCTGCACATTCCGCAGATGCCTTCGCGGCAATCCGAGTCGAACGCGATGGCGTCCTTGCCCTGGCGAATCAGCCCTTCGTTCACCACGTCGAGCATTTCGAGAAACGACATGTCCGGCGACACGTCGTCGGCCGAGTAATCTTCGAGGCGTCCAGCGGCAGTCGGTCCCGTCTGTCGCCAGATCCTGAGCTTGAGTCTCATAAAGTCCTAACGGGAAAATTTGAGGATTTGAGGATTTGAGGATTTGGGGAGCTTAAATTCCCAAACCCTCAAAATTCCAAATCCTCAAGTCCTGAAATTCCCAAATCCTCAAATCCTCAAATCCTCAAATTATTTGTAGCTCCGCTGCGTGAGGTGGACCTCGTCGAACTCGAGCGGCTCCTTGTGCAGCTCGGGCGGGCGTCCCACCCCCTTGAACTCCCAGGCCGCGACGTACGAGTAGTGCTCGTCGTCGCGCAGCGCCTCGCCGTCGGGCGTCTGACTCTCTTCGCGGAAATGACCGCCGCACGACTCGCGGCGCTGGAGCGCGTCGAGCGCCAGCAGCTCCGCGAACTCGAGGTAATCGGCGACGCGGCCCGCGTACTCCAGGCTCTGATTCAAGTTGTCCGGTGTGCCGGGCACCGAGACGTTGTGCCAGAAGTCTTCGCGGAGCTGGGGAATGGCGGCGAGCGCGCGCTGCAGGCTGGCCTCGGTCCGCGCCATGCCCACATCGTCCCAGAGCACCGCGCCGAGAGCGCGATGAATCTGCCGGATCGTTTTCGTGCCCTTCACCGCCAGGAGCGCGCTGATCTGCTTCTGGGCGCTGTCGGCGGCTTCCTTGAACGCCTCGTGCTCGGTGGTGACCTTGGGCAGCGGGTTGCTCGCGATGTAGTGGCCGATAGTGTACGGAATGACGAAGTAGCCGTCGGCGAGTCCCTGCATCAACGCGCTCGCGCCGAGGCGGTTCGCGCCGTGGTCCGAGAAGTTGGCCTCACCGGCCACGTGCAGCCCTGGAACCGTGCTCATCAGGTTGTAGTCCACCCAGAGGCCGCCCATCGTGTAATGGATGGCGGGGTAGATGCGCATCGGCACTTTGTACGGATCCTCGTCGGTGATCTTCTGGTACATCTGGAAGAGGTTGCCGTACTTTTCCTTGATCGTGTCAGCGCCGACCCGCGCGATCGCGTCCTTGAAGTCCAGATACACGGCCAACCCGCTCTCGCCCACGCCGCGTCCCTCGTCGGCCGCCTGCTTCGCGTTGCGCGAGGCGACGTCGCGCGGCACCAGGTTGCCGAAGCTTGGATATTTCCGTTCGAGGTAGTAGTCGCGCTCGGCTTCCGGAATCTGGTCCGGCGGACGTTTGTCGCCCTGCTTTTTCGGCACCCAGACGCGTCCGTCGTTGCGCAGGCTCTCGCTCATCAGCGTGAGCTTGGACTGGTGCTCGCCGCTGACCGGAATGCAGGTCGGGTGGATCTGCGTGTAGCACGGGTTCGCGAACAGCGCCCCCCGCTTGTGCGCGCGCCACGCGGCCGTCACGTTCGAGTTGACCGCATTCGTCGAGAGGTAATACGCGGTGCCGTAGCCGCCGGTCGCCAGGATCACCGCGTCGGCGGCGTAGCGCTCGATCTCGCCGGTCGTCAGGTTCCGGACGACGATCCCGCGCGCCTTGCCGTCGATGACGACGAGGTCGAGCATCTCGCGGCGGGGAAACAGGCGGACCGATCGGTTGTGAACCTGGCGCATCAGCGACTGGTAGGCGCCGAGCAGCAGCTGCTGACCGGTCTGCCCGCGCGCATAGAACGTACGCGACACCTGCGCCCCGCCGAACGACCGGTTGGCGAGCAGGCCGCCGTACTCGCGTGCGAAGGGCACGCCTTGAGCCACGCACTGATCGATGATGTTGACGCTCAACTGCGCGAGCCGATACACGTTCGCCTCGCGCGAGCGATAGTCGCCCCCCTTCACCGTATCGTAGAACAGCCGGTAGACGCTGTCGCCGTCGTTCTGGTAGTTCTTCGCGGCGTTGATGCCTCCCTGCGCCGCGATGCTGTGCGCGCGGCGGGGGCTGTCCTGGATGCAGAAGCTCAGGACGTTGTAGCCCAGCTCCCCGAGCGAGGACGCCGCCGACGCGCCCGCCAGACCGGTGCCGACCACGATGATGGTGTGCTTGCGCTTGTTGGCCGGGTTGACCAACTTCATCTCGAACTTGTGCCGGTCCCATTTCCCGGCGATTGGCCCCGACGGAATCCCTGCGTCCAGCGTGATCGCCATCAGCGTGCTCCCGCGAAATGCGCCCAGAGCGCGATGACAATGAAGGCCGCCGTGATCAGGACCGCGATGCCCTTGCCGGCTGGCAGCAGCACCTGCGTCCACCCGGGTTTGTCGGCTCCGAGCGACTGGAATCCGCTGGACACGCCGTGCCACAAGTGCGAGCCGACGACCAGCATGCTGAGCACGTAGAAGGCGACCATCAGCGGGTTCTGGAAGTTCTCCATTTCCAGCCGGTACAGGTCGCGCCCGCCTGCGGGCCAGGCGTATTCCGTGCCGTACCTGAACGCTTTCACGTGAATGACGATGAAGACCAGGAGCCACAGACCCGAAAAAATCATCGTGGACGAGGCGAGGCTCTTGCGGCTGGGACGTCCAGCGTAGGATTTCCGCTCGTAGCGCACCGGCCGCGCCTGCTGGTTGCGCAGGAAATTCTTCACGGTCTTGTAGACGTGCAGCAGGAACACGAGCAGCAAGCCGATCTCGATCACCGGCAGGAGCGCGTTGCCTTCCAGCGTGTAGGCGTATTTGTTGAAGAAATCCGGACCGAGGAAGACCAGCAAGTTGCCGGCGACATGAATGAGCAGATAGACGAACAGGGCGAGGCCGGTGACGCCGATCAGAATCTTCGTGCCGACAGTCGAATCGAAGACGCGTAATCGAGATGATGCCATTATGAGGACGAGTTTACTGTTGCGTCGCAAGCACGCGCAACCGGCGGCCACGCGCCCGAGGCGCTGCACGACCGGTGCGACCCTGGCCGCGATCGCCGTGAAGCGAGTGCGCCGCCTTGACGCGTTCGCGCGATGCCGATTAGCATCAGGAGTTTCCTCTTTATATGAAAATCCACGAATATCAAGGTAAAGCCATCCTCGCGCGTCACGGCGTTCCCGTCCCTCGCGGCGAGGTCGCATTCAACGCCACCGAGGCCGGCGAGATCGCGCGTCGTCTCGGCGGCTCGGTCGTCGTCGTCAAGGCGCAGATTCACGCCGGCGGCCGCGGCAAAGGTGGCGGCGTCAAGCTGGCGAAGTCGCCCGACGAAGCCGAGAAGCTCGCGGCGCAGATGATCGGGATGACGCTGGTGACGCACCAGACGGGCCCCGAAGGCCGCGTCGTCGGACGCGTCCTCGTCGAAGAGGGCCTGCAGATGACGCGCGAGCTCTATTTGAGCCTCGTGCTCGATCGGGCTGCGGGCAAGCCGGTGCTGATGGCCAGCGCCGCTGGCGGCATGGACATCGAAGAGGTCGCCGCCTCCACGCCGGAGAAGATCGTCAAGGTCTACATCGAGCCGGGTGTGGGGATCGTGCCGTTCGAGGCGCGCCAGGTCGGCTTTGCGATCGGCCTGGACGGCCCGCAGGTGAACAAGTTCGTGAAGCTGGCGTCCGCCCTGTACGATTCGTTCATCGCGACGGATGCCACGCTCATCGAGATCAATCCGCTGGTGGTCACCGCGGCCGGCGATCTGCTCGCCCTCGACGCCAAGATGACCTTCGACGACAACGCGATGTACCGCCACACGGACATCCGCGACCTGCGCGATCTCGGCGAAGAAGATCCGTTCGAGATCGAAGCGTCGAAGTTCTCGCTGAACTACATTCACCTCGAGGGCAACATCGGTTGCATGGTGAACGGCGCGGGCCTCGCGATGGCGACGATGGACATCATCAAGCTGGCGGGCGGGGAGCCGGCCAACTTCCTGGACGTCGGCGGCGGCGCCAACGCCGAACAGATCCGCAACGCGTTCAAGATCCTGATGTCCGACAAGAACGTCAAGGCGGTGCTCATCAACATCTTCGGCGGGATCCTCCGGTGCGACATTCTCGCGCAGGGGGTCATCGCGGCGGTGAAGGAGCTGGGCGTCCCGGTGCCGATTGTCATCCGGATGGAAGGCACGAACGTCGACGAAGGAAAGCGCCTGCTGCGAGACAGCGGCATGAAGCTGACGACGGCGGACTCGATGGACGAGGCCGCGGAGAAAGTCGTTCAACTGGCCGGCTGATACCGACGATTCATCACGAAGAGACGAAGAACACGGAGAGCACGAAGCCGCGTCGGTACCGAGGATCTTCGTGATCGTCGTACGCTCCGCGACTTCGTGATCAGAGGCAGTCGAGAGAGATATGTCCGTACTCATTGATAAATCGACCCGTTTGATCGTTCAGGGCATCACCGGCCGCGAAGGCACGTTCCACGCGAAGCAGGCGCAGGCGTACGGCACGACGGTGGTCGGCGGCGTCACGCCGGGAAAGGGCGGCACGACCCACGAGGGGTGGCCGATCTTCGACACCGTGAAGGACGCGGTGAAGCAGACCGGCGCGAACGCGTCGGTGATCTTCGTGCCGCCGCCGTTCGCCGCCGATGCCGTGATGGAGGCTGCCGACGGCGATCTCCCGCTCGTCGTCTGCATCACCGAAGGGATTCCGACGCTCGACATGATGCGCGCGATGACCTTCCTGAAGACGCGGCCGCGCACGCGCCTGATCGGCCCGAATTGTCCCGGGCTGATTTCGCCGGGCAAGGCGAAGGCCGGCATCATCCCCGGCAACATCTGCAAGGAAGGGCGCATCGGCATCGTCTCGAAGAGCGGGACGCTCACCTACGAAGCGATTCACCAGCTGACGCGTCTCGGCATGGGCCAGACCACGTGCATCGGCATCGGTGGCGACCCGCTCATCGGCACGTCGCACATCGATGCCCTGCAGCTCTTTGCCAACGATCCGGACACCGATGCGGTGATCATGATCGGCGAGATCGGCGGCAACGCCGAAGAAGAAGCGGCGGCGTGGATCAAAGGGAACTTCAAGAAACCGGTCGTCGGCTTCATCGCCGGCCAGACCGCGCCGCCGGGACGCCGGATGGGACACGCCGGCGCGATCATCGCAGGCGGCAAAGGAACGGCCGCCGAGAAAATGGCCGCGTTGTCGGCCGCGGGCGTGAAGGTCGTGAAGAGCCCGGCCGACATGGGCACCGCGATCAAAGAGGTGCTCGGTAAATAGCACTCAGCACCCGGCACTAAAGCACCGGCACGCCCAGCGCCGAGCAACGCAGCACCGCGCGATCGCAGAGACGTTTGCGCCGGGCGCCTCCGTCCCGATATACTTCCCGGAGTCCCCTTCCACGGCGGCAACCGCCGGGAATTCCTCTATCTTCATACGTTCTAAGGACTTGCGAATGTCACCGACAGACCTCGCCGTTCAAGAAGAGCACGCCGCTTCCAAGCAGCAGCGTGTCGTCAACGACTTCAGCATTCAAGTCGCCACCGTCAACGGCTCTGGAAGCCAGACGGCGAACCTCGTTCTGCTGCGGTCGATCCTGCTGATGGGTATCCCGGTGTCCGGCAAGAACATGTTCCCGTCGAACATTGCCGGCCTGCCCACCTGGTACACGATTCGGGCCAGCAAGCGCGGATACGTCGCGCGCAAGAAGGAGATCGACTTCCTCGTCGCCATGAACGCGGAGACCGCCAAAGAGGATGTGCTGACGCTCGAACCGGGCGCCGCGGTCGTGTACGACGAGCCGTTGAAGTTGAACGCGCTGCGCAGCGATCTGGCGTTCTACCCGGTGCCGTTCGACAAGCTCGTGGCGCCGGTCTGTCCCGACGCGAAGCTGCGTCGTCTCGTACGCAACATGGTTTACGACGGCATCCTGGCGCGGCTGCTCGGCATCGACATGGCGCTGATGGAGAAGGCGCTCCAGCGCCAGCTCGGAAAGAAAGTGAAGGCCGTGGCGCTCAACGCGGGCGCGCTCAAGGCCGGCTGGGATTATGCGGAGGCGAATCTCACCAAGCACGATCCTTATCACATCGAGGCGATGAACGAGACCGCCGGCAAGATCCTGATCGAGGGGAATGCGGCCGCCGCCATCGGCTGCATGATGGCCGGCGTCACGGTCGTCGCGTGGTATCCGATCACGCCGTCTTCATCGCTCTGCGAGTCGCTGATCACGTACATGAAGAAGTACCGGGTCGACAAGGCCACCGGCAAGGCGACCTTTGCGATCGTGCAGGCGGAAGACGAAATCGCCTCGCTCGGCATGGTCGTGGGTGCGAGCTGGGCGGGCGCGCGCTCGATGACGGCGACGGCGGGGCCCGGCATCTCGCTGATGTCCGAGTTCACAGGCCTGGCGTACTACGCCGAGGCGCCGGCCGTCATCTTCGACGTGCAGCGTGTCGGGCCGTCCACTGGTCTGCCGACGCGGACAGCGCAGGGCGACCTGCTGTCCACCGCGTTCCTGTCGCATGGCGATACGAAGCACCTCATGCTGATCCCCTCGAGCGTCGAGGAGTGCTACGAGATGGCACAGACGGCGTTCGATCTCGCCGAGCGTTTTCAGACGCCGGTCTTCGTGATGATGGATCTCGACCTCGGCATGAACAACTGGATGTCCGACGGATTCAAATATCCGGAGCAGCCGATCGATCGCGGCAAGATGCTGACACCAGAGGTGCTCAAGAAGCTCGGCGAGTGGGGCCGCTACAAAGACGTCGACGGTGACGGCATTCCCTACCGTACGATTCCGGGCGACGGCATGCCGTCGTACTTCACGCGCGGCTCGGGACACAACGCGAAGGGGCAGTACAGCGAGCGCCCCGACGACTACGTGGAAAACGTGGACCGGCTGGCGCGGAAATTCGAGACGGCCCGGACGCACGTGCCGAAGCCGGCGGTGGACATGGTGGCGGGCGCGAAGATCGGGCTCATCGGCTATGGCACGTCGCATTTTGCGATTGCCGAATGCCGCGATCAGCTGCGCGAGGAGACAGACGTCAAGGCGTCGTATTTCCGCCTGCGCGCCTATCCCTTCACCGACGAGCTGGTGAAGTTCATCGACGCGCACGATCGGATCTACATCATCGAGCAGAACCGCGACGGCCAGCTGCTGCAGCTGATGCGGCTCGAGATGACGCCGGAGCGGATCGCGAAGCTCCGCAGCGTCCTGCACTACAACGGCCTGCCGATCGACGCCCGCAGCATCACCGACGATGTGCTGTCGCAGGAAGGCTATGAGGTGGCGAAGAAGACCGCGCGCGTCACCGTGGCGTCGTCCGGAATGACGGGGGGCGAGTAGATCAGATCGAAATTGCAGATTTTCGGATTGCAGATTTCAGATTGGATCGATGCACAATTATGGCTGGAAAACTGAATCGAATCGGACTCGAGCTCACGCCTTACCGCGGCGGCAAGACGACGCTGTGCGCCGGCTGCGGACACAACGCGATCTCCGAGCGCATCATCGACGCCTTCTACGAAATGGGCATCGAGCCGACGCAGGTCATCAAGATGTCGGGCATTGGCTGCTCGAGCAAGAGCCCGGCGTATTTCCTGGGCGGGGCGCACGGCTTCAACACCGTGCACGGTCGCATGCCGTCGGTCAGCACGGGGGCGATGCTGGCGAACCACAAGCTCATCGCCATCGGCATCAGCGGCGACGGCGACACGGGGGCGATCGGCATCGGGCAGTTCGTCCACCTGATGCGGCGCAACCTCCCGATCATCTACATCATCGAGGACAACGGCTGCTACGGCCTCACGAAAGGGCAGTTTTCGCCGACGGCGGACATGGGCTCCAAGCTCAAGACCGGCGTCGTCAACGACCTGCCGCCGATCGATACCTGTGCGCTGGCGGTCGAGCTCGGCGCGACGTTCGTCGCCCGTTCGTTCTCGGGCGACAAGAAGCAACTGCTCTCGCTGCTCAAGGCGGCGCTCGCGCACCGCGGCACCGTGATGCTCGACGTCATCTCGCCATGCGTGACGTTCAACGATCACGAAGGATCGACCAAGAGCTACGCCTACGTGAAGGAGCACGACGACCCGGTCGAGGAGGTCAGCTTCGTGCCGTTCTTCGAGGACATCAGCGTTGATTACGCGCCGGGCACCAGTCAGGAAGTGACGATGCACGACGGGTCGAAGCTGTACTTGAAGAAGCTCGAGGAGGCGTACGATCCAACCGACAAGATCAGCGCGCTCAAGCGGCTGCACGAAACCGCGCGCCGCGGCGAGTTCGCCACCGGCCTGATCTACATCGAGCCCGACCGCGACGATTTCCTGACCCAGCTGAACGTCGTCGACGAGCCGCTCGCGACGCTGCCGTTGCAGCGCGTGAGGCCAGGCCGCGAAGCGCTCGAAGAGATTATGGAAGGGCTCCGTTGAGTTTGTGGAATTGCAAATTGAAATTGCAGATTGTTGATTTAATTGAAGGCGCTGTTGATTTATTGAAGAAGTGATTGATTTATTGAAGATCGTGGTTTCGCTTCAGTAACGGTTTGCGCTGGCGGTCTTTGCCGATTGAATGAAGATCGCCAGCAGTTCTCTCGCTTCCCTCAAACAACTGCTCGCGCTCTCCGGCGTCGCTTAGCCCCACCTCTCCCACGAATTTCAGCCAGAACACGCTTTCGTCGGATTCCTCGACCACGACGCCGATTTTCGAAATGAAGTCCCGGTGCGACGGGGCTCGGCACGCGGCGTGATAATTCGCGGCCGTCCCGGTCCCGGCCCGGAAGAGCTGATCGCGCACGTGACGCCCCTCCCAGGTGTCGGGCAGGCCCCGGCAAAACCGCACGACGCGAACGGCAAACCGCATGGTCCGCTCTTTCAACGCCTCGGCGATGTCGTTCATGCGCGGACGACGGTGCAGCCGCCGTGCCGCGACCAACTCTCAGCAAATGGGCAATTTGCAATCAGCAATTCGCAATTTCTGCTATCCCTGGCTCTCGTCCTCGTTCGCACCGATCTCGTCTTCCGCCGTCGCCACCGGGTCGTCCGGCATGCCGTTGTCGTCGATGCCGTCGCCGTTCGGGTTGCCTTGCTGCTCGTCGCCCGGCTTGTCGCCCTCGATGGCGCCCTTGTGGATGTCCGGATCGTCCTGCTGCTTCTTCGCCATCGGTGTCATGCCCTTCTCCTTCTGTTGCCGGACGTGGTCGGCCGGCGAGCCGCTGAGGTGGCCTGCTATAATCGGCGGATATGACCGAGCGCACCCTGGCCATCATCAAGCCTGATGCCGTCGAACGGCATTTGGCGGGCTCCATCATTCAACGCATCGAAGCTGCGGGATTCACCATTCGTGCCATGCGGCGCGTCCCGTTGTCGGTCCCGCAGGCGGAAGGCTTTTACGCAGTGCACCGCGCGCGGCCCTTCTTCGCCAGCCTCACCACGTTCATGTCGTCCGGCCCCGTGATCGTCATGGTGCTCGAGGCGCCCGACGCGATCCGGAAATGGCGCACGCTGATGGGCGCCACCGACCCGGCGAAGGCGGACGCGGGGACGCTCCGCAAGGAGTTCGCGCAGTCGATCGAGCGCAACGCGACGCACGGATCGGACGCGCCCGAGACCGCCGCGACCGAGATCGGCTATTTTTTTGCGGGCGTCGAACTGGTGTGACGTCGGACACGTGCCACCACCGTGGACACGGTGGATCAGAGAGGGAGTGGTGGTGTTTTTGGGTAAGTCGCTCGTCCTCATCGGGGTTGTCATTACGGCCGTGGGACTCCTGGTGTGGGCCGGCGCGCCGATCGGACGGCTGCCGGGCGATTTCTACGTGCGGCGCGGCAGCTTTTCCTTCTATTTCCCGCTCGCGACCTCGATCGTCGTGAGCATCCTCGTGACGCTGATCGTCGCATTCTTCCGGCGCTGACCATGTCCATCAAACCCGACACCTGGATCAAGCGGATGGCGATCGAGCACCAGATGATCGAGCCTTTCGTGGACAGCCAGGTGCGCAGCGGCGCGATCTCCTACGGTGTGTCGTCGTACGGCTACGACGTGCGGGTGGGCGACGACTTCAAGGTCTTCACCAACGTGTACAACACGGTGGTCGATCCGAAGAGCTTCGATTCGAGGTCCTTCGTCGACATCAAGGCCGACGTCTGCATCATTCCGCCGAACTCGTTTGCGCTCGCCAGCACGATCGAATACTTCAGGATTCCGCGCGACATCCTCACGATCTGCCTTGGTAAGTCCACCTACGCGCGCTGCGGCATCATCGTCAACGTGACGCCGTTCGAGCCCGAGTGGGAAGGCCACGTCACGATCGAGATCTCGAACACGACGCCGCTGCCCGCGAAGATCTATGCGAACGAGGGCATCGCGCAGGTGCTGTTCTTCCAGAGTGACGAGCCATGCGCCGTGTCGTACAAGGACAAGAAGGGCAAGTATCAGGCGCAGCGCGGCGTCACGCTGCCGAAGCTCTAACTTGCCAACTTACCAACTTACCCAATTACCAATTTACCCAATTTTGTAGTGATCCCCCGAGATGCAAAATCCCCTCGTCACCGGGCCTTCGCGCGCCGCTGCGCGGGCCATGCTCAAAGGGGCCGGCTTCTCCGACGCCGATCTCGAGCGGCCGCTCATCGGCATCGCCAACACCTGGATCGAGATCGGGCCGTGCAATCTGCACCTGCGCGATCTCGCGTTGCAGGTGAAGGCGGGCGTGCGTGCGTGCGGCGGCACGCCGATGGAATTCAACACGATCTCGATTTCCGACGGCATCACCATGGGCACGTCGGGGATGCGCGCGTCATTGGTCAGCCGCGAGGTGATTGCCGACTCGATTGAGCTCGTCGTCCGCGGCAACGGCTTCGACGGCCTCGTCGTGCTCGTCGGATGCGACAAGACGATTCCTGCAGCGGCGATGGCGCTGGCGCGGTTGAACGTGCCGGGTCTGCTGTTGTATGGCGGATCGATTGCGCCGGGGCAGTGGCGAGGGCACGAGGTGACGGTCCAGGACGTGTTCGAGGCGGTCGGCGCGCACGCCGCCGGACGCATCGGCGACGCGGACCTGTGCGCGCTCGAAGCGGTTGCGTGCCCCGGCGCCGGCGCATGCGGCGGTCAATTCACCGCCAACACGATGGCGATCGCGTGCGAGTTTCTCGGCTTGGCGGCGCTCGGCAGCGGGAGTGTGCCAGCGGTCGATCCCGGCAAGGACGCCGTGGCGCGGGCGACGGGGGAGCGCGTGATGGCGCTGGTGCGCGATCGTCTGCGTCCGCGCGACATCGTAACGCGCGCCGCGCTCGACAACGCCATCGTCGCGGTCGCCGCGACCGGCGGCTCGACCAACGCCGTACTGCACCTGCTCGCCATCGCGCGCGAAGCGGGCGTGCCGCTCGCGCTCTCCGATTTCGATCGCGTCAGCGTGCGCGTCCCCGTGATTGCCGACCTGAAGCCGTCCGGTCGCTTCGTCGCCACCGATCTGCATGCCGCCGGCGGCAGCGCGCTCGTCGCGCAGCGGCTGATCGAGGGGGGGCATGTGGACGGCACCTGTCGGACCGTCACGGGCCGCACCCTCGAGGAAGAAGCCGCCGACGCGCGCGAGACGCCGGGCCAGGAGGTGGTCGTCACCATCGACGAGCCCATCAAGCAGACGGGCGGGCTGGTGATCCTTCGGGGCAATCTCGCTCCCGACGGCGCGGTCGTGAAGGTGTCGGGCGCCGAGCGGCATCGTCACCGGGGGCCGGCCCGCGTGTTCGACTCCGAGGAAGCGGCCTTCGACGCGGTGCAGCGGCAAGCGATTCAGCCGGGCGACGTCGTCGTGATCCGCTACGAGGGCCCGAGCGGTGGGCCGGGTATGCGGGAGATGCTCGGCGTGACGGCCGCGATTGTCGGCGCCGGCCTGGGGGATTCGGTCGCGCTGGTCACCGACGGCCGCTTCTCCGGCGCGACCCGGGGTCTGATGGTCGGCCACGTCGCACCCGAAGCCGCCCGCGGGGGGCCGTTGGCCGCGGTCCAGGACGGCGACCTGCTCGTCGTGGACATCGCGCTCCGGCGCCTCGACGTGGAGCTTTCCGACGACGCGTTGGCCGCGCGACTGGCCGCGTGGACGCCGCCAGCTCCGCGCGAAGTGACGGGCGTCTTCGCGAAGTACGCGCGCCTCGTCTCGTCGGCCTCGACCGGGGCGGTCACCTAGGCCGGCGAAGATCGGGCTCAGCCGGCCGTCGCCAGCCGACGAACGAGTGCCGCGCTGCCGGCCAGAGGCACCTCGCTTGACCGCGAGGGACACACGTAGTAAAACTTGCACCGCCTCGGGTGTTTCCGCGGCAACCCGTTCGTTCCCTGTTCAATGGAAAAACTCTCCGAGCGCGAAACCGCGACTCGAAACCCACTGGTCGCCGCGCCCGCCCTCGCCGTTCAGTTCTTTCTGATTCCATTGGCCGTCGTCGCGGTGACGGTTTCGGTGTATGTGGGCTTCCGGTCGCTGCTGGCCGATGCGCGCACGCCGCAAGACTACCTGGCCGAGGTGCAGAATGGCGGCTCCGATCGCCGCTGGCCGGCCGCCTACGAACTGTCGCGTCTGATGGCGGATCCGAAGGTGCGCGCCGATCGTAGTCTGGCGCCGTCGCTGGTGAAGGCGTTTCGAGACGCCAAAGATGATGCGCAGGTTCGCCGCTACCTTGCCCTCGCCATCGGCCGCCTCGATCCGCCCCTGCCGCCCGACGCGGTTTCCGAACTGACGAAGGCACTCGACGATGCCGATGGGGACACGCGCATCAGCGTCATCTGGGCGCTCGGCTCGTCCGGCGATCCCGCCGTCGTTCCGCAACTCATTTCTTTATACACCTCGCCAGGCTCTGACGCGGGCGTCCGCAAGATCGTGATTTACGCCCTGGGCGCGCTGCCTGGCACGGCACAGATGGACGCGCTGCGGACGGGCTTGCAGGATTCGACGCCTGATGTGCGGTGGAATGCCGCGGTGGCGCTCGCCCGGCATGGGAGCACCGACGGCGTGAGCGTGCTGAAGCAGATGCTCGACCGCACGTACGTCGAGCAGACCGTCAAGCGCACGGTGCGCCAGGACGAGGACGAGGATCCGGTCGCGGACGTCATGATTGGCGGGTTGCGCGCCGCCGCTACGCTTAAAGACGAGTCGTTGCGGCCGTCCGTGACGACCTTGAGTCAGAACGATAGAAGCATCAGAGTGCGCGAGGCCGCGCTCGAGGCGCTCAAAGTGATGGGCTAGTTGTGATGGGACACGCATACCATGGCTGACGAAACAAAACCGGAGGCGACGGCACAGCCTGTCGCGCCAGGATCAGGCGAGGCGGCGTCCGGTGGGGCACCGTCGAAGCCGGCCGCGCCGAGTGCACCGGCTGCAGCGGCCAATCCCGCGGCGGCGCCGCACGCCGCGCCCAAGCCGGCCGCCGCTCCACGTCCGCCGGCCGCGCCGCCGCCCGATCTCGGGGGCAGGACGACGAACGTCGCCTCGCCGGGAGGAGCCGCCGCCGTGAAAGCTGCGATTCCCGCAGCGAAGCCGGCCGCCGCGGCAGCCGCCGGGCGCGATCCCGACGACAGCTCGCCTCTGCTCTCGCGCCGCGCCTGGATGGGCCTGGCGTGGGGCGCCTTTTCCGCCGCGTCGGCCGCCGCGCTCGCCGCGACCGGCCGCTTCATGTTTCCCAACGTGCTCAACGAGCCGCCGCAGCAGTTCAAGGCGGGCTTTCCCAACGAGTACGGCATCGGCGTCGATGAGCGCTGGAAGGAGAAGTTCGGCATCTGGATCGTGAAGATCGCCGACGAGAACGTCGAGCCGCACGGCAGCGGCTTCTACGCCCTCATCACCGTCTGCACGCATCTGGGCTGCACGCCGAACTACCTCTCGGCGGAAAACAAGTTCAAGTGTCCCTGCCACGGCAGCGGATACCGGCTCACCGGCATCAACTTCGAAGGTCCTGCGCCGCGTCCCCTGGAGCGCGCGCGCATCGTGCTCTCCGACGACGGCCAGATCCTCGTGGACAAGAGCAAGCACTATCAGTACGAGCTCGGGCAATGGACGGATCCGGAGGCCTTTCTCAAGGCGTAGGCGAAATTTGAGGATTTGAGAGTTTGAGAGTTTGAAAATCTAGGGCGGATTGAGGATTTGAACGCGGACTGAGGCTTTTCAATTTCTCAATTTCCCAAATCCTCAAATTCCCAAATCCTCAAATTCTCAAATTCTCAAATCTGAACTGGCTGGCATCATCGTATGGCTGATACGAAAACGGTCGCACCGAAAGAAGGACCGGGGACCCGGTTCTGGAACTGGCTGACGGAGACGCAGGCGTGGACGTCGATCTTCCGGCACGGGCGGCCGGACAGCGACCGCAACCGCGTGCTCGTGATGCTCTCCAACGTGTTCCTGCACCTGCATCCGGTGCGGATTCGCAAGTCGGGGGTGAAGCTGCGCTACACCTGGTGCATGGGCGGCCTGAGCTTCTTCCTCTTCCTCGTGCTCACCTTCACGGGCCTGCTCCTGATGTTCTATTACAGGCCCACCCTCGAATACGCCTACACCGACATCGTCGGTCTGCGCGAGCACGTGCCGCTCGGGATCATGCGCGAGATGCACCGCTGGGGCGCGCACGCGATGGTCATCACCGTGTGGCTGCACATGTTCCGCGTGTTCATGACCGGATCGTACAAGCCGCCGCGCGAGTTCAACTGGTCGGTCGGCGTGATCATGCTGGTGCTCACGCTCCTGCTCTCGTTCACCGGCTACCTGCTCCCGTGGGACCAGCTGGCAATCTGGGCCATCACGGTCGGCTCGAACATGGGACGCGCGACGCCGTTCCTCGGCCACGAAGGGCCGGGCGCCTCGCTGCTTCGCCTCGGCGACGTGCCGCTGATTCACGCGGCCGACGATGCGCGATTCGCGCTGCTCGGCGGCACGTTCGTCGGCGAGGGCGCGCTCCTGCGGTTTTATGTGTTGCACTGCGTGGGCCTGCCGCTGGCCATCGCCGTGCTGATGGCCGTGCATTTCTGGCGCGTCCGCAAGGACGGCGGCATCTCGGGGCCGCTCTGAAGAATTGGGAATGAAGAAGTAGATTTTTCATTACGAAGGACTCCCGAATGGGTGTGCTCAAAGGACTCATCAACGCCGTCGCCGATCCGCGGCTGTTCTTCCTGCTGGCCGTCGGTCTGCTCGCGCTCATCGTCTGGCAGCGCGAGAAGGTCGCGAAGGACGCCGTCGGCTACGCCGCGCTTGCGTTTCTCGGCATCTTCTTCTTCTTCGGATCCTTCGACCCGAACTTCCGGTTGATCGTCACCAAGCCGGACAACGTACCGATCGTCGGGCTGATCTTTCTGCTCGTCTTCTTCGTCTGGTACTCGATTCGAGAAGGCGTGCGCAACGATCAGCGGATTGCGATGGGGCTGGGGCCGATCGAGAAGGCCGAGTCCGATCGGGTATGGGTGTGGCCGGATCTCGTCTATACCGAGCTGATCTCGCTGATCCTGTGCTCGGTGCTGCTGATCGCCTGGTCGATTTTCCTGAAGGCGCCGCTCGAGCAGCCAGCCAATCCGGCGAACACGCCAAACCCGTCGAAGGCGCCCTGGTACTTCCTCGGGCTCCAGGAGATGCTGGTCTATTTCGACCCGTGGCTCGCGGGCGTCGTCCTGCCCAGCCTGATCATCGTCGGGCTCATCTGCATTCCGTACGTCGACAAGAACCCCAAGGGCAACGGCTACTTCACGTTCGCCGAGCGCAAGGCCGAGATCACGATCTTCCTGTTCGGGTTCGTGGTGTTGTGGTGCTCGCTGATCGTGCTCGGCACGTTCCTGCGCGGGCCGAACTGGAATTTCTTCGGGCCGTTCGAGTACTGGGACATCCACAAGCTGGCGGCCCTGACCAACGTGAACCTGTCGGAGTACATCTACGTTCGCGGCCTGCACATGGGCATGCCGGCGAACTGGTTTGTTCGCGAGATGTTCGGGATTGCGCTGGTACTGTTCTACGTCCTGGCGCTGCCGGTGATCCTGTCGAAACTGTGGCTCAAGTCCTACTACGACAAGCTCGGGGCGGCGCGATATTACACGTCGGTGTTCCTGTTTCTCATGATGATGTCCTTGCCCATCAAGATGCTGGCGAGGTGGATCTTCAACCTGAAGTACATCGTCGCGATCCCAGAGTTCTTCTTCAACATCTAAATCATGGCTGATAAGAAGGGTGTCGGGCACGCTTACAACGTCGACTTCCTGAACGTGGTCTTCGCGGCGGCCAGTCTGTTCCTGTTCCTCTCGGTCGTCTGGATGGTGTGGGACGACTTCGACCGCGAATGGAAGAACACACAGCGGCGGTTCGCAGCGCTCGAGTTCCAGGTGACGCAGGCGCAGCTCCAGCAGGCGAGTCGCGGGGTCGACAGGACCAAGCTGCAATCGCTCGAGACGCAGGAGAAGGCGGCGCAGCAGAACGTCAAGGCGAACCAGCAGAAGGTGGACGACCTGCAGGACAAGCTGAAGGACGCCGACAACCGCCTGTTCCGCGCCACCGGCGAGTATCAGACGATGAAGGCGACCTACGACCAGGATCGCTATGACTTCGAGGCGTCGCGCGCCAACGGCCTGTCGAGCGCCGCGGCCAAGGGGAAGACCGCCGACGCCGAGGCCCAAAAGCTCAATGAGCTGAACCTGGCCATGGAGAAAGCCGACGCCGACAAGGCGGACGCCGGCAAGCTCCTCGGCCAGTACACCGGCCAGGTCACGGCGGTGCAGAAGCAGATCGACGAGCTGACGGCCGAGCAGACGCGGCTGCACAAGCGGCTCGACGTGATCGCGCCGAGCGCGGTGAAGGACTACTTCCGCAACGCGCCCCTCCTCGACTTCCTGGCGCCGACGATCAAGATTCAACAGGTGATCCTCCCGAACGTCGTGGACGACGTGAACTTCATCCACGTGCCGAAGATGGATCGCTGCCAGACCTGTCACCTGGCGATCGACAAGAAGGGCTACGAGAAATATCCGCAGCCGTTCACGACGCATCCGGATCTGGCGACCTATCTCGGCGGCAGCTCGGCGCATCCGATCGACAAGACCGGGTGCACCGTATGCCACGAGGGCATGGGACAGTCGGTGAGCTTCCTCGGCGCGTCACACACGCCGAGCGACGAGAAGCAGAAGGCCGCGTGGGAGAAGAAGTACGGGTGGGAACAGCCCGAGTCGTGGGACTTCCCGATGCTGCCGACGAAGATGACGCAGGCGTCGTGCGCGAAGTGCCACAAGCAGGAGATTTACATCCCGAAGGCCGACTCGTTGAACCTCGCCTACGCGACGTTCGAGCGCGCCGGCTGCTATGCCTGCCACAAGACCAAGGGCTTCGAGAACGTGAAGAAGCCGGGGCCGATCCTGACCAAGATCGATTCGAAGCTGTCGCCCGACTGGGTGAAGAACTGGATTCGCAACCCGCGCGCCGTCAAGCCGACGACGTGGATGCCGCGCTTCTTCTACAACTCGAACAACAGTTCGCCGGCCGACGCGATCCGCAACGAGACCGAGATCAACGCCATCGTCGCCTATCTCTTCACCAA
>DATATJ010000104.1:0-9627 GCA_036268855.1 Vicinamibacterales bacterium
GCTGTCCGACGCCGGCCTCAAAGTGCGTCGCAACTCCGACGAGGACACCTACGTGTACGTGGACATCGTCACCGGCAGCCTGTCGGGCGGGCTGTGTGTGTCGCGATACGACGCGTGGCTGTACACGCACACGACCGCGAAGCTGTCGTATCAAGAAACGCCCGTGCTGGTGGAGGTGTCGCTGCTGCACCGTGGCGGCCTCGCAGGCGGCGCACCGGCCGCGCACGGGGCGAGCGTGATGCAGGGCGTGAAGCAGTACGTGGACGAGTTCGTGTCCCAGGTTCGCGACGCCAACAAGTGATCCCACGCAGGCGTCATGCGATGGGTGGCTTTTTCGCTGCTCCGGAGCCGCGGCAGGCCGGCGTTAGGTAAACTCTCTTCCACGGGTCGTGCGGCCAGATCGGCCGCGCCCATCGTCGGAGGAGACTTGAAGAGAAGACGCCTTGTGTATCCCGCTCTGGTGCTCGCCTGGATGCTGTGCCCGCCCGGCATCGCGATCGGCGCGGCGCCGAGCGCCGCTGGCCAATGGCATGTTGAATTCGCCACGCCGCTCGGCGAGCGCGCGGTCAACATGACGATCAACCAGACGGGAACCAGACTGTCCGGCCATGTCAGCGATCCCTACGGTGAGTACGAGCTGAAAGGGCAGATCACGAGCGCGCACGTGACTGCCGCCTGGTCGGCGCCCGACGAGGGGAAGATCATCGAAATCACGATGCGCGGCGAGCTGAAAGGGAACGCCATCGAAGGCTCGGCCAAGATCGGCGACCTCGGCGAGGGACCCTTGTCCGCGCGCCGCACCGGCGACGGCGACGATCGATAGACGCGCGTTCGCGGCGGCGCGGTTGCGCGTGCGGCCAATCGATGACCTCGCCGGCGGCGCCGGCGAGGTCCATTCTCCCGTCTACGCGTGCGACTGCTGGGCGAACTGCTTGAAGAACGCGTCCTGGCGCTGTGTCATTTCCTCGCGCGTGAGATCTTCCTTGTGCGTCGCGATCGTCCACCGGTATCCGTGCGGATCGTTGATCGTGCCGGAGCGGTCGCCCCAGAACTGATCCATCATCTGTCCCATGCCGCCGGGCGCGACCTGTGCGCCGGCCGCCACGGCGCGATTGAACATCGCGTCGCAGTCCTCGACGTAGATCCAGAGCGAGATCGGCGATCCACCCAGAGCTTTGGGCCCCTTGCCGCCCATCATCGCGTCGTTCAGCATGATGCGCGAATCGCCGATGCGCAGCTCCGCGTGCATGATCTTGCCGTCGGGGCCGAGTGCGCGCCCCATCTCTTCGGCGCCCAGCGCCTTCTTGTACCAGTCGATGGCCGCTGCGGCATCATCGAGGGTCAGCTGCGGCGTGATCGTGTGATGTCCTTCGGGAACGGCATGCTTTGCTTTCGCCATTTCGGCCTCCTTCATTGACTGATCGAACTTTTCATTGTGCTGTGACCTTGACGTGACGGCAAGCTGATAAGCGCGTCAAACGATCAGCTTTCGACACGGATGCGAACGGGCTGGCAGTACGGCCATTACCCTCGCTGCCATCTTGTCGAACGGCGCGAGCCGAAATCGACACTCGGGCGAATGCCCGTGACCAACGGCGCCAGCCCGTCTACGAAAGCACTCCGGATGCCAGCCGGAGGGGCATCGAAACCCCTGCCGTGGGTCGCCGGCAAACCGCGGCGCTGGCACGCCAGGCTGAGCGCGTAGTTGCGCACACCGCTGATCTATTACTCCGCCTGCCAGTAGCGGCCGCGTTCGATACAGATGCGCGCACGCACGGCGTGTTGCGCGCCTGCTGACGATTTATGCCGCGATCTGGCGGGCAGCACCCGCGGAACGCCGCCAAAAGCGGCGCCGGTTTCGGCCGGCCGCGGCGTATACTTCCGGCTGGAGAGAGCCACGATGAGACAGCTGGTTGGTGCGGCGCTTGGTGCCGCCGTTCTTGCCGCGCCGCTGGCCGCGTCCAGCCAACCGGCAGCGAAGCGCCCAACGCTCGCCGTTTCGCACGTCGTCGCGCCGCGGTCGGCCGCGGCGCTCAATGCGCTGCTCAACGAGTATTGCCTCGGCTGCCACGACGCCGACGGCCGCGCTGGTGGCCTCTCGCTGCAGGATTTCGAGCCGGGCCAAGCTGACAAGCAGCCGGAGATTGCAGAGAAGATGATCCGCAAGCTGCGCGCGGGCATGATGCCGCCCGCCGGAGCTCCGAGGCCCGATCCGGCCAGCGCGAGTGCGCTCAGGGCCTCGCTCGAGACCGCCGTCGATCGCGACGCCGCGGCACATCCGTTCGCGGGAGCCCCTGAGCTCCATCGCGTCAACCGATCCGAATACCGGAACTCCGTTCGTGACCTGCTCGATTTGGACATCGACGTGTCGGCGCTGCTGCCGCCGGACGAAATGGGACGCGGCTTCGACAACATGGCGGACGTGCTCGCGGTGACGCCGGCGCTCGTGCAGGGTTACGTCCGCGCCGCCGGAAAGATCAGTCGCGCGGCGATCGGCGACGCGAGCGTGGCGCCGGCGATGACGATGTACACGGTGCCGAAGGTCGTCAACCAGATGCGGCACGTCGACGGCGCGCCGCTGGGCACCCGCGGCGGCACGTCGGTACTCCACAATTTTCCGGCCGATGGCGAGTATACGTTCAAGCTCGCGCTCTACTACGACTTCCTGGAGACGCTGTACGGCCAGAACCTCCCGGCGAACCTGCAGGGGCAGGAAATCGAGGTGTCGGTGGACGGCGCCAGGGCCGCGCTCTTCAAGATCGATCCGAACATTCCGGAAACGAAGAACGTCCTGACGAGCCCACGTGTGCGAATCGCCGCCGGCCCGCATCGCGTGTCGGCGGCGTTCCTCGCCAAGTTCGACGGCCCGACGGAAGACGAGTTCCGCCAGGTCGAGCAGTCGATGGTGGACATCAGCGCCGGCATCCCGGGCCTGATCGCGCTGCCGCACCTGCAATCGATGACGGTCGCCGGCCCGTTCGCCGCCACCGGCGTGTCCGCGACGCCGAGCCGCCGAGAGATCTTCATCTGCACGCCGGCCACCGCGCATGACGAGACGGCCTGCGCGCAGACGATCATCACGAAGCTGGCGCGCAAGGCGTTCCGGCGGCCGCTGACCGACGCGGACGCGAGCTTTCTGTTCGACAGCTACAAGGAAGGGCGCTCGGACGGCACCTTCGAGAACGGGATCGAGAGAGCGCTGCAGGCGATCGTGGCGAGCCCGAATTTCGTCTTCCGGTTCGAGCGGACGCCGTCCAATGCGAAGCCGGGCGCCAACTACCGCATCAGCGACGTCGAGCTCGCGTCACGGTTGTCGTACTTTCTGTGGAGCAGCAGCCCGGACGATCAGCTGCTCACGCTCGCGGCACGCGGGCAGCTGAGAGATCCGGCCGTTCTCGAGCGCGAAGTCCGCCGGATGCTGGCCGATCGCCGCGCGCAGGGGCTGGTCGACAACTTCGCAGAGGAATGGCTCCGTCTGCGTCATGTCCGGGAGGCCGATCCCGATACCGGGCTCTATCCCGAATTCAGCCGGAACCTCGGCGAGTCGATGGCGCGCGAAACGAAGCTGCTCTTCGACAACATCATCCGCGAAGATCGCAGCGTCACCGAGCTCCTCACCGCGAACTACACGTTCGTGGACGAGGTGCTCGCGAAGCACTACGGCATTCCGAACGTGCAGGGCAGCACCTTCAGGCGGGTGGCGATCACCGATCCCAACCGCTTCGGGCTGCTGGGCCAGGGGAGCATCTTGACGTTGACCTCACTGGCCAACCGCACCTCTCCGGTGCTGCGCGGCAAGTACGTGATGGAGGTGCTTCTCGGCGCCGCGCCGCCGCCGCCCCCGGCCAACGTGCCGGCACTCGAGGAGAATGTCGAGAACCAGAGGCCGCTGCCCGTTCGTGAGCGGCTGGCCGAGCATCGGAAGAATCCCGCCTGCGCGGCCTGTCACAAGATGATGGATCCGATCGGCCTCGCGCTCGAGAACTTCAACGCCGTCGGCCTCTGGCGGACGGTGGATAGCGGCGCGCCGATTGATCCGACCGGCGAGTTGTACGACGGCACACAGCTCGATGGTCCGGTCAGTTTGCGCAAGGCGATCCTCGCGCGGACCGACGCCTTCATCGGCAGCTTCACCGAGAATCTTCTCGCATACGGTCTGGGCCGCCTGATCGATTATCGGGACATGCCCGCGGCACGAGCGGTCGAGCAGGACGCCGCGAAAAGCGACTATCGCTTCTCGTCCTTCATCCTCGGCGTCGTGAAGAGCGTGCCGTTCCAGATGCGGAAGGCCGACGACGTCGTCACGTCCGCACAGAACGGGGCGGCGGAGACAGCGCGTCGCGCCAAGAATCGCTAGGAGTTTCACGACATGTTCATCACGCAGAAGCATCTCTCCCGGCGCACCGTGCTCCGCGGCATGGGCGCCACGATGGCGCTGCCGCTGCTCGACGCGATGGTGCCGGCGCAGACCCTCCAGCGAAAAACCGCCGCGGCCTCTCGGGTCCGCCTGGCCTGCATCGAGATGGTGCACGGCTCAGCCGGCAGCACCCAGGAGGGCATCGAGCAGCACTACTGGATGCCGGAGAAGGAGGGCGCCGATTTCGACTTCACGATGATCCTGAAGCCGCTCGAGCCGCTGCGCGAGTACGTCACGGTGATCACGCAGACCGACTTGCACGCCGCAGAAGCGTGGGCGGCGGCCGAGGAGGGAGCCGACCACTTCCGCTCCAGCGCCGTGTTCCTCACGGCCGCGCATCCGAAGCAGACCGAAGGGTCTGACGTCCGCGCCGGGACGTCGATCGACCAGATCTACGCCCAGGAATTCGGTGCGGATACGGCGCTGCCGTCCCTGCAGCTCGCCATCGAGAACGTGGACACCGCCGGCACGTGCGGATTCAACTACGCGTGCGTGTACTCGGGGCCCATCAGCTGGTCGTCGCCGACCACGCCGACGGCGATGACGATCGATCCGCGCATGGCGTTCGAGACGCTGTTCGGCGAAGGGGGAACGGCCGCCGAGCGCGAAGCGCGCCAACGCGCCAATCGCAGTATTCTGGACGGGATTACGCGCGAAGTCGCCCGGCTCCGCAGCGATCTCGGCGCGAGCGATCGCAACCGCCTGAACAGCTACATGGAAAGCGTCCGCGAGATCGAGCGGCGCATCGTCAGAATCGAGCAGCACAACGCGAGCGGCGAGAGCCGTGCGCTGCCGAGCGCCCCGCTGGGCGTTCCCGATTCCTGGGAAGAGCACGTGAAGCTGATGTTCGACCTGCAGGTGCTCGCGTTCTCGTCGGAAGTGACGCGCGTCTCGTCGTTCAAGTTGAGCCGCGACACGAGCAATCGGGTGTTCCCGGAGAGCGGCATCAGGGCACCATTTCACGCGATGTCGCACCACGGCTCGGTTCCGTCGAAAATTCTCGAGTACGCGAAGCTGAACGTCTATCACATGTCGCTGCTCCCGTATTTTCTCGAGAAACTGCGCGCCACGCCCGACGGCGACGGCAATCTTCTCGACCATTCGATGATCCTGTGGGGCAGCCCGATGGGCGACTCGAACGTCCACACCCACAGACGGCTGCCCGTGCTCCTGGCCGGCCACGCAAACGGCCGGATCAAAGGCAACCAGCACGTCCGCTGCAAGGATGAGACGCCATACGCGAACGTCCTGCTCACGATGCTGCACACGCTCGGGATCGATCAGCCGGCGATTGGCGACAGCACTGGCGAGGTGGCGATATGAAAGCCTTCTGGACCTTGTTGACGACGGCCTGCCTCATGGCGGCCGCGTCAGGCGCCGCAGCCGCGGATACGCGATTGATCGAGGCCGTCCAGCAGCATGACGCCGCGGCCGTTCGAACCCTCCTTGCCGAGAAAGTGGACGTGAACGCGTCCGACGGCGACGGCAGCACTGCGCTGCATTGGGCGGCGGCGAACGGCGACGCGGCGTTGACGCAGACGCTGCTGAAGGCCGGTGCGAGCGTGAAAGCGGCGACGCGGATTGGCGGCATGACCCCGCTGTTCATGGCCGCGAAAAACGGCGACCCGGCCGTCATCGGGTTGTTGCTGCAGGCGGGCGCAAGCGCGAGCGAGGCGAACACCAACGGCACCACCGTGCTGATGGCGGCGGCCGCGTCCGGCAATGCCGCGACGGTGACGCGGCTGCTGGAGCACGGCGCCGATCCGAACGCGGCCGATGCGACAAACGGGCAGACCGCCCTCATGTTTGCGTCGGCGCGGAACAGCGCCGACGCCATCCGGGCTCTGCTCGCTCACGATGCCGATCCGTCGATTGAGACGAAGGTCGTCAGCTTGAAGCGCGTGCAGATCGACGCGAACGGCGATCCGTTGCCAGACGATGCGCAACGGCCAGCCGCGAGGGCATCGAAGGCGGACGAACGCGTGTACGGTGCCACCGTCGTCGGCGGCATGACCGCGCTGCAGTTCGCCGCGCGGGAAGGGCACACGGAAGCGGTGCGGGCGCTCCTCGACGGCGGCGCTGACGTCAACCTGGTGAGCGGCGGCGAGAAGACGTCGCCAATCGTCGAAGCGATCATCAACGGTCACATGGACCTGGCCAAGTTCCTGCTGGACCGCGGCGCGAACCCGAACCTGGCGAACATCGATCGGCTGGCTCCGCTTTACGCCGCGATCGACATGCGGTGGCGCCATAACACGTGGTATCCGCAGCCGACGATCGATCAGGAGAAGACGAGCTATCTCCAGCTCATGACGGCGCTGCTGGACCACGGCGCCGACCCGAACTTCAGAATCGCGCGAAAACTCTGGTTCCGGAAGTTCCGGTACGGCGACGACTGGGTCGAGCCCATCGGCGCAACGCCTTTCTGGCGCGCGGCGCAAGCCAACGATCTCGATGCCATGCGGCTGCTCGTGGCGCGCGGAGCCGATCCGAATATCCCGACCACACACGGCGTGACGCCGTTGATGGTGGCGGGGGGCATCGGGTTCGAGTATCAAGGCACGAACATCGACCCGGACGCGCGGCTGGCGGCGGTGAAATACCTGGTGGACGAGCTGCACGCCAACGTCAACGCCGCCGACGACAAGAAGTACACCACGCTGCACGGCGCCGCCTACGTCGGCGACAACGATCTGGTGAAATATCTCGTGGCCCACGGTGCGAACGTGAAGGCGCGAGCCAGCGGCCGCCTGGTCGGCACGCAAGGCGCCGAGGACGTGCCGGCCGGCACAGGCGACACCGTCGCGGACATGTCCAACGGCCCGCGCGAGAAGTCGCTGCTGCACCCCGAGACGACGAAGCTGCTGGAGTCGCTCGGATCCGAAAACTCGCACGACTGCCGATCGACCGCGTGCGTGAACAACACGAAGGCCGAGAAGCCTGAGAAGAAATTCGACCGGCAGTGAGCCGATGGTGGCATGACACGCAGGAACCGGGGCGTGGTGTGCGCCGCGCTCCTGCTCGCATCCGGCATCCCTGTGTCCGTCGCGCAGGAGTACAAGGCCAATCTTCCGGCCGATGATCCCGCGATCCGGTATCACGAATCCGCCCCCAGAGACGCCGTCTCCCGGCTGGCGCAGCGGCTCGAACAGGAGGCGCTGCCCGCCGTTGCCCGGAGTGGGCCGCTCGGCGCGCTCTCAGCGGTGCTCGATGCGCTGCACCTGTCTTCGGATTCGCAGATGCTGGTCTTTTCGAAGACCAGCCTTCAGGCGCCCCGCATCTCTCCGGATCGGCCGCGCGCGATTTACTTCAACGACGACGTCGCCCTGGCCTATGTGCCAGGGTCGTCGTCGATGGAGATCGGCGCTATCGACCCCCAAGCGGGCCCGATCTTCTACACGATGACAATCGGAGGGCCGGGAGCGCCGGCCATCACGCGCGGCCAGGCTTGCCTGCGGTGTCATCAGGGTCCGAACACCGCGGGCGTGCCGGGGCTGTACGTCGGCTCCGTGATCCCCGGTCCGACGGGGGCACCGGTGAGAGACGACACGGCGATCATCACGGATCATCGCACGCCGTTTGCGGATCGCTGGGGCGGCTGGTACGTCACTGCGAAGCGCGGCGAGCAGCTGGATCGCGCCAATGCGATCGCCTCGAACCCGGCGGAGCCGGACGCGCTCGTTCGCGAGAGGCCGTCCAACCTGCAAAGCCTCGTGGGCTTCTTCGACCGGTCGCAATACCTTGCTGGCTCCAGCGACATCGTTGCCCTGATGACGTTCGAGCATCAGACGCAGATGATCAACCTGATCACGCGGGTCGGATGGGAAGCGCGAATGGGAACGCGCGGCGGGACGGAAAGTATCCCCGCAGCATTGAACGCGGACATCGAGGCGCTCGTCGCCTACATGCTCTTCGCGGGCGAAGTGCCGCTGCGCGATCCGGTCGAGGGGGTGTCGCCGTTCGCGCGGACGTTTCCGGAGCGCGGACCGCGGGATCATCAGGGGCGGTCGCTGCGCGAGTTCGATCTGCAGACGCGGCTCTTTCGCTATCCGCTCAGCTACATGATCTACAGCGAGGCATTCGACGCCCTCCCGGCAGCTGCGCGAGCGCGGGTGTACGGCCGCCTGCACGATGTGCTCTCCGGCGCGGATCGCAACCCCGAGTACGCGCGCCTGACGCCCGGCGACCGCCGCGCGATTCTGGAGATCGTGAGGGACACGAAAAAGGATTTACCGGCGGTCTGGCGCGACGCGCCGTAGCGCCGGCTGGCGCTTGCTTCCGACGATGCCCGAGGGGATGATGACTGCCGTCCCGCCTCCACCTTACCCGGCAGGACACAGGAGAGTTCGCATGCGTATGGGACGGCTCATTCGAGCGGCGGCGATCGTGCTGGCCTGTCTGCCGATCGGCGTCGGGGGGCAGACCAGGCCACCAGCGGCCGCGGCGGCGGCGGACACGCTTCACGTGGCGGGTTTGAATCAGCCGGTGGAAGTGCTCCGCGATCGCTGGGGGATCAACCACATTTACGCGCAGTCCGAGCACGACCTGTTCTTCGCGCAGGGTTACAACGCCGCGAAGGACCGCCTGTTCCAATTCGAGATCTGGCGCCGGCAGGCCACGGGGACCGTGGCCGAGATTCTCGGGCGGAAGGAGTTGAAGCGCGACATCGGCACCCGCCTGCACATGTTCCGCGGCGACCTGAGAGCCGAGCTGAACTGGTATCACCCGCATGGCGAGGCGATCGTCACCGCGTTCGTGGACGGCATCAACGAAGCGGTCGAAGAGGCGAGGCGGCGGCCGGAGGATCTTCCGCTCGACTTCAAGGTCCTGGGCATCAAGCCTGAGAAATGGACGCCGGCCGTGGTCATTTCGCGGCACAACGGGCTGCTCGGCAACATCACCCAGGAAGTGAACATGGCGCAGGCGGTACGCATCATGGGCGTGGACCTGGTCAAGGATCTGTCCGAATTCTACGGCGGCGATCCGCGCCTCGAGGTGGACCCGGCGATCGACCTGTCGCTGATCAACCGGAACATCCTCGAGCTCTACAACGCATTCCGGCAGCCGATCAAGTTCACGCCGGACGAGGTGCAGGCCGAGTACCGCGGCCAGGCGCGCGGGGATCGAGCCGAAGCGCGTCTGGGTCTGTCCGCCGTGGACCTGAGCACGCGTCAAGAGGATATCGGCAGCAACAACTGGGTCGTGAGCGG
>DATATJ010000105.1:0-3495 GCA_036268855.1 Vicinamibacterales bacterium
CGCGACGACGCCAGTGCCGGCTGCTGAGCCGCCAACCAACCCCGAGGTCGTCGGGGTATTGGTGGACTGCGAGGCCAGAGTGGACGTGAGAGAGGGATGGTAAACGGATCGAATGCTTGCGACGGCGAGGTCGTTGATCTCAGGGTTCGATCGCTGAACCGCGATATCCAGGTTGTGATCCAACGCCGCCTTCACCGCATCGTCGAGCGTGAGGTGGACGACGGGCCGCGAGTCGCCTTTAGCGGGCGCGGTCTGCTGTGTCTGGCCGGCCGGCGGGACGGTCGTCTGACCGCTCGCCACGCGTTCGGCCGCCTGCTTGATCAGTTCCTGGATGTGCAACTCGGATGTCTGCTGCGGGGACATCTGCGCCGACAGTCCGGCGCTGGCCAGCGCAAACACGGTGGCGAGCATCCACTTCGATCGAGTCCGTATCATGGCGTTCATCCTCTGAAGATCTCCCGGGAGAAAGTGCGAGCTATTTCTTGCGCGGCGCGTCGTGGTCGTGGTCGTCACCCGGCTTGGGACGCGGGTGATCCTGCACCCATTTGTCGTGCGCCGCCCTGAACTTGACGAGCTGATCGGGCGTCAGGACCTGGCGCTCGTGCAGCAGCATCAGCAGGCGTGTCTTGTTCAGCGAGGCCCGGATTGCCTCGACCCGATCGATCTGCTTGCTGACTTGGGCTTCGTCGGCGTTGGCTTCGATCATCCGCGACAGCGTCGCTTCCTGCGCGTCGAGCTCTTCCTTGCCCTGTCGCAGCTTGACCAGAGTGCTTTGAAAGACGGTGTCGATTCGGCTGCACTGATCGGACGTGAGTCCGACGTCCTTCTGGAACTGCTCGGACTTCCACCAAGCGAACGATTGTGCGTTAACCGAACCAGCGAGTGCCACTACCACCAGCGCAGGCAGCAGCCGGCGAGTCCAAGCGGGGCTCATGCGCAAATCCTCAGAAATAACTGACAGAACGGTTACTTGGAGGAATACGACGCGATCGCCTGGTCTATTTAGGCCAGGCAACAGGAGACAAAGTATTACGAATTGAGGAGTTTACGGGGGATCGCGGACCTCTGCCGCCTCGCTAGGCGGTGAAGCTCTCGAGGCGCTCGATGGCGGCGCCGACCAGGTTGTCCGGCGTCGACGCCCCCGACGTGAGGCCGATGCGCACCGGCCCGGTGGCCGGCAGCCAGCCGGTGGTGGTCATTTCCTCTTTGGACCCGATGGCGCGATGCCGGATCTCGCTGGCCGAGACGAGGCACGTGGGATCGGCGATGTGAAAAGTCGGCCGCGAGGCGGCACAAATGCGCGCCAGATTCGCTGTGTTGCTGCTGTTGTAGCCGCCGATCACCAGCATCAGCTCCACCGGCTGCTCCTCGAGGAGCCGGACGACGGCATCCTGCCGGTCCTGGGTAGCGCTGCAGATCGTGTCGAACGCCTGGAAATGCGCCGCGAGATCGCGGGCGCCGTAGCGGTCGATCATCGCCGACTTCAGCATTTCGCCGATCTCGAGCGACTCGGACATCAGCATCGTCGTCTGGTTGGCGAGGCCGACGTGCGCCAGGTCGCGGTCGGGGTCGAATCCGGGCGCCGTCGCGGAAGCGAACTTCGCCATGAACGCGGAGCGGTCGCCGCCGTGGCGGACGTAGCCGCACACCTGTTCGGTCTCCGCGCGATCGAAGACGACCAGGTAGCGCCCGCCGTATTGAACAGCCTGCGAAGCGGTCGCCTGCGTTTCTTCGTGCCAGACCTTGCCATGAATTACCGCGGTGTAGCCGCCTTCGGCGTAGCGCCGCACGTTCTTCCAGACGTTGAGCACAGAGCCGCACGTGGTGTCGATCAGCGTGCAGCCGCGCCGTTCGAGCTGCTGCAAGATGGCCATCGTGACGCCGAACGCGGGAAGAATCACGACGTCTTCGGGCCCCAGATGCTCGGCGCGGGCCGGCTCGTCGCTGAGAAACCGGATGCCCATTGCGCGCAGCTTCTCGTTGACGTGCGGGTTGTGGATGATTTCGCCTGTCAGATACACCGCGCGGTCGGGAAAGCGCTCGCGGGTTTGATACGCGTAGTCCACGGCGCGATCCACGCCGTAGCAGAACCCGAATTCCTTCGCGAGGTGCACGGTGAGTCGCCCGGCCCGATAGACGAACTCCTCCGCCTTGATCCGGTCGACGATGGCGCTGTGATAGTTGTCGGCCAGCATGCCGGCGACGGCGTGCTTCAGATCGAGGCCTTTGCGGAAGATGAGCGATGGCATGTTGGTGAGGCGAATCGGGTGCCGTTACGGTGCTGGTGATACGCGCCGGGTGTCAGGTGCTATGCGCCGGTGCTGTGTGCCTGGCGCGATCGCCGGTTGTTCTGAGACGCACCCATCAGCGGCTGCACCTCGCAGCACCAAAGCACCTGCACCTTGGCACCCAGCCCGTGAGCGCCCCAGCACCCGGCACAATGGCACCGTGCCGCGTGTTCAACGAATCGTATTTCTCACCCCGACCACGTGCGGCGTGAAGGTGTCGAAGGGCTGCAGCTCGCGCGTCTGCGGACGTTCGAGCGCGACCTCGAGCTCTCCGAGGAACGCATCGTCGTCGGCCACCGGCGGGGGAGTCGTGCCGCGCGTCGCCACGGGCGTGAGCCGCGCGGCAGGGCGGGCCATCTGATGCAGGTTCGCCGCAACCTGGCGCTGGCTGCGCGTGTGCGCGTCCCATTCGAACGACGCGCCGAGCGCGGCGCCGAAGAACAGGCCGGCGGCCGCCGCCCCGGCAACCCAACGCGTCGCGATGCGCGGCGTCCCGTGGGTGGCGCGTCCGGACGCGCCGTAGCCAACGTCGAAGGCCTGGCCGGCTACCGTCCGTCCGGGAAAGCTGATGACGCGCGCTGCGCGTCCGACGTGCTCGAGACGGCGAGCGACCTCGTGCTGCTGCGCCTGGAGCCGCTCGGGCGTGAACACCGCGTCGGTGTCGGCGTCGGCGTCGGCGCGCAGGCCGTCCATGAATCGAGTGAGGCTCGCGTAGCGCGCGGCGCACGCGCCGCAGTCCGCGAGGTGCTCGGCCAGCCGTGGGTCCAGCGGCTCTTCACCGCGCTCCGCAAGATAGCAGTCGAGCAGCCGTTCTTCTTGAAGGTGATGCGCGCGAATGTTCACGACTGGCCTCCCAGCAGGCCGCGCAGCTTGCGTGCGGCGCGAAACAGGTGGACCCGCACCGTCGATTCGTTGAGTCCGGTGATGGCGCTGACGTCGCGAGGCGTGCAGTCGCCGTAGTGACACAGCATGAAGACCGTCCGCTGCCGGCCGTCGAGGCGATCGATCGCGGCGGCGAGGCGTGCCCGGCGCTCGCGCGCCAGGAGCCGGCCTTCGGGATTCTCGTCGCGTGGGGCCGCCACGGAGACGCGGGCCTCGTCCGCGCTGCTGATCTCCCCCGGCACGAACCACCGTTCGCGGCGGGATCGCGATTTCCGCCGATCGAGGCAGCCGTTGATCAGAATGCGCGTGAACCAGACCTCGAACG
>DATATJ010000106.1:0-7267 GCA_036268855.1 Vicinamibacterales bacterium
CAGCTCGTCGATCATCGGCAGGTCGCTCGGATCGGAGACGACGATCGCGAGCGTCTTGCCGTCGCGGCGGTACGGCACGAAGCCGTAGCGCAGCATGAGCTCCGCCGGGATCGACCGGAAGAGATCCTGGTCGATCCGGAACGTCTCCATGTCGACCAACTCGAGGCGGTACCGCTCTGCGAGGCGGCGCGCCTGCTCGAACTCTGCGCGGCGTTCCGCGTCGCCGACGGCGCCGAGCTCGGCGGTCTCGAGGTGCAGATCGGCGGGCGTGGGATTCGGACTGGACATGATCAGGACAACACCGAGCTCAATTGGAACAGAGGCATGTAAAGCGCCAGCAGCAGGCCGGCGATCACGATCCCCATGATGACGAGCAGGATCGGCTCGACGAGCGTGATGAACCGATCCATTGTGGTCGAAATGTCCTCGTCGTAAAAGTCGGCCACCGTGTTCAACATCTCCTGCAGCGCGCCCGTGGACTCCCCAACCTCGGCCATCTTCACCGCCACGTCGGGAAACACATGGCGCGCGTCGAGCGCGGCGGCAAACGACTCTCCTTCGCGCACGCGGGTGCTCACCACGCCGAGCTGCGCGGCCATGAACTGATTACCGATCGATTTCGCCGCGATGTCCAGTGCATTGACCAGCGGCAGCCCGCCGCCGAGCAGCGTCGCGAGCGTTCGCGCCATCTGTGACGTCGCGAATTTCTTCGCGACCTGGCCGAGCATCGGCAGGTTGAGGATCACATGATCGAACCGCGCCTGTTGCCCCGGCTGACGCACCCACGCCACGAAGACGGCGACGACCGCCGCGAGGCCAATCAGGATCAACAGCAGCTGCGCACGGATGAAGTCCGACACGGCGACGATGATGCGCGTGATGAGCGGCAGATTGGCGCCGAAGCTCGCGTAGAAATCGGAGAACGCCGGCACGACCTTGACCACGATGATCGTGACCAGGACCAGGGCGAGCGAGATCAGGATCGCCGGGTAGACCAGCGCCGACACGGTTTTCCGCTTCACCGTGGCGATGATCTTCGTGTACTCGACATAACGCCGGAGCACGGCGTCGAGGTTGCCGCTGCGCTCGCCGGCCAGCAGCGACGCGGTGTAAACGCGCGGAAACAGATCGCCCTGGGCGCCGAACGCGTCGGAGAGCGCCGTGCCCGACCGCACCTGTTCGTGCACATCGGTGAGCACGGCCTTGAACACCGGAGACGTCACGCGCCCCTTCAGCAGATCGAGCGACTGGACGAGCGGCATGCCCGCTTTCAGCAGCGTCGCCAGCTCCTGATTGAAGACGAGGAACTCGCGCGTCGACACCGAGCGGCGCTGCGGGACGTGCAGCGAGATGCCGCCGATCGCGTGCTTCGGCTGGAGCGAAAGGACGTAGAGCCCTTTGTCCTCGAGCTCGTGCCTGAGCCGCGCCTCCGTCTCGGCGGCGTACACGCCCTCGATGATCTCGCCGGTGGACGACGCCAAACGCGCACGGAATTCCACGGGTAGCAATTGTATCAACTTGCCGCGACTCTCTGGACGATTAGACCGCGCAGCGTCCGGAAAGTCTGGACCGACGCGAAAGCGTGAAAAAGGAGGCAGCGCCCCCCTGTTTCCGGGACTGCGCGGCGGTGCGCAGGTCAGCGACCAGCGAGGGCGAGGATGGACGCGACGTACGCGCGCGTCTCGGGATACGGCGGCATCCCGCGGAAGCGCTGCACCGCCGCTTCGCCGGCGTTGTACGCCGCCAGGGCGAGGTCTTTCGGGAACCGCTGCAGCAGCGACTTGAGGTGCTTGATGCCCGCTTCGATGTTGGAGGCCGGATCGTACGGATCGGCGACGCCGTACTCCCGCGCCGTTTCGGGCATCAGTTGCATCAGCCCCATGGCGCCTTTGCGCGACCGTGCGCGCTGCTGATAAGCCGACTCGACCTGAATCACCGCACGCACCAGCTTGGGATCGATGCCCTGTGCCGCGGACGCCTTGTCGATGATCGCCGCGTAGCGCTGAATCGATTCTACGACGGGTGCCGCGGGCGCGGCGACAGGTTGCGGCTCCGGGTACGGAACCTCGTCGGGCGCGATCCGCGTAATCACCGATCGCTCGCAGATCACCTCGCCGCCGCTCCGCAGTGTCAGCACCAGGGAATCGCCTTCCACTCGATGGCCCTTCACCGACAGGCTGCGCCCGGAGGCGAAGAAGACCAGCTCGGCGTGCGCCGGTGCGGCGCCGAAGCCCACCACGAGCATCGAGAGAAACGCGATGAACGTGACTCTCACATCGTCACACTATCTCGCATCCACGAACGCGTGGAAGACGCGCACGCCCAGCTCGCGCGGGTCCGTGCTGTTCGACGCGGTGAGCAGGGCCGGGACGTACGTCTTGTCCACGTCGATCTGTACCTCCGTCGTGTCGGCGGTGCCCAACTGCGCCGCCGTCAACGGAATCTTCTGGAGCGTGCGCTCCGCCGGATTCACCGTGAACTGCTTCGCCTCCTGGCCGTTGACGCTGATGGTCACCTGCTGCGGCTCCCGAAACACGCGGCCGGGGTTGTCGAGATCGAGCAGGAACACGACGTCCTTTTTCGGATTCTTGAAAGCGAGCGTCGCGCGTTTCTTGGTCCACTGCCACTCCACCGACGCGTTCTTGTCGGCGACCTCCGCCGGGTGCCAGCCGTCCTTGAACAGCGTGAACACATTCTCGGTCTGGGGCACCAACTGCAGGTGCGCCACCTTATAGGCACGCTGGCCGACATCGTCGCCCGAGAGCGGGAGGCGCTTCTGCGTCCGGGTGGAATACAGTCCGACTTCGATCGACGCCTCGCCGACGTACGGATAGACCGGCACGAACACGGTGCGCGTGTACTCGACCGGCTCGCCCGCCTTCCACTTCGTCGTCGGAACCGGCGGGTTGTGATCGTCGGCCCACATCAGCTCTTCGTCGGTGTCCACGACGTGAGCCATGACGCGGTAATCCTCGGCGAACGTGGCGCCGGCTGCCGGCACGAATTTGTAGGTGATCTCGATTGGGCTGCCCAGCGCGGCCTTGGGATGGTCGATCGTCACGCTGGCCGTCGCGACCGGCGGTGCCGGAGCCTCCTTGCGCCGGCATCCGGCCGCGAGCGAGACGGCGGCGGCGACGGCGACAACGGCCACGGTGCGGGACAGCGGGGATCGACGAAGACTCATGAAGATATGGTGTCCTGGGATCGCAATTTCGGACGAAAACCGGCCGGCGAAAAAGTATAGCGCGGTTGCTGCATCTCCCGCAATCTGTTAGAGTTCCGCGCCATGGCGTCTGAAGCCTTAGGGCTCGTGGAAACCAAAGGACTGATTGGATCGGTCGAAGCGGCCGATGCCATGGTCAAGGCTGCGAACGTCGTCCTCATCGGCAAGGAGTACATCGGCGCCGGCTTCGTGACGGTGATGGTGCGCGGCGACGTCGGCGCGGTGAAGGCGGCGACCGACGCGGGGGCGGCTGCCGCGCGTCGAGTCGGCGAGTTGATCTCGGTGCATGTCATCCCCCGGCCGCACGTCGAGGTCGAGCGGATTCTCCCGAAGGGCACGACATAACACGCAGAAACCGCCGGATCCGCGGAGGCTGAGTAAGGCCCCGCGCCTTCGGCGCGTCCCGCGTTGAGCACTGTTCACACCCATGGCCGAAGTCGTCGGCAGTCCCACAACCGATCGCGACCTCGCTTCGATCGCGGAAGCACGCGCGCTGGCTCGCCGCGCCAAGCAGGCGTGGCTCGAGCTGGCGGAGCTCAGCCAGGAGCGCATCGACGCCATCGTGGACGCGATGGCCGCCGCGGCCACGGCGCAGGCCGAGGCATTCGCCCGCCTCGCCGTCGAGGAAACCGGGTACGGGGTGGTCGAAGACAAGATCCAGAAGAACTTGTTCGCGTCGCAGAAGGTGTACCAGTTCATCCGGCCGATGAAGACCGTCGGCGTCGTTTCCCGCGACGACGCCCGCCGTGTGATCGAGATCGCGGAGCCGTTCGGCGTCGTGGCGGCGGTGGTGCCGTCCACGAATCCCACGTCGACGGCGATTTACAAGATCCTGATCGCGTTGAAGGCGCGCTGCACCATCGTGATCAGCCCGCATCCGGCCGCGGTGAAGTGCATCACGCGGGTCGCGCAGGTGATGGACGAAGCCGCCCTGCGTGCCGGCGCGCCGGCCGGCTCCATCAACTGGATGACGACGGTGACGCTGGAGGGGACGCAGGAGCTGATGAAGCAGCGCGATGTCTCCGTGATTTTGGCGACCGGCGGCATGGGCCTCGTCCGCGCGGCGTATAGCGCGGGCAAGCCGGCGTACGGGGTCGGACCGGGCAACGCGCCGGCGTTCATCGAACGGACGGCGCAGGTGAGGAAGGCCGTTCGCGACATCATCACCGGCAAGACGTTCGACAACGGCGTCCTCTGCTCGTCGGAGAATTCGGTCGTCGTCGACGAGCCGATTGCGGAGGAGGCCAAGCGCGAATTTCAGGCGCAGGGCGCCTATTTCATGAACCGCGCCGAGATGGATGCGGTCGCGCACGTGCTGGTCACGCCGCAGCGGCTGCCGAATCCGGCGCTGGTGGGACGGCTGGCCGTCGAAATCGCCGAGAAGTGCGGGATCCAGGTGCCGCCGGAGACGCGCGTGCTGATCGCGCCGCTCGAGGGCGTCGGGCGCGACTATCCCCTGTCGATCGAGAAGCTCTGTCCGGTCCTGTCGTATTACGTGGTGCGCGACTGGCGTGAGGGGTGCGAGCGCTGTAAGCAGATTCTGCGCTACGGCGGGACGGGCCACACGATGGCCATCCACTCGCAGAACGATCAGATCATCCTGGAGTTCGGGCTGAAAAAGCCGGCGTTTCGCATCGCGGTCAATACGCCGACGACGTTCGGCTCAATCGGGTTGACGACGGGCCTTGACCCGGCGATGACGCTCGGGTGCGGCGGCTATGGCGGGAATATCACCTCCGACAACATCTCGCCGCGCCATTTATTGAACATCAAGCGCCTGGCGTACGAAGTCACCCCCGTGCCAAACCGCTTCGAGCGTGCCAAAGGGGACGGGTCTCCGTACCGTATGGGGGACGGGTCTCCGTACCGTACGCGGCCTGCCTCCGGCCTACCGTCGGCGCCGCGGCGCGATCCGCCATCTGGGATCAGCGCTGACGTTTTGACCAGGCAAATCGACCAGTTCCTCGTCTCGCGCGGCTACAAACCTGACGCCGGACGCGCGGCGGGAACTGGACCAGTGGGTATCGTTGCGGCGGCTCCGACCGTTGGTACGGAGACCCGTCCCCCATACGGTACGGAGACCCGTCCCCAAACGCCGCTCGACTTTGTCTGCGAAGACGATGTGCGGCAAGCGCTGCGAGCGGGGCAAAAACTGCTGCTCTCTGAACGCGCGATTGTGACGCCATCGGCGCGGGATTTGGGTGAACAACACCGGGTCTTCAGCACGGCGCCATGGCATAGTTAATTGCTGAGCCAGCTGGACTTACGCTTTCGTGCGTTGACCACCCCCGGCGTGGATGGTATGCTGCCTCAGCATTGTGCGGGGGCACCCGCCCTCCCCGCGTGACGAACACGGAGCCCCCGCAGTGGGGGCGACTTACGATGCGTCCCGGCAGCCGACACTGCCGGACGTGATCGCGGAGCGCCCAAGATGGTCCGACCTCAATGGCAATTGCGAGTGCTCGTCGCGCTCTTGCCCTTCGTCGTTGCCTGCGGTTCCACCCTGAAGAGCGCAACCGCCCGGATCGCTCCGGCGCAGGCGGCCCTTCCTTCGTGGACCCGTACGGCCGCGCCGGTCGCCGCCACCACCGCACCGCCCGCCCCCGCTGACGACCCAGTCCTGACGCTCATCGCCGCCTCCGATCGCCACTTCAAGGAAGGCCAGAAAGAGCTCGATCTGGGCCACTTCGACGCCGCCAAGCAGGAGTTCAATCGCGCCATCGACGTGTTGCTCGAGTCGCCGTACGGCGCGCGCACCGAGCCGCGGATCCGCGAGCAGTTCGACCGCCTCGTCGATCGCATCAGCACCTACGAAGTAAAAGCGCTGGCCGAAGGCGACGGCTTCACCGAGAAGAAATACGAGCCCGCGTCGATCGACGAGCTCCTGGCGCTTTCGAATACCTTCACCCATCCGCCGGCGACGCCGCACAGCCTGAAGGAGTCGGTGCAGGAGGACCTCAAAACCACCGGTCACGACCTGCAGATTCCCGTCAATCAGCGCGTGCTCTCCTACATCGAGCTGTTTCAGGGACGCCTCCACGAGTTCATCGAGGAAGGCATGAAGCGCGGCAGCAAATATCTGCCGATGATCCAGAACGTCTTCCGGGCTGAAGGGCTGCCGCTGGATCTCGCCTACGTCCCGCTTGTCGAAAGCGCCTTCAAGCCGAACGCCCTCTCGCACGTCAAGGCCAAGGGCGTCTGGCAGTTCATGAGCGGCACGGCGGTCGAGAACGGGCTGCGCAAGGACTGGTACATCGACGAGCGCTCCGATCCCGAGAAAGCCACCGTGGCAGCCGCGAAATACCTGCACACGCTCGGCCGCCTTTTCGACGGCGACTGGCACCTCGCGCTCGCCTCCTACAACGGCGGCCCGGGACGTTTGCAGAAGGCTATCAAGCGCGCCGGCGTGGACGATTTCTGGAAGCTGGCCGACAACCCGAAGATGCTCCCGCGCGAAACGCGCGAGTACGTCCCGATGATTCTCGCGGCCATCGTCATCGCGCGAAACCCGGCGCAGTACGGCTTCGACTTCGAGACCGAAGCGCCCGCGGCCTTCGACACCGTCACGCTGCCCCGCCCCGTGGACCTGCGCCGCGTGGCCGAGTGGGCCGGCACGACGATCGACGAGATCCAGTCGCTCAACCCGGAACTGCGCCGCTGGACGACGCCGATCAAGGACGCGCAGTACGAGTTGAAGGTGCCGCCGGGGACGGCCGGCAAGATTGAGGCGCGACTCACGGAGGCGCCCGTCGCCGACCTCGCGTCGCTGAAGTGGTACACCGTCAAACGCGGCGACAGCCTGCCCGGGATCGCGCGCAAGCTGCACGTCAGCAAGACCGATCTGGCCGACGCCAACTACCTTTCGGCAACGGCGCGCGTGCAGGCGGGCGAAAAGCTCATGGTGCCGCACGAGGCCACCGTGCTGATGGCGGCGCGGACCGATCGCAGTGTCCCAGCCGCCGAGGCGCACGCCACGGTCCAGGCGCCCGGCCGCCTGGCCGAGAACGCGAACTCGAATCGTGTGAAGATGATCTACGAAGTGAA
>DATATJ010000107.1:0-3399 GCA_036268855.1 Vicinamibacterales bacterium
GCGGCGCTCGTGCGCGTGGAAGCGTTGGCGGGAGTGCTCGGCCGCGGCAGCGGCGCGGAGGCCGCCGGCTTCGATCCGGCGAGAGGCCGCGAGCCGGGTTCGGCGCCGGCGATCAGCTGCTCGATCGGCATCAGCTTCCGCAGGTGAATCCACCGGAGCAGCGCCATCTCGAGGTGGTACCGCGGCTGCGCCGCGTTGCGGATGTCGGATTCGGCGCGCGTGAGCAGATCGAAGGCGCGCAGCAGGTCCTCGCGCGAAAATCTCGCCGCCAGCGCCTTGACGCGCTCGCGCTCTCCTTCGCCGGCGATCTCGGGATCGGCGATGCGCGACGGATCGACCGTCAGAACGAGCAGGTCGCGCACGACGCGCGACAGTTCGCGGCAGACGGCACGCAGGTCGTAGCCCATCTCCACGGCGCGGCCCGCGAGGTCGAACGCAGCCGCCGCCTGCTCGTCCGCCACGGCCTGGACCATCTCGAGGATCAGATCGCGTCCCACGAGACCGAGAACGGTGGCGACGTCCTCCCCGGCGATCGTATTGCCCGTGAATGCGATCACCTGGTCCAGCTTGCTCTGCGCATCGCGCATGCTGCCTTCGGCGTCGCGCGCGATGAGCTGGAGCGACTCGTCGCCGACCGAGATCCCCTCGGCGTCGACGATGCGGTGCAGTTGGTCGGCAATCATCCTCGCGCTGATCGTGCGGAATTCGTAGACCTGCGCGCGCGACAGCACCGTGTCCGGAATCTTGTCCAGCTCGGTCGTCGCCATCATGAAGACGACGTGCGGCGGCGGCTCTTCGATCGACTTGAGCAGCGCGTTGAACGACGGCGTCGACAGCTGGTGCACTTCGTCGATGATGAAAATCTTGTAGCGGTCGCGGACAGGACGAATCGCCAGGCCCGAGACGATGACTTCCCGCACATTGTCGATGCCCGTGTGCGTGGCGGCGTCGATCTCGAGGACGTCCATGTCACGTCCTTCGGCAATCTCGATGCACGCGTCGCACACGCCGCAGGGCTCGGCCGTCGGTCCGCCGACGCAGGACAGTGCGCGCGCCAGAATCCTCGCCGTGGTCGTCTTCCCCACGCCGCGCGGTCCCGCGAAGACGAAGGCCTGCGCCAGCCGGCCGCTCTTGAGGGCGTTGCCGAGCGTCCGCGTCACCGCCTGCTGACCGACGACGTCAGCGAACTTCTGGGGGCGCCACTTGCGCGCGATGACCTGATAAGACATCGGGAATTGTCACGCTCAGCGTGCAGGCTGCAGGTTCGAGCTCGGCCCACCGCCGTGCGGACTGAACCGCGGCCCGGAGGGTCCTGCGGCACATGTCAGGATCTGCTTAGCGCTGCTGCCTTCCGGCCCTGACGCGGTTCGCAGGCTGAGATTGCACAGGTTCCGGACCGCGGTGCAGTCCGCAACAGCGGCCCGGCGCACAGCCGGACATCCCGCGAGTGTACTACGTTTCTAGAGCGGCACGCCCGTCGCGAGCAGCAGGTAACCCGCGAGCACTTCGCCCACCACGACGGTGAACAAATCGACGTACAGGATGCCCGTCGCCGATTGCGTCGAGCGAATTTTCGCGGTCTCCCACGTCAAGTACGAGAGCAACGACGGCGCGGCGAGGCCGAACAGCACGCGCTGCCAGAAGAAGATGCCGTCGATTGACGTGATGTAGTGCCGGAAGCTCGGCGCGCCCTCCGCGGCGGCCGGCCAGAGCGCGGCCGCGGCATACGCCACCGCCGCCACGACCGCGACGCGCAGCGCCAGCGACGCGATGTGCCACTTGACGATCGACTGCAGATGCCGGACTTCGAGCGACGGGATGACGAGATACCAGTGGCCGAGGATCATCGCCGTGCACGCGCCGCCGAGGAGCGCAGCCGAGCTCAGGAAACTGATCGCGGCGAGCGCCTGCGCGGGCGCGGGCCGGCCGGCCGTCATGGCGATGGCCTGGAGGATAAGGGCGATGAGACCGGCGGCGACGCCGACGCCGACGATGGCCGGACGGATGCGCGCCAGCGCACGCCCGACCGTCGCCCAGTACACGATCACCGCGGCCGTGGAGATCCCGAGCGCGATGCCTTGCGCGCCGTCGTGCCGCAGCGCGAGCCCGATGGCGAGCAGAATTGCCGCAAGGCCGGCGTTGAAGCGGAAGAATTTCACGCCCGCGCTGCGCGACACGAACGCGAGCGTGACAGCGATGCCAACGCCGAGACGACTCAGGAAGAGAAAAAGGATCACTGGGCAGGAGGGGCAGGGAGGGCGGGATGGGCAGGGCGGAGGGGCCAGGGCGTGCGCGCCCTGCCCTTCCCTGCCCGCTGTGTCAGCGCAGCCGCTTGTTGATCTCGGCCCAGTTGACGACATTCCACCAGGCACCCACGTAGTCCGGCCGGCGATTCTGATATTTCAGGTAGTAGGCGTGTTCCCAGACGTCGATCCCGAAGACGATCTTCTTGCCGTCCATCAGCGGGCTGTCCTGGTTCGCGGTGCTCTCGACGACCAGCTTGTTGCCGCTGTTGATCACCCACGCCCAGCCGCTGCCGAACCGGCCGCCCGCGGCCTTCTTGAATTCCTCCTTCAGCTTGTCGAAGCTGCCGAAGGACGACGTGATCGCGTCGGCAACCGCACCGCTCGGCGGACCGCCCGCCTTCGGCCCCATGATCTGCCAGAACATCGAATGGTTCGCATGGCCGCCGCCGTTGTTGCGCACCGCCGTGCGGATGTCCTCGGGCACGCTGTTGATGCCGCGCAGCAAATCTTCGACGCTCTTCGACTGGAGCTCGGGATGCTTCTCCAGGGCGGCGTTCAGATTCGTGACGTACGCGTTGTGGTGCTTACCGTGGTGGATCTCCATCGTCTGCTTGTCGATGTACGGTTCGAGCGCATCGGATGGATAAGGGAGAGGTGGGAGCGTGTGAGCCATCGGGCGTCCTCCTAAAGAGGGGGATCGTACTACGACTGGTCGTGAATAGACAGCATGCGATCGAGCGCGACCTTCGTCCACTGCTTCTGGCCCTCGGGCACGACGACACGGTTGTTGACCTGCCCGTCGACCAGCCCTTCCAGAATCCAGAGCAGATGATTCGGCGAGACGCGGAACATCGTCGAGCACAGGCAGCCGAACTGGTCGAGCGACAACACGGTGCGGCTGGGCGCAACTTGGCGCGCGAGGCGTTCGACGAGATGAATCTCGGTTCCCACCGCCCAGACCGATCCGGCTGGGCTGTTGGTCACCTGGTTGATGATGTACTCCGTCGAACCTGCATCGTCAGCCGCCTGGACCACGTCCCATGGCACTTCGGGATGGACAATCACACGGACACCAGGATGCTGTGCGCGAATGTTTTCGATTTGCCGCACGGTGAACCTGGTGTGTACCGAGCAATGCCCCTTCCAGAGAATG
>DATATJ010000108.1:0-13819 GCA_036268855.1 Vicinamibacterales bacterium
CAGCGTGTTGTCGATCGTGCGGTCGCCTTTGACGGCGACCAGGCGGTCGAGTGTCTCCCGGGCGTGGTCGAGCCGCGCGTCCATCGCGCGGTTGAACGCCGGCTCCGTGGTGATGCCGGTCCAGAATGGCGCGTTGGTCGCACCGGTGGCCGGCGGAGCCGGCTGCGCGGCCGCCGCCGCGGACGAGAGGCAAAGCAAGATGCCGAGTGCCGAGCGTGCGACTGTCATGGCCCGGATCATAGCTCCCGGCGGCGTGGGTTCGCGAACCATCCCGGCCCCGACATGCGGACCTGGCTGCCGCGCAGGGCCGGCCCATCGAATCGGCAGCTCCGTGCCCCGGTGTCTCTGCGGCAGCGTGTCTTGACGAAGCGGTAAGAGGCTCGGATCAGCGCGCGGGATCGCGCTCCATCTTGTCCATCGCGATCGCAAACGCCCGGCGGCCCGCGTCGGGATCGTACACAATCACCGGCATCAGCCGGCCGCGGATCCGGTTCGGGTTCGCGCGCGCATAGCCCATCAGCGTCCGCGCCAATTCCAGACGCTGCTCGTTGATCCCGGGATCTCGAGGCAGGCTGGTGAGGAGATCGTTGAAGCCGATCGTCCACGGCCGTCCCCGGAGCAGCGCGTCCACGACGGTTCCCTTCAGGACGTTGTGCGAGAAGTTGAAGAAGAACGCGATCGGCGAGTAGGTCTCGTCGGCAGGACGATAGCGTTCGCCTTCCACGACCAGCGCGTGCTTGTGGCGCTCGAAGCGCTCGGCGAACTCCGTCCGTTCCGCGTCACTCGACGAGAGCGACGCCGGCGGCGCGCCGACAAACGCCCGGGCGTCGGCGGAGAGGCCGTTCATCAGCGCCTCCACCACGCGTTCACGCTCGACGCCGGTGACGTCGTCGTCGAGCAGGCGCGAGTACTCGCGCATCACGGTGACGAGGGCGAAGCAGAGCCACGGATAGTCGGCGACGTTGTCGTCGCGCATCGCCACCGTGTCGCGCGCGTACGTCGCCTCGAAGCCGAATCGCAGGTGGCTGCCCATGCTGGCCGCATGGCCGATCGCGATATTGAGTTGGTGGCCGCGGTTGAGCGTCCTGACTCTCGAGAGCAGCGTGCCGTATCCTCGTTCGTGCAGCTCGAAGTGCGACGTGGCGATGAGAATCAGCGTTTCGGCGTTTGCCGTGAACAGTTGCCCGCTGCCGCCGGGGCCCTGCAGCGTGTCGAGCAGGCGGTCCACCCGCTCGATGTTCTCGTCGGCGTCGCCATCGTCCCAGATCCGGAGCGAGAGCAACGCGAGAAGGTGAAAAAAGTAGTAGTCGAGCAGGATGTGCAGCACCCGCGCGTCCACGGCGTCGGCGCCGCGCCTGGCGATCAGGTAGTTGAGGACGTCGACGGGGATGATGTCCTCGTTGACGTGATCGGCGATGCCGTCCCAATCGTTCAGGACGTGGAAGCCCTCGGCGCGCGTCCGGCTGTCGTGGCTGGCGATCGCCGGTGCGAGAATGAGGGATCGGCCTCCGGATCTGAGTGTGTGCGATTCGAAGGTGTCGCGCAGGCGGAGCAGGGCCTTTCCGAGGTCCGGTGCGTCGGCCGCGTGGCCCATGATGTCGCGGCGCGTAGCGGCGTCGAGCGCCTGCTCGAGGAGCGCGCAGGCGGCGTCGAAGGTGTGCTTTCGGGGGAATTCGATGGGAGACGCCATTTTGCGCGCGCGCCGATGCCTCAGACTATATTATCGGCGACCACTTTGTCAGACGGGGGCCCAGTCATGCAGCACGGCGAACCGATCTTCGTGGCCGGCCACCGCGGCCTGGTCGGGTCGGCGATCCGACGCGGCCTCGAGGCGGCGCGGCTCGGCCCGATCCTGACGGCGACGCGCGACCAGCTCGATCTGCGCGATCAGACGGCCGTCAACAACTGGTTCCGCGCGATGCGGCCCCAGCACGTCTTCCTGGTCGCCGGCACGGTCGGCGGCATCATGGCCAACGCGACGCGGCCGGCGGAGTTCATTTACGACAACATGATGATTCACGCCACGGTGGTGCACGCCGCGCACCTCTACGGCGTGAAGAAGCTGCTGTATCTCGGGAGCTCGTGCATCTACCCGCGGGACGCGCCGCAGCCGATGGCGGAGGAGGCGCTGCTCACCGGTCCGCTCGAGCCGACCAACGAGTCGTACGCGGTCGCGAAGATCGCCGGCATCAAGCTATGCCAGGCCTATCGGCGGCAGTACGGGTGCAACTTCATTTCGGCGATGCCCACCAATCTGTACGGGCCGCACGACAACTTCGATCCGATCTCCGCGCACGTCCTGCCGGCGATGATTCGCAAGTTCCACGACGCCCGCCTCGCGCACGAGCACGAGGTGACATTCTGGGGTACGGGCCGCCCCAAACGCGAGCTGCTCTACGTGGACGATCTCGCCGAGGCGTGCCTCTTCCTGATGCAGCATTACGAGGGCGATGCCCACATCAACATCGGTACGGGCATGGATCAGAGCATCCGCGATCTCGCGGAGCTGGTGCGGACGGTGGTGCACCCGCAGGCGGAGCTGCGGTTCGATCCGTCGAAGCCTGATGGATCGCCGAGGAAGCTGCTCGACGTCAGCCGGCTGCACCGCCTCGGCTGGCATCACCGCGTCGATCTCGCCGAGGGGATCGATCGCACCTACCGCTGGTTTGTCGAGCACGCGGACGCCGCCCGAATGGGCGCCCCGGCCACGGCGTAAGCCGGGCGACCGACGGAGCCGCCGAGGCACGGAGAGGTTACGCATGGCCATAGAGCCACCGAGGCACGGAGAGGTTACACATGGCCACAGAGTCACCGAGCCACGGAGACGTTAGGCATGGCCACAGAGTCACGGAGGCACGGAGAGGTTGGGCATGGCCACAGAGCCACCGAGGCACGGAGAGGTTACGTTTGGCCGCAGAGTCACCGAGCCACGGAGAGGTTAGGCATGGCCACAGAGTCACGGAGGCACGGAGAGGTTGGGCATGGGCACAGAGCCACCGAGGCACGGAGAGGCTACTCATGGCCACAGAGTCACCGAGCCACGGAGAGGTTACACACGGCCACAGCGTCGCGGAGCCGCTAAGAGCTCCTGATACCCCCACTGAATCGGCGATGCGTCCTGGGAAGCGGCATCTGCGATTCGATGGGGCGTCGCTTTTGCGACGCGCGCTGTCCGAGTCGGGCCGGTTCGCGAACCCGATCGAGATGGCTGCCGGTTCGCGGAACCGTCCCGATTCCGGCGCGCCAGCCGGCCTGCAAGGCAGGCCGGCCCATCGAATCTGATCGCCGCCTCCGTGCCACGGTGACTTCGTGGCCAACTTCTCACGTTACAGCGATCTGAAAGCGATCTCTGGTCAACGTGTCGGCAGGGAACAACGCTCGGCTGACCTGTCCGCCGGAGCCTTGGCGAAGGCGGAAGCCTTCGCGCTACACCGATCTGGAATCGCCTCTAGCCGAACGTTGAGTCCTAAGACGACGTGGCCGGCGCCGCATTCGACGCCGGCGCCGCGATCCGACGAGTCTTCACCAGAGACGCCATGTACGTGTAAATGACCGGCGTCAGATACAGCGTGATGAGCTGCGACACCAGCAGACCGCCCACCACCGCCAGCCCCAGCGGCCGCCTCGACTCGCCGCCAGCGCCCCACCCGAGAGCGATCGGCAGCGACCCGAGCAGCGCCGCCATCGTCGTCATCATGATCGGCCGGAAGCGAATGAGGCACCCCTCGTAGATGGCGTCGGTCGGCGCCTTGCCGTGCTGGCGCTCGGCCTCGAGCGCGAAGTCGATCTGCATGATCGCGTTCTTCTTGACGATGCCGATCAGCATCACGAGGCCGACGAAGGAATAGATGTTCAGCTCGTTGTGGAAGACGTAGAGCGTCACGAGCGCGCCGAGGCCCGCGGCCGGCAGGCCGGAGAGAATCGTGATCGGATGGATGTAGCTCTCGTAGAGCATCCCGAGCACGATGTACACCACGCCGATCGCCAGGACGAGCAGCAGGCCGAGGTTCTGCATGGACTCCTGGAACGTTTTGGCCGATCCCTGGAACGCGGTCGTGACCGTCGGCGGGAGGAGCGACTCCGACGTCTCGTCGATGTGCGCCACTGCATCGCCCAGCGACGATCCAGGCTTGAGACCGAACGAGATCGTCACGGCCGGCAGCTGGCCGACGTGGTTCACCGTCTGCGGTCCGACGCTCTCCTTGAACTTCACGACCGACTCGAGCGGGACCAGGGTGCCACTCGCCGTCTTGAACGCGATTCCCTTGAGCGCGTCGGCGCGCTGCTGATACTTCGGATCGAGCTCGAGCAGCACGCGGTATTGCGACGTCGGCCCATAGATCGTCGAGGACCACTGCGGGCCGAGCCCGTCGTAGAGCGCGGACTTGACGTCGTTCGCGTTCAGACCGACCTCCGCGGCCTTGTCGCGATCGATGACCAAATCGATTCGCGGGCTGCGCATCTCCATGTCGTCCGACACATCCTGCAGCTCCGGCAGCGGCACGAGCGCTTTCTCGAGCTTGCGGGCCCACGGGTACAGCAGCGCCGTGTCGGCGCTCTGCACCGTGAGGTTGTAGCTGCTGTTGCCGCCGTGGCCGCCGATGTGCAGCGACGTCGGCAGGCTGACGTAGGCCTGAAACGCCGGGAAGTCAATGAGCTCGCGGCGCAGCTGCTGCGCCACCTCCTGCGCCGTCGCCTTCCGCTGGCGGCGCGGCAGCAGCTGCAGGTTCAGGCGCGCCGTGTTCATCGACGCGAAGCCGCCGCCCGTGCTCACGAAGAACGACTCCACGTTCGGGTTCTTGCCGACGATGCCCGAGACTTTCTGCGCCCAATCGGACATGTCGTAGAACGACGTCCCCTGCGCCGCGTGCAGGTTGATGTTCAGCGAGTCGTTGTCCTCGTCGGGCACGAAGCCCTTCGGGACGATGACGAACATTTCGATGGTGGCGGCAAACACGGCGACGAACACGGCGAGCATCACCGGCCGGTGGCGCAGGACGACTCCAAGACTCCACTCGTAGAAGTGGAGCAGGTAGTTGAACAGCCGCTCCATGAGCAGCCCGAAGCCGGACTTGGCGTGGAGCGCCGCCGCGTTGAGGAAGCGGCTGCAGAGCATCGGCGTGAGCGTGATGGAGACGATGCCGGAAATCAGGATGGCGGTCGTGATCGTGACCGCGAACTCGCGGAACAGGCGGCCCAGAATACCGCCGAGGAACAGGATCGGGATGAACACGGCCGCCAGCGAGACGGTCATCGTCAGAATCGTGAAGCCGATTTCTTTCGATCCCTTCAGCGCGGCATCGAACGCCGTTTCGCCCAGCTCGATGTGCCGCACCACGTTCTCGATCATCACGATCGCATCGTCCACGACGAAGCCGATGCAGAGGATGAGCGCCATCATGGACAAGTTGTCGAGGCTGAACCCCGCGACTTCCATAACCGCGACCGTGCCGAGAATGGAGAACGGCAGCGCCAGCGCCGGAATCATCGTGGCCGACGCGTTGTGCAAGAACGCGAACATGACCAGCACGACCAGCACGAGCGTGACGAGCATCGTCCACTGAATGTCCTGGAAGGCTTCGCGGATGTTCTTCGAACGGTCGCCGCGGACGACCAGGTGCACCGAGCGCGGGAGGCGCGACTCGAACGTGGGCATGAGCTTGCGGATCGCGTCGGTGACGGCGATCGTGTTGCTGCCCGGCTGCCGCATCACCGAGAGGTTGATCGCGCGCTGGCCGACGTCTCCGTTGTACAGCCACGACGCGTTCATGTTGTTCTCGACATCGTCTTTCACCGTGGCGATGCGCGAGAGCCGGACCGGCGCCCCGTCGCGATAGGCGACGATGAGCGGGCGGAATGCCGCGGCGTTCATCAACTGGCCGTTCGCCTTGATGTTGAACGTGCGGTTCGGGCCGTACAGCTGGCCAGTCGGAAGGTTGACATTCCAGTTCTTGAGCGCGTCGTTCACTTCGTTCAAGCCGATGCGCTCGGATTGCAGCTTGTTCGGATCCACCTGCACGCGGACCGCGTACTTCGCCGCGCCGTACACCTGCACCTGCGACACCCCGCTCACCATCGAGATGCGCGGCGCGATCATGTTCTCCGCGTAGTCATCCAGCTGCGACAAGGGCACCGTCGTCGAGATCACGCCGAGGTTCATGATCGGCGAGTCGGACGGGTTGAACTTGCGGAAGGACGGCGGCGCCGGCATGCCGGCGGGCAGCAGCGGCATGACGGCTGCAATCGCGGTTTCGACGTCAACCGCCGCGCTGTCGATGTCGCGGCTCAGGTCGAACTGCAGCGTGACGTTGCTGCTGCCGTTCGAGCTCGATGATGTCATTTCGTCGACGCCGGCAATCGTCGTGAACTGACGCTCGAGCGGGCTCGCCACCGCCGAGGCCATCGTGCCCGGATCGGCGCCGGCGAGACCCGCGCCGACATTCAGTGTGGGGAAGTCGACATTCGGAAGGTCGCTGACCGGCAGCGCGCGATATGCGATGACGCCCATGCCCGCGATGCCGAGCATGAGCAGGCTGGTGGCAATGGGCCGCTTGATGAATCCTTCGGAGATATTCACGGCACTCCGACGATCATTACACGCTCGGGCGCCCGCCGCATAGCTGTGAAGAAATGCAACGGATGAGTGACGAGCCCTGACGATACCGGCGTGCGCGTACAATCGATCGTGTCGCACAGGAGGTGTTGATGACGATGATCGATCGGTTTCAAGCTCAACTGGATGCGGAGGCCAAGCGCACGCGTCGCGCGCTGGAGCGCGTGCCGTCAGGGCGCGACGACTGGAAGCCGCACGAGAAGTCGATGCCGCTCGGACGGCTCGCCATGCTCGTCGCGAGAATGCCGTCGTGGGTGTCGTTGATCGTCAACCAGGCGGAATTGGACTTGAACCCGCCCGGCGGGTCGAACGTGGATCAGCGTCCGCTCCGGACGGCCGAAGAGTTGGTCAAGGCGCACGACGAGTGCGTGGCGGACGCGCACAACGCGCTGTCGGGCGCGAGCGACGAAGCGCTCACGAAGCCGTGGCGGCTGCTCGTCTCCGGCCGCACGGTCAGCGAGGAGCCGCGGCACATCGTCGTTCGCGACACGTTCGCGCACCTGGCGCATCATCGCGGGCAGCTCACGGTGTATCTGCGGCTGAATGACGTGCCGGTGCCGGCGATTTACGGGCCATCAGCCGACGACACGCGCTTCGATTGACGTCGTGTGCTGAGTCTCTCGGCGGGTCCGGCCGGACCCGCCGCACTTCCGATCGACGATCATCGTCGTGTCGCGGCGGCGGCCGTCAGTAGCGGCGTAGCGGACGGACCGCGCGAGGAGATATACGCGGCGATCGACAGCATGTCCTCGGCGGTCAGGTTGGCGACGACCAGCTTCATGAGCTGTGCCGACGCGCCGTCTCTCGCGCCGCGCTGCATGTCGAACAGCTGCCGCGCAAGATAGCTCGGCGAGCGTCCGGCAATCGGCGGCACATCGGCGACGCCCATCAGATCCGGACCGTGGCACGTCGCGCACGGCGTCGTCTTGCCTTGCACGATCTTGTCGCCCACGATCCGCATGCCGCCGGTTGTCGCAAGGTCCGCGCCTTTCGCGACGCTGCCGACCGGTACGTATGCGACAAATCCCGAGTGTGGGTTTCGGTACGTTTCGGCCTGCTCCTCGTTCTCGGGCATCTCGATGATGCGTCCGGCGATCGGCTCGGTCAACGCTTCAGAAGCGGGAAGGAACAGGTTGCCCGAGATTCGCGTTTTCGGCACCAGATTGGTTTCCACGACGCGGACCCACGGCGTCCACTTCATCGAGCCGAAGTAGTCCGCCGCCGCGGTCACTTCCTCGGGCGTCATCGCCTTCGCCAGCTCGATCATCGTGTTGGTGTTGGGCTTTCTCGGGTCGACGGTGTGCCGCCGGCCGCTCCGGAAGTCGTCGATCTGCCGGATGAAGTACGTCACGGGCAGGCCCACCGGCGCGGCATTCTCGGGGCGTCCCTTGCCACTCGGAAGATGACACGATGCGCATCCGCGGCGTGCCGGCCCCAGGCGGACGGGCCCGTGGGCGACGACGTCGGGCATGGGCGGATGTTCGCTCGGAAACCAGTCCACGACATTCTGACCATCCCGGATGTCCACGAGCGAGAACGCCGCCGGGCTGCCGTCAATGTGTCTGAGGCGCGTCTGTTCGGCTGCGCCTTCGTTCTGCCGCAGCTGTCGATTCGGTGCGGCTTGTGGCTTCGCTTTTTCTCCGGGCTTGGCCGGCGCGTCGAAGCCGTACGCCCATAGCGGTTCGCCCGTGAGGTCCGCGGGTGCGGCTCCGACCGGGCTGCGCTCGGCGGCGGCGCCCGGCGCGGCTTCGGATGCGATGGTCTGCGTGGCCAGAGTGTTCGGTGTGCGGCGGCTGTCGGACAGCTTTTGAAGCGCGGCCCCCAGGACGAAACAGGCGAGGGCGAGAATGATGACGCGGGCCCGTGAGTTCACGACGCAGATGCTATACCGAACGTCGTGCCGCTAGAAACCTGCGGTCGCGTGGCTAGAAATTGCGCCGGAGATCCATCCCCGTGTACAAGGACGCCACCTGGTCGGCGTAGCCGTTGAACGGCAGCGTCTTGCGCATCAGAAATTCGCCGAGGCGGCGCTCGGTGGACTGATCGCGAAACGTCGAGCGCGTCACGCCCGGGTTCACGTTGGCGTAGAAGCCGTAGTAGCCCGGTTCTTCCTTCATCCACGTCGTCACGGGCGCCTTGTCCACGAACCGGATTTTGACGATCGACTTGATGCTCTTGAAGCCGTATTTCCACGGCACCACCAGCCGCAGCGGCGCGCCGTTCTGGTTCGGCAGCTCTTCTCCGTACAAGCCGACGGCGAGCAGCGCGAGCGGGTGCATCGCTTCGTCGAGACGCAGCCCTTCGTTATACGGCCACGGCAGCAACGACGAGAATCGTCCCCGCTGGCCGGGCATCTGCTCTGGACGCACGACGGTGAAGAATTCGACGAAGGCCGCGCTGCTGGCGGGCTCGAAGCGCTTCAGCAGATCGCCGAGCGGAAACCCGATCCACGGCACGACGATCGACCAGCCCTCGACGCACCGGTGGCGGTAGATGCGCTCTTCGAGCGGGTGCGGCTTGCGGATGTCTTCCAGCGTGTAGACGCCCGGCTTGCCGCACGCGCCCTCGATCGCGACCGACCACGGTTTCGGCGTGAAGCCTTTGGCGTGTTTGGCCGGGTCGTCCTTGCTGCTGCCGAATTCGTAGAAGTTGTTGTACGTCGTGACGGTCTTGTAGGGCGTCACCGGGTCGGTGGTGGTCACGAGCTTTCTGGTGACCGCGAGCGAATCACCGGCGGCCGCGTGCGCATCGAGGCCGCGGGTGGCCAGAGCGGCGATGGCGGCGCCGGTGGACGCGAGGAACTCCCGACGCCGCATGTAGAGGTGCTGCGGCGCAATCTCGGACGAAGAAATAGCCCCCGTCTTGGTCTTCCGCATCGGACGCCTCTACTGTCTCACATCCTTCAGCCGCGCACCTCGAGCAGGCGGGAGAGCCGGACGCAAGAAAGCCGACTCGGCCTTTCCGGAAAGTTGGCGAGCGTCTTGCCCTCTGAACAGCGACGGTCAAGGAGGCCATGATGATGCGCAAAACACTCTCGAGCTTTGCCCTGATTGCCGCGTTTGGCGTTTCGGCCCTCGTCCCCGCAACCGTTTCCGCGCAGGACCGCGACCACGAACGCGCGGAGCACGAGCACCGCGTCTACGATCGGGCGCACCGTGATTACCACAATTGGAACAAAGACGAGGATCACGTGTACCGCGAGTATCTGGAACAGCACCATCGAAGGTATCGCGTGTTCTCACGCTTGACCCGTGCGCAGCAGCGGGCGTACTGGCAGTGGCGGCACGAGCACGAGCGCTGATATTCGCGCGGCCCATTTGCGGCGGGCGTCTGGTGAAAATCAGGCGCCCGCATGTGCGGCTGTCAGGATGGCTGTTCCGGCTGGCGCACGGCGAGCCGGCCAGGCAGCGGAAGCCGCGCAAACCATTGACGCCACGGCGCCGCGCGCTGCTCGAGATGCCGCCACGCGCCGATCGGACGATTGAGCCAGTCCGTGTTGCGGCGCCCGCCCCGCCAGAAGCCGCGGCGATCGGGCGTGTGCCGCTGTTCCACGATAACGACCACCGGGGCGTCGCAGGCTTCCGCAACCGTGTGCAATTCCATGTAGCTGCTTATCGGTCGGCGAATCGAATCGAACAGGGGGGCCTGCCCCAAGAGGGCTCTCTTCCGCTCACCACTCCATGCGGTACTTCTGACGAACGCTTCGGACAACTCCCGGCGGAACGCCCGCGCGACGGGCGGCTTCCTCGGCCTGCGCCATGGCGGTCCGAACCGACGATGCCGCTTCGATGACGCTCGCTCGGGCCGAACGACACTCGGGGCGCGCCTCCGATTCCGCGGACGCCGAGTTCGGCACGTCGTCTGGATGCGCGGGAGCCGGCACGGCCCAGATGCCGAACCAGTCGCGGCCGTCGGAGCTGTGACGGCCGGGCATGATTCCGCAGCCCGCCTGGTAGCGCTGCCACCAGGCGTCGATCACGTCGGCCTCGCGGGCGAGCGGCTGCACGGCCTGCTCAAACTCCGCGGCACCCTTTTCGATCGCCATCTCCGTATCCGACTTCTGCCGCTGGTTGAACACCGCTTCGAGACCGCCGTTCTTCTCGAACGGTTTTCGATCGTCGCGGACGCCCTGCACGGCGCCGCAGCCAGCGGACGCAGGCGGATGCGCATCATCGCCGCCGATCAGTTTCAGCGCGTGCTCCGCCGCAATAGCGAAGCCCAGTGATTCGCTCGACGTGAACTTCAACGTGGTGATGCCGATCACCCGCCCCCATTTGTCGATGAGCGGTCCGCCGCTGTTGCCGTGATTGATCGCCGCATCGGTCTGCACGTACGTGACGCCGCCGACCGTGCGAACTGCGCTCACGATGCCTCGCGTGACCGTGCTTTGCAGCATGCCCAGCGGTGAGCCGATGGCGAGAACGTCTTCGCCGACCTGGACGCCCTTCGCGCGGTCGAGGAGGAGCGTTGGCTGTGGAGAAGGAGGAGTGGCAACCCGCACGAGCGCGAGGTCGGCCTCTGATGCCGTGGAGGAGACGAACGCCGGACTCGTGCCGCCGTCAGAGAATCTGACCCGCATCGACGAAGCGCCGTCGACGACGTGCCTGTTCGTCAGGACCAGTCCGGGCGCGACGAAAAAACCGGTGCCGGTGGCAGAGTCAGTTTCGATCGTCACGACCGCGGGGGTGGCCGCTTTCACAATCTCTTCGGGCGACCGCAGGACGAGAGACGTGTCCGCTGCGCGGAAGGCGAGCGAGCCACGCGCGCCAATCTCGGAGTCGCTCGACGCGTGAGCCGTTGGCTCGCCCTGGTCGCACGGTGCCGGCGAGACGTCGGCGTTGGTGTACACCTTGGCTGGCGTCGGCGCATCGCGGCGCTGCTGCGCGCCCTGATTGGCCAGATCGGCGAGGGATTGGCTCTGCGCGGCAAGGTGTCCGGACGCCGCTGCGCCGGCCACCGCGCAGGCGAGCGCGGAGGCGGCCAGCAGCAGGAGTCGTCTCGTCATGGTGCGGCTCCTCGTGCAAGGGAGCGGCCGTGTCGTCGAGGCGGGCAATCGCATGCAGCGCCGCGCAGCGGCGGTGTCCGGCGCTGAGGGCCCGTGTCCCCGATTTCGACCATGGCGTCTACTTCAAGCCGAGTGTCTCAACCGCCGCCAGCAGCGCGATCGCACGCAGGAGGTCTTCAGAGGGCATCGATACGCCGGGCCTCATCGCAGCGGAATCCGAAACCGCAAGCTTTCGGCGCCGTGGCCGTAGGCGGCAGGTTTGCGGAACCGTTCGATCAGCTCGCCGCCGTTCGCCTCGATAACCTTCTGCAACGCCCGATTGTCCGCGGACGCGTCAGCTCGACGTAAGGGAGCCCTTCGGCAGCGAGAAGCCGGGCAACCGAGGGACAGCCGACCGTCTAGAAGAACCACTGGCCGCTCCGCCTCGCGATCGATCAGTCCCGCCACGAACGCCGTCGCGTTGTCGGCGATCTGCGCCAGATGATCCAGCGCGGTCTGCGGCCTGAGGTTATCAGGCGATCAGCCCTGTTGAAGCGCGTGAATGTAATCTGAGAGATACGGCGCGGCAGGTGGCCGCGTACCGATCGCCCGGAACTGGTAGTTGCCGTAGACTAGCTCGGTGGTAGTCGGCAGGCGCTTGCGAAGTGTCGTGCCAGTTGCGCGCGCACGTGTGGCGACGTCCGGATCGTACGTGGCGATGAAGCCTGCCAGTTGCCTGGCCGCGGATACCGGAGCGGCGGTCCATTGCGGAGCAATCAGGAGGGCGAGCACGCGGCATAGTTTAGCGGAGCTGCCGGATAAGAAGCTCCTAGCGCCAGAGTAATGCGGCGAGCGCCGCATAGAACACCTGCCAGGGACACAACCCCGGTATGAGGATGCGCTGCATCACCAATCGCTCGATCAGGGCATGAAGCTCGATGGGCGCTGCGAGATCGGCGAAGAGTCTGGAGGATGAGATGGCGAAGGCCCCCCTGAGTTTTGTCTTCTATATCGCGGCACCGATCGAGAAGGTCTGGAGCGGATTCGTGTCGAAGGAGGCGAACCGAACCCTCTTTATGGGCGCGGATTTCGACGTAGATCTCAAGCCTGGCGGAGCGATGAGTTGGTCGGGGCCCGGCAAGGATGGCAAGCCGACCCGGTACGTGACAGGTGAGGTGCTGCGGGCGGAGGCACCGAAGTTGTTCGAGTACAAGTTCGGCATGGGTGATGGGGCCGTGATGTCGAGGGTGAAGGTGGAGCTCACGCCGGAGAGTGAGGCGGTGAAGGTTGTGGTCACCAACGATGAGTGGGCCGAGGACGACCGGGCGTATGCGCAGAATGCGGAGGGTTGGCCGCGCATTCTTTCGCGATTGAAGACGCTCCTGGAAACGGGGAAGACTTTTCGGCCGCATTGATGACAGTGATCCTGCAGACGCGCCGCCACGCGACGGCTCAGCAGATCTACGCGCCCTCCGCGAGACCCAGGAAGACAAACATTGCGCGGTTGAGCGTCTTCATCTCTTTACGCCCGAAGGAGCCCAACCGTCTTCCGAGTCGAGCTCTCGGCACGGCGGTGAGCTTGTCGACCATGAGTCGGCAGGGCTCCCGTAACCCGTTCCCGCCGGAGGGTTCGACCGGCAGCCTGAAAATGGGCGCCGACGCAGCGTCCGTGGTAAATGGACAGACGATGATCGAATCGTTGGCATCAAACCGGTCGTTCTGGACGACGACCGCTGGCCGCGGCTTCCCGGCGTAAGCGGCGCCGCAGGCGACTGTCCAGACCTCTCCGCGCTTCATCCGGCATCCCATGCTGAGATGGCATCGACAAACGCCTGGTCTCCCTTCGCATGCGGACTCTTGGTGACTGTGAGCGACTGCCGGTGGGCGGCACGGGCAAAGGCCTTCGAGCGCACGTCAGGCACCCAGATCTGAACGGGGCGAAGGCCCTGCTTGCGCAGGCGGTTTCGGTGCGCGCGCTTGTCACGGGCTGTCGATCGCTCGGTGGTCGCCATGAAGCACTCCTTCGCGCGTGGCAACGATCAACGTGAAGCCGGGTCGGTCATATCGGATACGGACCGCTGAACCCAGGTGGCTACCGCTGATAACAGCGATCAAGGTGGCGCCGAATGAGGTACTCGGCTTGTCCGCGCCACCTTGAAACGTCAGCCCATCGAACGTTGAGAGGCCGTGGTCCGTTTAGTGGGGTCGACGACATGCCGCTC
>DATATJ010000109.1:0-5916 GCA_036268855.1 Vicinamibacterales bacterium
GGCATGGGACCCATCGGGGTGGCGAGGCACCTTGCGCCGTATCTGCCCGGGCACCCGGTGATCGCGACGGGCGGCTCGAAAGCGATTCACGCGCTCTCTGCAGCGCCGTGGAGCAGCGCGAGCATCCTGCTGATTTCGTATGCGTACATCCGCATGCTCGGCCGGACCGGCATGACCGATGCGACCCGCTATGCGATCCTGAACGCGAACTACATCAAGTCGCGGCTCGATCGCCACTATCCGGCGCTCTATACGCGGCCGAACGGCCGCGTCGCGCACGAGATGATCTTCGATCTGCGGCCGCTGAAGCAGGCGAGCGGCATCGACGAAACCGACGTCGCCAAGCGGCTGATGGACTACGGATTTCACGCGCCGACGGTGTCGTTTCCGGTCGCCGGCACGCTCATGATCGAGCCGACCGAGAGCGAGGCGCAGGACGAGCTCGACCGCTTTTGCGACGCGATGATTTCCATTCGCGGCGAGATTCAGGCCGTCATCGACGGCAAGGCCGATCCACGCGACAACGTGCTGAAAAACGCGCCGCACACGGCGGGAGCCGTGTCCGCCGACAGCTGGACGCACGCCTATTCGCGCGAGCAGGCGGCGTTCCCGCTGCCGTTCGTGCGCGCGATCAAGTTCTGGCCGAGCGTTGGCCGGATCGACAACCCGTTCGGCGACCGCAATCTCATGTGTTCGTGTCCGCCGGTCGCGGCATTCGCCTGAGGCAGCGCCAGAAACGCTCGGCTAACCTGTCCGCCGTAGCCTTGGCGGAGGTGGACCGTCCGCCGACGCTTCGGATCAGGACACCGCGGATCGCGCGGTGAGCTTCTGTGCCCGCTGGCGAAATCCTTCGAGCAGCGCGCGCGTCACCGGGCCCGGCACGCCTGTCCCGATCGTGGCATCGTCCACTGCCACGATGGACAGGACTTCCCGCGTCGTGCTCGTCAGGAAGCACTCGTCCGCGCCGAACAGATCGACGTCTTTCAGCACCTGCTCGCGCACCGGGATGCCGAGCTCCGCGCCAATCTCGAAGAGGTACGCGCGGGTGATGCCAGGCAGCAGGCCCGCATCGATCGGCGGCGTGAGCGCCGCACCGTGCTTCACGATGAAGAGGTTCGACTGCGTGCACTCGGCGAGCTCGCCCTTGTGGTTGCGCATGATCCCTTCGAACCCGCCGCGGCGAAGCGCCTCCTGCATGGCCAGCGCGTTGTTCAGCAGGTTGTTCGACTTGATCAGCGGGCTCACCGAGCCGGGATGGTTGCGGACGATCGGCACGAGCGCCACGCGCACGCCTTTGGCGAAAACGTCGGCCGATGGCGCGACGTGCGGCTTGACGATCACCACGACCGTCGGATCGGGGCAGCCGGAGGGGTCGTACGACAGGTCGCCGACTCCGCGCGTCACGAGGATTCGGATGTACGCTTCGCGCCAAGGATCCCCGCCCAGGCCTGCCGCGCGCACCGTCTCGCGAAAGCGCCGCTCGATCTCATCGTCTGTCAAGGGCACCTGGAGCGCGAGCATGTCGGCGGATGTCCGCAGCCGCCGCATGTGCCGGTCGAATAGAAACGGCTCGCCGTTGTAGGTGCGGAGCGTCTCGTACACGCCCTCGCCGTACAGAAACCCGTGATCGAAGACCGACACGACCGCGTCTTTCTGATCGGAGAGACGCCCGTTGACGTTGACGATGGCTGCCATTGGACGAAAGCCTATAACACTCCCCGCGGCACGGCCAACACAAACCCTCTCGGCTGTCAGGGTGCGGGGGACACAAACGTCCGACGTACCTGTAATATCGTGGATGGCCCGGGGGGTCTCGGCCTTTCGGACCTGTGTCCCGTATCGTGAGCCAGCATAGCGATCCTGCATGCGAATCCTGAACGCCGCGCAAATGCGCGAAGCCGACCGCCGGACGATCGACGAAATCGGCATCCCGTCACTCGTGCTCATGGAAAACGCCGGACGTCAGGTCGTCGCGGCGATGGAAGCGGTGCATACCGACCTGCTCGAGCGCCAGGTGGCCGTGCTGTGCGGCCGCGGCAACAACGGCGGCGACGGCTTCGTCGTCGCGCGCACGCTGGTGCAGCGCGGCGTCGACGTGTCGGTGTTCCTCATGGGGCGCGTGGCCGACGTGCGCGGCGACGCGCGGACGAACCTCGAGATTCTCGGGCGTCTCGGCCTCACCGTCGTCGAGGTGGACGACAGCCAGGCGTCGGAGCTGCATTTCGCCGAGGTGAGCGACTGTACCCTGATCGTGGACGCGATTTTCGGGACCGGCCTGAACACGCCGCTCGCCGGGTTCATCGAATCGGTGGTCACCGACATCAACGCGTCGGGCATCCGGGTCGTGTCGATCGACGTGCCCTCAGGGCTCTCCGCCGATTCGTGCGATCCGCCCGGCACATCGATCGAAGCGGGCATGACAGTGACGCTCGCCGCGCCGAAGCTGCCGCTCGTGCTGCCGCCGGCGGAGGTCCGCGCGGGCGACATCGTCATCGCGGACATCGGCATTCCGACCGCCGTGATCGACGCGGTCGAGGGGCCGCACCTCGAACTGCTCACCCGCGCGGGGATGCGCGAGCTGATCCCACCGCGATCGCCCGACAGCCATAAGGGCGACTATGGAAGGGTGTTGATCGTCGCCGGTTCGCGCGGCAAGACGGGCGCGGCTCACCTCGCGGCCACCGGCGCCCTGCGTTCGGGCGCCGGGCTGGTCACTGTCGCGACGCCAGCACGCTGCCAGGACGTCGTCGCGGCGATGGGGGCGGAATACATGACTGAGGCGATCGACGAAACGGACGACGGGCTGGACGTCGATGCCGTGGACCGCATTCTCGAGATCGCCCGCGACGTCGTCGCCATCGGGCCGGGGCTCGGACAGCTGCCCGGCACGCGGCAGTTCGTGACGACGCTCGTCGATCGCGCCACGATGCCGCTGGTGATCGACGCGGACGGGCTGAACGCCTTCACGGGCGATCCGGACCGTCTGTCCGGCCGGGAGGGGCGCGACGTGATCATCACGCCGCATCCGGGCGAGATGGCGCGTCTGGTCGGCATGTCCACCGACGAGGTGCAGGCCAGCCGCCTCGAGATCGCGCGCAATTTCGCGTCGGCGCATCATGTCTACGTGGTGCTGAAAGGCCACCGCACGCTGATCGCGACGCCGAACGAAAAAGTGTTCATCAATCCCACCGGCAACCCCGGCATGGCCACTGGGGGCACCGGCGACGTGTTGACCGGCATGATCGCCGCCTGGCTGGCGCAGCTGCTGGACGCGGAAGCTGCGTGCAAGCTGGCCGTGTATCTGCACGGCATGGCGGGCGACCTGGCGGACGCCGACGAAGGGGAAGTCGCGCTGACGTCGGAGGACCTGGCGGCCCATCTCGGCGACGCCGTGATGGAGTTGACCGCGCGCCGCAAGGTCGTCGCGCGTGAGGGATCCGGCTGAAGGACGGACACGACTCGGCCGGCACGATGGGAGATGCCCGCATCAGGGTGCCTGTGATACAGACAACCTCCACGACCCGATCGGAATCAGAGACGGTGGCCATTGGCCGCGCGCTCGCGGCGACGCTCGCGGCGGGCGACGTCGTGCTGCTGTTCGGGGATCTCGGGGCGGGGAAGACGGCCTTCGTGCGCGGGCTCGCCGTAGGCCTTGGCGTGTCGCGCGACGAGGTGAGCAGTCCGACGTTCACCCTCGTGCAGGAATATCGCGGCGGCCGGCTGCCGCTGTTTCACGTCGATCTGTACCGCCTGAACGATCCGCGCGAAATCGACGATCTCGGACTCGATGAAATCGCCGAGGAGGGAGTCCTCGCCATCGAATGGGCGGACAAGCTGCCGATGCCGCCGCCCGGCGCGGTCACTGTGCGAATGAGCCACGACGCCGGAGACGGCAGAAGGATCGAAATCAGGACTTGAGAATTCGGAATTGCGAATTCGTCGCCAATTCTCAATTCCCAATTCCAACTTATCAATTACTCTGATCGATAGTTCGGCGCCTCTTTCGTGATCGCGACGTCGTGCACGTGGCTCTCGCGGAAGCCGGCGGGGGTGATGCGAATCACCTTCGCGTCACGCTGCAGATCCGGAATGCGCGCGCAGCCGCAATAGCCCATCCCGGCGCGCAGGCCGCCCACGAGCTGATGAATCATCGCGGCGACGCTGCCCTTGTGCGCGACGCGCCCTTCGATCCCCTCGGGCACCAGCTTGTCGTTGGCTCCGACCGCCTCGAGATCGAAGTCGTCCTGAAAATAGCGGTCGCGGCTGCCGCGCCGCATGGCGCCGATGGAGCCCATGCCACGGTACTCCTTGAAGCTGCGGCCCTGATACAGGATCAGCTCGCCCGGGCTCTCGTCGGTCCCCGCGAACAGGTTGCCGATCATCGTCGTGCTCGCGCCGACGGCGAGGGCCTTCGTGATGTCGCCGGAAAAGCGGATGCCGCCGTCGGCGATCACCGGGATGCCGCGTGAGGCGGCGGCGCGCGCGCAGTCCATGATTGCCGTGATCATCGGCACGCCGATGCCAGCCACGACGCGCGTCGTGCAGATCGATCCGGCGCCGATGCCCACCTTGACCGCGTCCACCCCTGCGTCGATGAGCGCGAGCGTGCCATCGGCCGTGGCGACGTTGCCTGCGATCAGGCCGACATCCGGAAAGCGCTTGCGGACCCGGGCGACCATGTCGAGCACGCCCTGCGAATGGCCGTGCGCGGTGTCGACGACGAGCACGTCCACGTTGGCCGCGACCAGCGCGCCGGCGCGCTCCATCGTGTCTTGTGCGACGCCGATCGCGGCGCCGCAGCGGAGCCGCCCCAGGTTGTCCTTCGACGCGTTCGGATACTTCACGGCCTTCTGGATGTCCTTGACCGTGATGAGCCCCTTGAGCCGGTATTCGTGATCGACGACCAGCAGCTTCTCGACCTTGTGCGAGTGCAGGATCTCGCGCGCGGCGTCGAGCGTGGTGCCGACCGGCACGGTGAAGAGCGGCTCGTGCGTCATCACGTCGGCGATGGGCCGGTTGGTGTTGGTCTCGAAGCGCAGGTCGCGGTTGGTCAGGATGCCGACGAGGCGCCCTTCCTTGCTGCCGTCCTCGGTGATCGGCACGCCGGAGATCGCGAACTTCTTCATCAGCTCGAGGGCTTCGTAGATGCGGTGCGTGGGGGAGAGCGTGATCGGATCGACGATCATGCCGCTCTCCGACCGCTTCACGCGATCCACTTCGGACGCCTGCTCGTCGATCGCGAGGTTCTTGTGGATCACGCCGAGGCCGCCGTGCTGCGCCATGGCGATCGCCAGCCGCGACTCGGTGACCGTGTCCATCGCTGCGCTCACCAGCGGGACGTTCAGCCGGATCGTCCGCGTCAGCTGCGTGCTGACGTCGACGTGTCGGGGCAGGACGGTCGAGTGCTGCGGGACCAGCAGGATGTCATCGAAGGTCAGAGCGGTGGCGAACGCGTCGGCGGTGCGTCCGCCGCTGATGCCGTCGATGAAGTCCTTGACCAGATGGTCCACGGAATTGATCTCGCTCATTCACGCCCCCAAGATACACAAAGGGCCGACGTACGACCGTCGGCCCTCACTCGAATTGCTAATTGCTGATTGCTTATTGCTGATTGCGACTGAAGACTGCGACTGAAGACCGTCGACTGTCGACGGTCGACTGTCTGTTCCGCGTCAAGCGGCGGCTCCGTGGCATTTCTTGTATTTCTTGCCGCTTCCGCACGGGCACGGGTCGTTCCTCCCGACCTTCGGCTCGTCGCGTCGCACCGTCTTGACGACCGCATCGTCGCCGCCGACCCGCGGCGGCTGCTGTGGTCCGCTGGACCGCGGCGGCGCCTGCGTCGCCGGCGCGGCCGAACGCGGCGCGCCGAACACAGACGCGTTGGACGCTTCGGCCGACGGGTCGTTCAGGATCAGC
>DATATJ010000110.1:0-9657 GCA_036268855.1 Vicinamibacterales bacterium
CGTCCGGCCGTAACTGTTGCAGACGCTGGTGGCCGGATCGGTGCCCATGCGGCAGCCACCGCCTGGATGATCCAGGTAGTCGCCTTCGCCCGTATTGACGATCTTCCCGTTACTCGCCTTCGCCAGGTTGTCGAAGACGCCGAGCACATGCGCCTTCGTCGCCGCTTCCCCCGCCAGCGTCGCCTCGTCGAACCGATGCTCGATCTTCGGCATCGGATCGCCGTAACGGTTCTTCTTCGACGGATCGAGCGTGAGACGGCTGTCGATGGACGGGTGCACATCGCAGTACGCGCGGAGCCGCACGGCACTCCCCGTGGCACGCGATCGCCAGTCGTCCATCACTTCGTCGCCCAGCAGCAGCTTGCCATCGGCCGACCGCAGACGCGGATCGCGTCCCGCGGAGCTCTCCCAGACGCGTGTGTCGTGCCGCACGAACGGGCGATCGGTCTGGCAGCGGAAGTACTGCCGCGAAATCAAACTGTGCGTCATGTTCTGGCCGGGATAGGTCTGCGCGTCGATGTTCGCCGTGGCCGAAATGAACTTGTGGCCGTTCATGTACCGGCCGACCAGGCCCGAGCTGTTCGCGACCCCGTTGGGAAACCGCGTGTTCGACGAGAGGAGCAGGAGATGCGAGCTCCAGCAGTAGCCGGAGGCGATCACGAACGTCTTCGCGCGATATTCGATCATCTCGCCTGGCCGATCCTGGTGGTACCCCTGCGCTGCGACAATCGTCGGCCGCTTCTCGTCGAGCACCAGCCGCCGCACCAGGGTTTGATCATGAAGCGCGATCTTCTTCGGCGCCATCAATTGACGGAACGTGAAGTCGGGCGAATAGCGGGCGCCTGATGGGCACACGTCGCCGCAGGTGTCATACACACAGCAGCTGCCGCGGCCGTCGAAATCCGTGAGGTTGCGCGCCATCGGCAGCGGCGAGAACTTCACGCCGCTCTGCTCCGCCCATCCCTTCAGCGTCTGCAGGTTGTACGACAGCGGGATGGGCCCTTGCGGATAGGGCTCGCTCCGCCGGTCCTCGGGATGCGGGCTGGGCTCGCCGCTGACATTCAGGCGCCGCTCCGCTTCACAGTAGTAGCGCTCGAGCTCCGACCATTCGATCGGCCAATCCGCGGCGAGTCCGTACATCGACTGCAGCCGCAGGTCCTCTTCCGAAAAGCGATTGCAGGCCCCGCCCCAATGCAGCGCCAGGCCGCCGACCGCCATCGTCATCGAGATGTTGCCGGTGCCCTGCTGGTCCTCGATGAAATCGCCCGGCCATGGGTGCTCGCCGTATGCGAGCGTGCGCGCGCGATAGCGGCCCCGATTCTGCGTGTCGAAGATCGACTTCCCCGCCTCGACGACGGTGATGGCGATGCCAGGTTTGAGGACCGACAGTTTCTGCGCCAGCATGGCCGACGTGATGCCGCCGCCGATGATGCAGATGTCGGATTCGTGGACGGACATGTTCAATACCTCGTAACGTCGAATCTCGTCACTTGAGCGGCGCGGGCTTCCGGGTGGTGATGGCAATAGGACGGCACACCTCGCGCCCGATCGCGGCGTGGTAGCACGCGTCATTCGCTTCGCTGCTGCGGAAATAGAACGCCATCAGATCGGCGACGACATGCTGCCCGGCCGGTCGAGCGGGCAACGTCCTCACGTTGGCCTTGGTCAGCGAGGCGTCGATGATCGCGCGGCGCGTCTCGAGATCCAGCGCGGCAAAGGACGCGCCTTTCGCGCGCGCCGCCGCGTCGAGAACGGCGAGCTGGCTGTTGTACAGCGGCACGGGCGACGGCGGCGACCGGCGAAGCCGCGGATGGCCATAACCGTGTTCGAGCGGCACGCCCTCCCGATAGCCGCGCGTCCAGACGACGAACTTGTCCGCCGTGTCGCGAACCGTCGCCGCTCCCAGCGACGACGGAACCACGGTCGCCGCGATGTCGTGAAGCGTCGCGATCGCTTCCGGCGTCAGCTCCCGTGGCTGAGCTAGCAGCCGGATCCGTTCGAGCGGCAGGATCGCGGCCGTCGATGCGATCCATTGCAACAGCGTGCGTCTTTTCATACAACGTCTCCTCGTAGCTGGGGAATCCTAACAGACGCTGCTATAGTGGAGAAATGGAAGGTATTCTTTCGGCGTGGGGTCGGATCCTCACGGGTTACACTCCAGCGCTCTCGATCGAAATCACACGCGAGTGTCCGCTGCATTGTCCCGGGTGCTATGCATACGGCGACGATCATCTCGGCGGCGACCTCACGCTCCGCGAAGTCAGGGACTTCAAGGGGCAGGAACTCATCGACGGCGTGCTGGCGCTGGTGGATCGCCACAAGCCGCTCCATCTCTCAATCGTCGGCGGCGAACCGCTCGTGCGCTATCGCGAGTTGACCACGCTGCTGCCGATGCTCTCCGCCCGCGGCATGCACGTCCAGGTCGTCACCAGCGCGGTCCGCGAGATTCCGGCCGAGTGGCGCGGCATCAAGCGCCTGTCGCTGGTTGTGTCGATCGACGGCCTGCAGCCGGAGCACGACAAACGACGCACGCCTGCGACCTATGATCGCATCCTCAAGCACATCGTCGGCCACGAGATCACCGTGCATTGCACGATCACGCGACAGCAGGTGAATCGGCCCGGTTACCTCGAAGACTTTCTCAAGTTCTGGTCGACGCAGGCGCCGGTCACCAAGATCTGGTTCAGCCTGTACACTCCGCAGATCGGCGAGGTGTCGGAGGAGCGCCTCACGCCAGCCGACCGCGAACGCGTCGTCGCCGATCTGATGGCGCTGCGTGTGAAGTACCCCAAGCTGGCGCTGCCGCAGGGGCTCATCGAGGTCTATGCGGTACCCCCGGATTCGCCCGACGACTGCGTGTTCGCCCGCACGACGACGACGATCTCCGCGGATCTGACCACGAAAATTACGCCATGCCAGTTCGGCGGAGAGCCCGACTGCTCGAACTGCGGGTGCATCGCGTCGGCCGGTCTGGCCGCCGTCGCACGGCACCGCCTCTTCGGCTTGATCCCGGTCGGGACGATCTTCAGCGGATCGCTGAAGGTCGGCGACCGCATCCGCCGCACGCGCCCAGCTGAGTCGGCCGCCTGAAATGCTATAATTTCAGGATCCCGTGGCGAGCCTGACGACCACTCTCAGCCGGAAAACTCGCTCGGCGCGCGAATTCGTGCGCGGTCTCACGCACACCGCGCACCCGCTGCTGGTCCAGATCGTGCCGATCCGGCGCTGCAACATCGACTGCGGCTACTGCAACGAATACGACAAGGTTTCGCCGCCCGTCGCCACCGACGTGCTGGTCCGCCGGATCGACAAGCTGGCGGACCTCGGCACTTCGGTCGTGGCGTTCAGCGGCGGCGAGCCGATGCTGCATCCCGATCTCGACGATCTCATCCGGCGCATCCGCGCCCGCGGGATGATGGCCGGCCTGATCACCAACGGCTATTTCCTGGTGCCCAAACGCATCGAGGCGTTGAACGACGCGGGCCTCGACTTCCTCCAGATCAGCATCGACAACATCGAGCCGGACGAGGTGTCGAAGAAGAGCCTGCGGCTGCTCGACAAGAAGCTGCAGCACCTGCGCGACTACGCCACGTTCGACGTCAACATCAATTCGGTGCTCGGCGGCGGCATCAAGAATCCAGAGGATGCACGCACGATCAACACTCGCGCGCGCGAGCTCGGCTTCTCCACGTCGATCGGGATCATCCACGACGGCGGTGGCCGCCTCAAGCCGCTCGCGCCGCCCGAGCGCAAGGTATTCGACGATGTGTCGGCGGCCATCAACGGGTCCGGCCAGCTGCTGAAAAACCTGTATTCCGGGATTCGCAGCTTTCAGGACAACCTGGCGGATGGGAAGCCCAACGAATGGCGCTGCCGCGCCGGCGGACGGTACTTATACATCTGCGAGGAAGGCCTCGTGCATTACTGCTCGCAGCAGCGCGGCTACCCCGGCGTGCCGCTGGAGACGTACACGATCGACGACATCCGCCGCGAGTTCGCCACGCCCAAGTCGTGCGCGCCATTCTGCACGGTTGGCTGCGTGCACCGCGTCTCGACGATGGACTTCTGGCGATCGCCACAGCACGTCGCGGCCGGGGCCGACCTGCACGTGCGTCCGCGCGCCGATACGTAGGCGCCTCACGAGACGGCGGCGACTTCCTCTTTTTTCTCGGCCTTCTCGGCCTTTTTCGCTTCCTTCTTCCCCGAATCGGTCTGCGCCCAATCGGCTTCGAACACCGTCTGCATCTCGCGGACGACCCGGTCGTCGGTGACGATGACGCCGACCTCGCGGCGCTCTTCGAGCTCGAGCCGTCGCAGGCTCTGGCTGCCGACGAAGGCGCGCTTGCTGTCGCGAACGATCGCGCGGACGTGCAGGCGCTTGCCCGGATATTTCTCGCAGTGCAGCTGGCCTTTCGCGTCCACCCCGCCGATGATCCTCACGTCCACGCCGGATTTCTGGCGCTCCAGGAGCAACCTCACCATCGCGTCGTCGGTGAGGCCGGGATCGTAAATGAGGAGCTGCTTGCGCGCGGCCTTGATGAAGGCGCCGAGCCGTTCGCGCGCGTTCTCCGGGCTCACCACGAAGCGATCGCAGCCCGGCGTATAGGGCTGCCGCTCGAAATCGGCCTCGAACAGCTTGATCGCCTCCTGCACCAGCCGAGGATTCTTGCTGATGACGCCGAAGCTCCGGCTCTTCTTGATGTCGAGGTCGGTGAAGTTGAAACCGTAGACGTGCAGGAGACGGCCGTCCACGATCATCATCTTGCCGTGATACCGCACGAGGTCGTCAGCAGTACGTGACACCGTGACGCCGCTCTCGAGCAGCTGCATCTCGAGCCTGCGCAGGCTCTTGGTGCCTCCCCGATTCTGATGGGCCGTCAGCGCACGAACGTGCACCCCGCGCGAGACCGCGGCCTCGAGCTCGCGCGCGATCTCGTAGCGATCGAGGCGGAAGATCACGATGTCGATCGTTTTCCTCGCCTGCTTGATTGCGCTGGCGATCGGGGGAATTCCGGCGTCCGGCTGAACAATCAGTTTCATAGGCGTCGGCCAATGGGTCTAGCTGAGCTGTCACGACCGGACGAAGCCATCCCCGGTTCTTGACTGAGCGACAGCAAGTTGCTGGCCAACCCATCCGCCATGGGTGAAATGGCTTCTTCGATGCGCGTTCGCACGGCAGGCGATCAGGGGACCGACCGCGGCCCGGCGACACGACTGAGGTCAGCGCGCGGAGAAGCGCACGCGAACGCCGGCATTCACCAGCCGGGGCGTGCCGGTCGTCGTCGGCAAGGTGCCCACGAAATACTGCCGATCGAACAGGTTCTGCGCACCGACGAACACGTCGAGGTTGCGCGCGAGCGTGCGCGATGCGGTCAGATCGACCACGGTGTATCCGGGCAGCCCAGGTGCCGTTGACACGGCATAGCCGGCGTCGGCGAGCGCCGCCGCCGGGATGCCCCGCACATTCTGATCGTCATCGAACTGCCGCCCGAGAAACTGCACGTCGAGCGTGACGCTGACGTATCGGGTGCTCGCGTACGAGGCCCGCAGCGATCCGCGGTTGGTCGGCACCTGCGGCAGCGTGTCGCCGACGAGCGCGGCGTTGGCCACACCGCCGTCGGTCACCCTGGCGTGATTGAAGAGATACGCGCCGGCAAACTTCCAGGCAGCCCCGATCCGGTACTCCGCGTCGCTCTGCACGCCCCAGATGCGCGTCGCGCCCAGATTCTGCCGCTGCTGCGTGACGGTGGCGCCCACCGTGGACAACGTGACGTTCGACACGGGATTGGTCACGCGGTTGTCGAACCATGTCGTGCGCACGGTCACGTTGTGGGCGGGCTCGATGCTGACGCCCGCCTCACCGCCGACCAGCCGCTCGGGGCCGAGTTGATTGTTCGGCAGCGTCAGCACCGTGCCGACGCGGAACTGACGGTACAGCTCGTTGAGCGTCGGTGCGCGGAAGCCCGAGCCGATGTCGCCCCACGCGCTGATCCACCTGGCGACCTGATACCGCGCCGCCGCGCGCGGGCTCACCGCCGTGTCGCTGCGATCGGGCAGCGACGACTGGTTGTTCGTGGCCGTGCCCGGGATGATGGCCGTCTCCAGGTTGTGGGCGTCGTAGTTCAGCCAGTGGTCGCCGCGGGCGCTCAGTGTGACCGTCAGGTCCGGCAGCGGCGTCATGATGTCCTGCACGTACGCGCCGACGATCTGCTGCGTTCCACCAGAGACGCGCTGCAGTGCCAGCACGGCCCGCTGCGTCGGCGGAACCACAATGCCAGGCGCGGCGTTGTACGCGCCCTCCTGGCTGTCGCCGTCCACCCAGTGCCAGTCGCCGCCAGCACTGAAGTAATTCGATCCGCTCAGCGCCTTTGACCACTGCGCCATGCCGCCGACCGCATGCGTCGGCACATGCTGGTCCACCGAGAGCCGCACGATGCTGCGCGCCGCCACGGAAGCCGACGGCGGCGTCACGGCGAGAAACGTGCTGTGAAACGCTTCGATGTCGGCGAACACGCTCGCCTCGAGCTCGCTCTGTCCTGGCAACGCGGCGCGGACGCCCCCGCCCGCCGTCGTCCAGCGCGTGTCGTTCACCTCGCCGATCTTGCCGTTGCCGCGATTCTCGCCGAAGTAGCCGGCATGCATCGACGCCTTCATGGAATCCGTGGCGCTGTACTCCGCCTTTGCGCTGACGTTGTGAAAGTTGACCGTGGCGTTGTTGTCGATCAGCCCGCGTTCGCTCGGAGCGACGACCGGGAAGCCGTCCGTGTTGAAGGCGCTCACGTCCACCGTGACGCCGACCTTGCCCCAGATATCGCTGCCGAAGGCGTCGATCTTGGGGCTGTTGTCGTTGCCGTACTGCGGCTTGAGCTCGATCGACCGCCGCTCCGGGCGGTGGCTGACGATGTTGATGACGCCGCCCATGGCGTAATTGCCGTACAGGCTCGAGCTGGAACCGTCCACCACTTCGATGCGGTCGGTGCCCTCGAGCGGCACGCGCGTCCAGTACACCCAGCCGCCGAACGGATCATTGAACGGCGTCCCGTCCACGAGCACCAGCGTGCGGCTGACGCCGCTTGGCCCGATGCCCCGGAGCGACACACCTTGCGACGTTGGATGCGTGGACAGGCTGCTCGATCGACGGAACAGGCTGAACGTCGGGATCTGGCGCAGCACATCGTCGGCCACGACCGCCGGCGAGCTGCGGATGTCGTCGGACGTGAGCACGCTGACGCTCGCGGGAATGTCGCCGAGCCGCTGTTCGCTGCGCGTGGGCGTCACCGTCACGGTCTCGAGCAGCGCCGCCGGCGCGACGACCAGATCGAGGCTGCGCCCGCGATCGCCCGCGGCGACGCGCTGCGTCAGCTCCGCGAAGCCGCCGGCACGGACGACGACGGTGATGTCGCCGGCCTCGGGCGCTTCGATCGTGAATTGTCCGTCCTGGCCGGTGAGCGCCTGGCGCTCGGGACCCGACGCCGGGCGGACGATCACCGTGGCGCCTGGCACCGCGCCCCCGGTCGCGTCGTGGACCACGCCCGAGATCATGGCGGGCGCGAGCCACGTCAAACAGAACACCAGAAGTCTGATCACCGTGACTCTCCCGCTCTCGAAATGGGCGCTTCGAGGGCGAACGCGACGAGCGCCGCATCTTCCCCACCGCCGGTTGCGATGACGACAAACTGCCGGCCGCTGCGCGATCGATAGGTCATCGGCGTCGCGTTGGCGCGCCGCGGCAGCGCGGCGTGCCACAGCTCGGCGCCGCTGCTCGAGTCCACGGCGTGGAACGCGAGGTCTCCCCCGCCAGCGAACACGAGGCCGCCCTTCGTCGCGAGCACGCCGGGGGCGCCAGCCACGCCAAGGACGGCGGGCAGCGGCACGTCCTTCAACGCGGGATGACGCCGCAGCGACGGCGTATCGCCGAACGGCACGCGCCACCGGATCGTGCCCGCATTCAGGTCGATCGCGACCAGCCGTCCGTAGGGCGGCTTGAGCAGCGGAATGCCGTGCATGAATTCGGCGTTGGTGTTGCCGACGCGCGTGTAGTCGGCGTCTACTTCGCCTGGCCGCGTGTTGTCGGGCGGTCCGACGCGCCCGATGTGCGCCTGATTCGTCGTCTTGAGGAACAGCAGTGCCGTCTCGGGATCGAACGCCCCGCCGCCCCAGTTCGCGCCGCCGATGATCCCCGGCCGCTGCACCGTGCCGCGCACGCTCGGCGGCGTGAAGAGCGGCCCGATCCGGTACTTCTGCAGCTCGCGCTGCGCCGCCTTCTTCAGCTCCGGCGTCAGATCGAATGCGTCGTCGAGCGTCACGCCCTGTTCGGTGAACGCCGGCGGCCTGGTCGGAAAGGGCTGCGTCGGCCAGGCGTGCTCTCCTGCCACGTCGCTGGCGGGCACGGCGCGCTCTTCGATCGGCCACACGGGCTTACCGGTGACGCGATCGAAAACGTACGCGAAGCCCTGCTTGGTCAGCTGGACGACGGCGTCAATCGTGCGGCCGCCGGCGTGAATGGTGACGAGATTCGGCGGAGACGGGTTGTCGTAGTCCCAGAGGCCGTGATGAATGATTTGGAAGTGCCACTTGCGGATACCGGTCGCTGCGTCGAGGCACACGAGCGATTCGCCGAAGAGATTCGCACCCGGACGGTGGCCGCCGAAAAAATCGTTGCTCGGCGTGCTGACCGGCAGATACAGGAGACCGCGCGCCGCGTCCACCGACATCGGCGCCCACACGTTCGTGTGACCGGTGACCTTCCACGAATCGTGACCCCACGTCTCGTTGCCGAACTCGCCCTTCTGCGGAACCGTGTGGAAGGCCCAGACCTGCTTGCCTGTGCGCGCATCGAACGCACGCACATCGCCGGGCGGATCGTTCTTGTAAACCAGGCGATCGCCGACGCCGTTGCCGAGGATGACGAGATCCTTGTAAACAATCGGTGGCGACGTGTTGGAGTAGTGCTTCTTGTTGATCGCCCAGACAAGGCCGCGGCTCAGGTCCACGATCCCGTTCTCGCCGAAGCTCTGAACAGGCGTGCCTGTTTCAGCGTCGAGGCAGATCAGGCGATACCGGCTGTTCATGAAGATGCGCAGCTTCCCCCCCGCCGCGCTGTCGCGCCAGGCGGCGACGCCGCGGTGGACGAAACCGGTGCCATTCGCCGGCTGCCCATCCTCATACGCCTTGGGATCGTACGACCAGATTTGCGCACCGGTCTCCGCGCTCAGCGCCACGACGCGGTTGTACGGCGTGCTGAAATACAGCACGTTGTCGATCATCAACGGCGTCGTCTGGAAATTGCCCGGGCGCGTACCGAACTCAGAGAGCGCCTTCTCGTGGGGCGACCACTCCCACGCCTGACCGAGGCGCGAAACGGTCTGGCGATTGATCTCGGTGAGCGTCGAGTATTTGGTTCCACCCGGATCGCCGCCATATACCGGCCAGTCCTGTTCGCCCGCCTGGCCGGTCTGCCGTTCGACAGCGCTCGGCCTGTCGGAAGGGGATGCGATGCCGGACAGCGAATCCCGCCCGGCGGCCGCTGGCCCGAACCGGCCGGTCCCGACGACGGCCGAGGCCGCGATCGTGAGCGCGGCGACGGCGAGCGATGATTTCCTCATGGTCTGAACGTGAGGATTATAATGCGCCCCATGCGTATGAAGGTCATTGTCG
>DATATJ010000111.1:0-7373 GCA_036268855.1 Vicinamibacterales bacterium
CAAACCCGGAACGGCGCGCCGACAACCGAGACGCACGATGCGGCCAGCTACTTCGACCTCAGCCCGGTCGATCAGGGCGAGGACGTCCGCCGCGAGATCGTCCTGGCCCTCGAGGCGATGGGGTTCCACGTCGAGGCGGCGCACCACGAGGTCGCGCCCGGGCAGCACGAGATCGATTTCCGCTACGACGACGTGCTGACGACGGCGGACAACATCAGCACGTTCCGTTTCGTCGTGAAGAACGTGGCGATCCGGAACGGGCTCCACGCGACGTTCATGCCGAAGCCGATTTACGGCATCAACGGCTCGGGGATGCACACGCACATGTCGCTCTTCGCGAACAACGCGAACATCTTCTACGATGCGCGGGCGCCGTGGCAGCTGAGCGAGACATGCCTCCAGTACATCGGCGGCGTGCTGCGGCACGCGAAGGGCTTCTGCGCGATCACCAATCCGCTCGTGAACTCGTACAAGCGGCTCGTCCCCGGATACGAAGCACCCACGGCGATCTCATGGTCCGAGAAGAACCGGAGTCCGCTGGTGCGCGTACCGGCGACGCGCGGCACCGGCACGCGGATCGAGCTGCGCATGCCGGATCCGTCGTGCAACCCGTACCTGGCGCTGGCGGTGATGCTGCGCGCGGGGCTCGACGGCATCGAGCAGAAGCTGGACCCGGGACCGCCGATCAACAAGAACATCTACAGGATGAGCCACCGCGAGCGGCGCCACCTCCGCATCGACGAGCTGCCCGGCAACCTGAATGAGGCGCTCGACGAGCTCGAAAAAGACGACCTCGTCCGCGACACGCTCGGCGAACACCTGTTCGAGCATTTCCTCGAGGCCAAGCGCGAGGAGTGGCTCGACTACATCAAGCACGTCTCGCCATGGGAAGTCGAACGGTATCTTGGCGTCTATTGAATTTGAGGATTTGAGAATTTGGGGAGTTGGGGAGTTGGGGAATTAAGGATTTCGACGGTCATTCACGTCCCAAAATCCCCCGCATCCCAAACTTCCTCAAAATCCTCAAATTCCCAAATTCCCAAATCCTCAAATCCTCAAATTTCGTTTCGTTCTCCCCGGAGGTCAGTGGCCCGTCTCCCGGGCAGGACGCTCTGTGCAGCGCGCGGCGAATTTGGCGAATTTCGGCCTGATCGCGCGGTCGGCGGCGGGCACGCGATTTGATGTGTATGCCCGCGGGTCGCATCGAGTCACCGGGGTACGTAACTTCAGGCAGGCGCTGGCATCGCCGTATCCCGTCTTTCACGCTCCACGATTCGGTGCGGCCTCACGAATTCCTAATTATAAATTTTTCGCCCGTATTCCCCACCGCCACCGATCCGGCTGAAGTACTCGTACACGACGCGCGAGATCTCCACGATCGCGCGCTCGCCTTCTGCTCCACTCTTCAAGTACGTCGTCATCACGCAGAGGATGTACGGCCGGTTTTTCGCGAACACGATGCCGGCGTCCACGCGAACACCTTCGAGCTCGCCAGGCTTGTCGGCCGTTTCGATTCCGGGCGGCAGCCCCTGGCGCAAGCGGCTGACCTTGGTTTTCTCGAGCAAGGCGAGCGCCGCATCCCGGCTGGCTGGCGCCAGCCCAGCTCCGGTCTGGAGCGTCTGTAGCAGCCTCACGATGTCGGCTGGCGTCGAAACATTCTCGTCGCCGCGCCGCGCTGCCTCGAGATCCATCATGTGGCGCCGCAGCTTCGTCGCGCCGAGACCAAGCCCTTGCATCCGCGCCGTCACGTTCGACAGCCCTACCAGATCGATCAGGACGTTGGTGGCGGTGTTGTCGCTGAGCATGACCATCAGCGTGGCGTAATCGCGCACTGACAGCGTCGGCGTGCCCAGATCGTGGAGCACGCCGCTGCCGCCCACCGCCTTGCCGCGATCCAGCGTGATCCGCTCGTCCAGCGTGATGCGACCTTCCTCCGCCTGCTTGAACAGCTCGTAGACGATCGCGAGCTTGATCGTCGACGCCGTCGGAAAGACGCTGTGCTCGAGGGCGCCGAAGCGCTCGCCCGACGTCAGATCGAGCGCCTCGTACCCGACGACGCCGTCCACGTGCGCGGCCAGATCCTGCACGCGATGTTCGAGCTGCGATCTCAACTCTGCGGCCGTGGGGGAAGGCGGGGCAGCAGCTCCGCCTATCAGGGAGGCACGAAGGATCACGGCGGACACGAAGACCACTTTGTACAGGAGCTTCTTCGTGCGCTGCGTGCGTTTCGTGCCGTTCGTGCCTTCGCGATGAAGACTGGCGAGTCCGGCGCTCATGCCGTGATGCGCAGCGCCACCGCGGTCATGTCGTCGTTGGGCGGCGTGTCGCCGCGGAACGCCTGAACGGCGCTGAAGATCGTGTCCACGATCGCGCGCGCAGACTCGTGGCGCGTCTCGCGAATCACCGCGAGCAGGCGGTCGTAGCCGAACTCGCGGCCGAGCGCGTCGTTCGCCTCCGACACGCCGTCGCTGAAGAAGACGTACACGTCGCCCGGCGCGAGATCGATCGTCAGCTCGTCGTACGACGATCCGGCGAACGACCCGAGCGGGACGCCCGGCAGCTCGATCTGCGCCACCGAGTCGCCGCTGCAGCGGATCGGATACGGCAGGCCGGAATTGGCGAGCGTCAGGACGCGCCGCTTGAACTCGAACACCGCGTAGCAGAGCGTGCAGTAATACTCTTCGAGCTGCCGCTCGTGCAGAATCGTGTTCATCGACGCCAGAACGCCCGCCGGGCTGAAGCGCTCCGGCGCGTACCGGCGGCGGAACGTCCGCGACCGCACCAGCTCGCCGGCAAACGCGCTATAGAGCGCGGCCGGCACGCCCTTGCCCGACACATCGCCAACGGCGACGACGAGACTGTTCGGCTCGGGCGCGAGGAAATCGTACAGATCGCCGCCGAGCTCCCGCGCGGGCGAGAATCGCGACGCCACATCGACGCCCTTGAGGCGCTTCGGCAATTCCGTCGGCAGCAGGGCGGCCTGCACGCGCTGCGCGAACCGGATTTCCTTTTCGAGCCGGATCTCGTTGGCGCGGATCGTCTCGTACAGCCGGGCGTTTTCGATCGCGACCGCCGCCTGGCTCGCGAGCAGCGTGAGAATCTCGATGTGCGCCTTGCTGAACGCGTCGAGCTCGGGACTCTCGAGATCGAAGACGCCGATGCAGCGATCCTTCAGCAGCAGCGGAATCACCAGCTCCGACCGCGCATCGTCCACGACCTTGATGTAGCGATCGTCAACCGAGACGTCAGGCACGAGGATCACCTGCTTGTGCAGCGCCGCGTGACCGACCAGGCCGTCGCCGATTTTGACGCGCGGCACGGTGATCTTGTCGCCGTACCGCACGGCGACCTTCATCTCGAGCTCGTTCAGGTCTTCGTTGACGAGCAGGATGCCGAACGTCCGGTAGTCGATCACGCGCCGGGTGAGGTTCGCGATGCGCGTGAGCAGCTCGTCGAGGTTGAGGATCGCGCCGAACTCGCGCGCGATGTCCGACAGCGTTTCGAGCGTGCCGGTGTACTCGCGCTCGTGCTCGAAGAGGCGTGCGTTCTCGATCGCCACCGCGACGTGGGCGCCGAACTGCCGCAGCACCGCTTCGTCGGTCTCGGTGAACTGTCCGACCGAATGACTCAGCAGGTTGAGCGCGCCGATGATGCGGCCCTTCCGGCGAAGCGGCACGACGAGCTCCGCCCGGGAACCGGGCACCGCCTCGAAGTAGCGCGGATCCGCGTGGACGTCGTTCACCAGCACGGGCTCCCCCGCCGCGACCGCGGCGCCGACCAGGCCGTGGCCGACCTTGAGGCGGAGCGACCGCGCGACGTCCTCCGGATAGCCGACCGAGTACGCCACCATCAGCTCGTCCTGTCGCGGATCGAGCAGGTACACGGCGAACGCCTGAAAGTTCGTCAGCCGTGCGATGAGCTGCGGAATCTTCTGCAGCAGCTCGTCGAGGTCGAGAACCGACGTGACTTCGCGCCCGAGCGCGAAGAGCGTGGTCAGCGCCTCCGTGGTGTAGGCCGGCTTCGGCACGGCCGGCGCGGTCGAATCGGTCACGTTGGGTGTCTTCCTTGCCTCGGCGCTCGGCGCGCGGGACTGCAGCCCCGCTAGTATAATCGCTGGGCCCCATGGACCTGACACTTCCGCTCGACTACTCGGCGATTGAGCGCATCCTGCCGCACCGCTATCCGTTCCTGCTCGTGGATCGCATCACGGAGCTCGAGGTGGACAAGCGGATCGTCGGCATCAAGAACGTCTCGCTGAACGAGCGGTACCTGTGGCACGGCGCGAACGGATCGCCGGTGCTGCCGCCGACGATCCTCACCGAAGTCGTCGCGCAGGTCGGGGCGATTCTCGTGCTCGCGAAGCCCGAGAACCGGCAGCGCCTCCCGTTCTTCGCCGGCATCGAGCGCGTGCGCTATCGCCTGCCGGTCTATCCCGGCGACGTCGTCGTGATCGAAGCCCGCGTGATCCGGCTGCGCAGCCGCATGGGTCTGCTCCAAGGCGACGCGCGCGTCAACGGCAAGGTGGTGCTGGAAGGCACGATGACCTTTGCGCTCGGGCCGCCGGTGCAGTCTGACGCGTCGTAGCGTCAGCGGTCCGCCGCGCGGCTACTTCAAGACCAGCAGTACGCGCCCCGCTTTCGCCGCCCGCGACGCCCACACGGCCCATCGTTCCCGCGGCCTGAAGTACCGGTAGGCGTCGAACACCGCCGGCGCGATCACCATCGCGCCGATCGTGCGCTCGTTGACGCCGATGGCGCTGGCCATGCCGCGCGTGTCGCGCTCGAATGGGCCCGCCTCCGCGAATGCGACGAGCCCGTAGCCCACCGACGTCAGCACGTTGAACGCGAGAACGCCCTTCGCAAGCGCGGCGCGTTCGTGCCGCAGATCCGGATGCGTCGTCAGCAGCCACTCGCTGGTGGCTTCCTGCGTCCAGAATCCAGCCGACGACACCATGAATTCCCGGCGCGGCGACAGATCGGGCCGGTGCGTAATCGCGAAGAACGGCACCGGTCCGAAGTGGATGCTCTCGAGGCGCGCGTGGCCGTCGAATGCCGCGTCGAGCACCAGATGACCGCCTTCGTGCGTGACGAATGCGAGCGCCCCACCAGCAAGAAACTTCACAGTCTCGACCGCAGCGTTTCCCTCCGGCTCAGGTTGGGAATCGGTCGCTGGCGGCTGCGCCCCGGCGGCGATCGGGAGAAAGCTGAGGCAAATGGCCAGGCCGAGCCGCGCGCGCCAACGGCCGAGGGCGGCACCCAAGTTGCACTTTGGGACGCCCGAGGAATGGAGGGGTCGAATGCTTGAAACCATTGCGATCATTTTGATCGTACTGTGGCTGCTCGGGGTGGTCAGCGGCTACACGCTGGGAAATTTCATCTATGTGCTGCTGGTCATCGCGATCGTGCTGTTCCTGGTGCGATTGATCAGTGGACGCCGCGTCGTCTAGGGCGCTGCGTCGAGAGAGACTGCAGCGCGAGGGCTTTGGCTGTGCGTCCCGGGCGGCAGCGCGCCCGGCCGAGCCTTCGCGCTCTAGATTGAACGCCGCTCTCGCACGAGCGCCATCCCGAGCAGCACGATACCGGCCGCGACGCCCATCCGGACGTCGAACGGTTCCTTCAAGACGATCGTGCCGAGCACCACGGCGATCACCGGATTCGCATAGGCATACAGCGACACGGTCGCGACAGGCAGGTGCTTGAGCGCGTAGGCGTACGCGGAAAATCCGACGACGGCGCCGAACACGATCAGGTACGCGAGCGCGGCTGACGTGCGCGGGGTGAACGCGAGGTGCCGCCACTCGCCAACCGCCATCCCGGCGGCCAGCAGCGCGAGCCCGCCAAAGAGCATTTCGAACGCCGCGGCGCCGAGGACATTTTCTTCGTGGCCGCGCCGCCGCGCGTACGTCGAGCCCAGCGCCCACCCGACGCATGCGATCTGCGCCGAGATCGCGCCCCCGAGAAACAGCCGCCCGCCTTGGACATCCACTTCCGGCCACACCAACATCACGATGCCTGCGAAGCCGACGAGCAAGCCGGCCACGCGGCGCGGCGTCAGCCGATCGCCGTCCGGCATGAACGCTTCGAGTCCGACCATCCAGAACGGGCACATCGCCACGAGCACGGCAGTGAGCCCGCTCGCCACCGTCTGCTCCGCCCAGACGACAGCGCCGTTGCCGAATCCGAGGAGCAGCACGCCGAGGAGAGCAAGTGACGGCCACGATCGCGGCTCCGGCAGCCGCTCGCCGCGCAGCTTCAGCGCCGCAACCAGCAGCGACCCGGCCGTGACCCAGCGGAAGCCGGCCATCAGCAGCGGCGGAATGGTCTCGAGGCTGATGCGAATAGCGAGATAGGTCGTGCCCCAGACGAGGCAGACCAGCGCCCACGCGACATAAGCGCGCCGGTTGACGGCCGGTGCGGATTCGACGGAAGCCAGAGGCATGGGTCGCACAATCTTACGACGCCTTCCAATGCCCCTCCGCGAGCCGCCGCACGGCCCGTGACACGCGCTCCATCCACTTGTCGCCGGACGGCCGCGGCACGGTAGAATGAGGTGGAGAGCACATGGGCAAAAAACCTTCGTCGAAATCGCCGGCGGCCACTCCCCCGCCGCCGGCCGAACCGAAGCGCGGCTCGGGCGCGCGAATCGCCACCGTCGTGGCGCTCGCCCTTGCCGTCGGCGCCTTCGTCTACTTCCGGCAGAGCGCTCCGGCAGTCGAACAGGCGACGGCGGCTGCGACGCCCGCGCAGACGGCCGCGACGCCGGTTCCCGCCGCCGATCTCAAACCGCACAAGCAGGCCAACCTGCCTGCGCTGCAGTTCCCCGGCTATCCGACGCCGCGATCGCCGGAAGTCGTGCGCGCGGCCTACACGTTCGCCGCGGAGCATCCTGAGGTGCTCAGCTACGTGCCGTGCTTCTGCGGCTGCGAGCGCAGCGGCCACCGCGGCAACGAGGATTGCTTCGTGCGCGAGCGCGCCGTCAACGGCGACGTGATCGCGTGGGAGGATCACGGCATGGAGTGCGCCGTGTGCCTGGACGTCGCGGATCGCTCGCGGCAGCTCTTCGCCGCCGGAAAGTCGGTGGCCGAGATTCGCGCCACGATCGAGAAGGAATGGGCAGGCCGGATGCCGAGCCACACGCCGACGCCCGCCGCGCCCGGCGGCCACGACCACTAGAGCGGGTTTCCAGATGCGTGTGGCCGCGCAAAGGGTAGCGCGAAGGCTTTAGCCGAGCGTACCGGAGCGCGCCGCGCGCAGTCGCTATAATCTCCCTCGTGGAACGCCGCGCCGCCGCCTTCGCCCGTCTGTTCGAGGCGGTCCATGAAGGCGTTTACATCGGCACGCTCGGACCCGAGGCGACGTCCACGGTCGCCGCGA